>JAZQTV010000043.1:0-18327 GCA_045630945.1 Clostridia bacterium
TGAATCGCCCCTACAAAATACAAACATCCTTATGAGAAGTTGCGCAAAGGCAGTTTTTTATATTTGAAGCAGTTTTTTTGCATTCTTATAAAATATCTTTTAAGTCGGATCGTAGCCATGTCGTTCTGTGAGCCAAGGAGTTGTACAAAAGGATTGTCTTCCTAAGACCGCTTGGCCTCCGACTTTGAATCGCCCCTACAAAATACAAACATCCTTATGAGAAGTTGCGCAAAGGCAGTTTTTTATATTTGAAGCAGTTTTTTTGCATTCTTATAAAATATCTTTTGTTTATCATCATCGGAAATATCAAGGCTGTTTATAAGGCGAAGTTCCATAGATGCATTGTGCCACGGCGTATCAGTACCAAACAGCATTTTATCCGCACCGTGCTTTTCGAATATTTTCTGTGCAAAATACTTTGGCATCATTGAATACCCAAACGACGTATCAAAATATATATCCGTTCCTGCAAGTAGCTTTAACGTATCCACGTAGCAATCTACCCCACCCCAATGCGCCGCAATAACAGGCGAAGAAAACCACGAAAATGCCTTCAGCATTTTTTCAGGTGTGTTTTTATAAGGCGGTTCAAATCCGTAATCTCTGCCTGCGTGAAATACGGCTATAAGTCCAAGTGACGATATTTTTTTATATATCGGCTTCATTTTGGGATCGTCAGCTTCAAAACCCTGATAATCAGGATGAAGCTTTACCCCTTTAAGACCGCTTGCTTTTATTCGTTCAAGTTCTTCAAAGACGTCGGGACTTTCAAAATGAACCGAGCCAAATGAAAAAATGCTTTCATTGTCATTTATAGAAATAGCAAAGTCGTTTACTTTTCTTTGTTGGTGCGCGTTAGTTGCAATATTAAGAACTACCGAAGCACTTATATCTGCATTATGCATTGCTTCCTTTAAGCCGCTTACCGTACCATCCGTATACGGTTCAAGTCCACCCGAAATATACGAAAGCTTGGGAATTGCTTTTTCGGCAATTAACTCAGGAAAGCAATGTGTGTGAAAATCTATCAGCATACCTATCTCCTACCGTTTTATTTTATTAAGAACGTCACATACCGCGGCAAGCTTTTCGTTTGAAAGCTTTCTTTCTTTTTCGATAATGAATCTTAGCATTTTTTCTGTTCCACCGTTTTCAGCACTAAACACAGAAAAATCTCCGCCCGTAAACTTAACGGGTGTTTCTTCAGACGAAAAATATACCATCGGTTCAAGATATACGTTAACGTTATTTTGCTTTAAAACGCCCTGCAAACGAAAAACGTGAGTTTTTACTTGTTTTACAGGACTGTAAAATTCACGCTGATATTCATTGCCCGCCCGTGATACTTTAGTTTGCGTCCACTTTTGTTGGTTGTAATCGCCTTGTATGTAGCCCGTCATATTTTTTATTTCGATTAAGAAAACACCGGTAGGCCCAACAACAACCATATCAATTTCGCTTTTTTTATCCTCGTATTCTATTTTTACATTCTGAAAACACGTGTATTCGTCACTTAAGCCCGAAAGAATATTCGCAGCTGTTTCTTCACCCTCAATTCCGCTTGCAACGATTTCGATTTCGTTTATGATAAACAAGGCATTAAACAAAAACACAAACGAAACGATATACAAAAACACAAGAGGCACTATTGTTAATTGAGGTAATTCAAAAAAAATAAAAAACAATAAAAAAGCACTTGCTATGCCAAATGAAATAAAAAATCTTTTTATGCTTTTTTTCTGTTTTTCAGACAGAATCGCATATTCACGCTGAAGCGAATCGTCTTTTTTTACCATTCGTGCCATAATAAACTCCTTTAAGGTTGTCGATTTTTATTTGTTATGATATAATAGCAGAAAAATATGTTGTTTGCAACTTTATTTTACGGTTAGTATCCTGTTATAATTGAATTAAGCTTAGTTTTAAGCAATAAAAATTGCCCACGCGCACTACTGCATCTTCCAACTATTTGCGCTAAACAGATTACCAAAACTAATTTTTATTGCCTAATCATTTTATTTATGATATTATACAAACATCTGAGTTCTTTTAAAATGAGGTTTATATGCGAGAAAGAAAAAATGCAATCGGTATCCTTTCCTACTGCAAAAGCAAACTGCAAAACTTCATACAATTTTTAAAGGAAGATTGGTTCCGTACGGTTTTCTTTTTAAGCCTTACGTTTTTACTTCCCGAATACCTTGCAATAGGCAGTGTATTCTTATCCTTGATCTTTCTTATAAAAACCGTAAAAAAGGAACATCTTACCGTCAAAATCGGTGCGCTTGGCATATTATTGTGCATCTATATAGCTACTGCATTTGTAAGTTGTATTTATGCATTAAAGCCATTACACAGTCTGTTAATGTCAATGCTATGGCTTGCAATGATGATATGCTATTTTGCATTTACGACAATTCTTACAACAAAATCCCGTTTGCGCATAACGATGCAAACGTTTACAGTAGTTGCGTGTATTTGCGGAATTATAAGCATTATTCAATACGTACTTAATTTATTGGGCGACTGTCATAGCATTCTTAATATATGGCACCCTCTTGACGAAATTCTTTACAATACGTTCTCGCCCGAAAAATTCATACTTGATTGGGAAGGAAACCGTACCGCATCAACATTCAGTAATCCTAATCTTTACGCAATGGAAATGCTTATTCTTTTGCCGTTAGGCTTATATTGCCTACTTACCACTTCAAACAAAAATGCGAGAATACTGCACTCCATATTACTTATTATTGCCTTTATCGGAATGCTTTTCACCTTTTCACGCGGTGCATATCTTTCGTTATTGCTTATGCTTTTTGCATTCGGTGTGCTTAATTTTTCAAAGTCCAAGCTATCACGATGGATATTACTTATCGTTTGCCTTGGAACTGCACTTGCAATACTTATACCAAACCCATTTACAGAAAGACTTTCTACAATCAATATTGGTGATATTTCGATATCGAAGCGCTTTGATGCCTGGCGTGCCGCCGTTCACGGCTTTAAGGAAAGACCTCTTGGTGGCTACGGAATAGGTTCACTTAACGCGTGGGAGCTTTTAAGAAATTCAGGTGTTGACGGAATACATCACATTCACAACATAGTACTTGAAATACTTGTTGAGGGCGGACTTATTGCAGTAATTATATACACCGTAATGACCTGGTTTGTATTTATTCCCAACGTGCTGCTTCACCGTTCAAAAGATTCAGATAGCAGTATGCTTGGCGCAACTTTCCTTACCATTGCATCAGGTTTTATGTTGTTTTCAATGACACAATTTCCTATGACCACACCAAAGGGAATTATGGTATTTATAATGATATTTGCCATTTCAGATGCTACAAATCAGTTATGCAAAATAAATAAAACAAAAAATTCTTCAAAATAAAAAAGAGGCGCAACGCCTCTTTATTTTTTTCTTTTAATATATTCACGTCCGAATACGGTAAGAGTCAAAAGCACCGCGGCAAAAAATACTGGAATTATTCCAATAAAATTTCGGTATTCTACCATAAGCACTATTCCCCATAGACTAAGTATTACGATTAAAGCAAAATCGGTTACGCCTACTATAAACGCCAATGCCTGTTGTACTTTGGTAAGCTTTTTACTTTTAAGAATATGCAGAATAAGTTTTTCAAAAAAATTTATAAAAAAGCTTCTAATAAATCTTACAACTTCCATTTTACACCGTCATCTTTACTGTTTTTTCATTTGCCTTAAGAAAAGATATATAGCAATCGCAATTGCAATAAGTGCATATGCCGTCACCCACGCAAAATGCGGCAGAATTTCAGAAAAATTACCACAAAGCGCCGCACGTTCCATTTCAACACCGTGCACAAAAGGCAACAAATCTGCTATTTTTTTGAACGCACCGCCCACAAGTTCAAGATCAAACCATGTTCCTGATAACCATGCAGTCAGATTTGTAAGCAATGCACCGCTTATTCCGCCTACCTGCTTAACAGAAAGAACGCTTCCAAACAAAAGACCTAGCGCAATAAAAAACACCGCCATAGGTATGATAAATAATATTGCACATATGATATTAACCGTCATTTTAAGACCTAATACTAACGCAAGTGCGTAGCATACGATGCATTGTGCTACCGCAATGGGAATCATCGGCAAAGTATAACCAAGAATAAAATCAGATGCACGCATAGGTGTTGTATACAATCTTCTAAGCAGCGAAGAATCCCTATCCTTTGATATAAGCGTCGCTGAATGCAACGTCATAAAAGACAAACCAAACACGGTAATCCCAGGTGTCAGATGCTGTATTTCAAAAAGTGGAACCGGCACATTCGCCTGAATGGCGCTTAACAGGAGTAATAAGATAACAGGAAAACCAATACCAAAAATAATATTTAACGGATCGCGCAATATCTCTTTGAAATTGCGTGATGCAAAGGTAAGTAATCGCATTATTTTACCTCCTTAACAATTTTAATAAAAGCATCCTCTATGCGTTCAGTATTAGTTTGATGCTTTATGTTATCCGGTGTATCTACAATAAGAAGCTTACCGTCACGCATAATACCAATTCTGTCAGAAAGCGCTTCTGCCTCTTCCATATAATGAGTGGTAAGAATAATTGTAACATTCCCCTTTAATGAACGAATAATATCCCATAGTTCACTTCGCGCAATAACGTCAAGCCCAAGCGTTGGCTCATCAAGGAAAAGAATTTGCGGTTCACTTATAAGCGCCATTGCAATACTTAATCTGCGTTGCCAGCCACCTGAAAGCTTGCCTGCTTTTTTGCTTAAAACCTTTTCAAGACCAAGCATTTGCGACATCTCGTCTATTTTTTTATCGCGAACTTCTTTTTTAAAGCCGTATGCGCCGCAAATAAGTTCAAGATTCTCATACACACTAAGCCCAAAAGCAACTGCCGTTTCTTGCGGTGATACTGCAATAATATCCTTAACGGAATCAGCATCCTTCGTAACACTCTTACCCATTATAAATGCGTCGCCATCTGTTGGTGCACTCAAGCAAGAGAGCATTTTTATGGTAGTGGTTTTTCCCGCACCGTTGACACCCAGAAGTGAAAAAAGTTCACCTTCATTTACAGAAAGATTAAGGTTATCAACCGCAACGGTATCCTTATATCTTTTTGTTAAATTTATAATTTCAATAGCATTCATATATTATACCTCGTACTGCTTTTTCAAGCCTATGTAGAAATCCGTAAGCATTTTGCTTATAAGCTCCCATTCAAGATCAAGAAATCCCGTTGCAAACATAGTGGCAATACCGTGCACATACAACCAGCTTTCAAGATGAAACAGTTTTACTTCTTCTTCATTTAATCCCGTGTTGCTTTGAATAAGCTTTTTAATATGTTCAGTGCTTTGCGGATAATATTCAACGGTCTCTGTTGTGCGGTCACGCATATACAAAAGCTTAAAAAGCTCCTTTTCATCCCTTGCAAAACGTATATATGCCATACCACTCGCCTTAAACGGAGGATAATTTTGGCTTTCGATTTCCGTTTTTATGTACTCTTCATACATTTCGTTTGCTTTTTTAAGAACGGCAAAATGCAGTTCTTCCATTGTTTTAAAATTAGAAAATACAGGCTGTGTTGAACAGTTAAGATACGCCGCAAGATTTCTTGCGTTTATAGCTTGTGCACCATCTTTCCTCACTATTTCAATTGCGGCATTTATTATATCTTCTTTTGTTATTCTTACCTTAGGCGGCATAGCAAACCTCCATTATATAGCATATGTTATACATCGCTTGTTATATTATCATTTTTGAGCATAAATGTCAAGCTATATTTGCAAAAACAGTTCGTGTATCTTGACAAAGTTTTTTTATGATGCTATCATATTAATTAAACAAAGGAGTTGATTTTTTGGATCTTCTAAAAAATATGACATTAAGAGAAAAAATCGGTCAGACCGCGGTATTTCGCCATCACATAATTGAAAGCATCGATGATTACGATAAATACTTTGCTGAAAATCCCGTTGGTTTTACCTGGCTGATGTCGCACCCCAAGGAAATTTATCAAAAACTTGAAACTCAAATAGGTAATCCTGAGCTTATTGGCACAAAAGAGGATTTTTTTGCGGATTATATCAATAAAATAAACGAGCACATCAATATCCCCGTTATGCCCGTTTGCGATGCTTCACGCGGAATACCCGTTGCAATGTTTGACGGACACGGTGTATTCCCTACCGCCGCCACCGTTGGTGCAACAAACGACCCCGAGCTTGCATACGAATACGGCAAACTGATAGGCGAAGATCTCTATATGCTTGGATATAGGTGGCTCTGGAGTCCCGTTGTAGATAACTCTTATATTTTCCACGACACACGCACCTTTGGTTGTGATAACGAAATCGTAAACAAGCTTGCCGCCGCATTTGTTAAAGGCGTACAAGATTCAGGTGTTGCAACAGGCACAAAGCACTTCCCCGGCGCTGACCCCTATGAAGACAGAGATTCACATTTCAGTCCATCAGTATATTCCCAAAGCTTTGAGTATTGGAAGAAAACGCAGGGACAGATGTTTCAGGCAAGCATAGATGCTGGAACAGATGCAATAATGGTTGGTCATAAAACCTTTCCCGATCTTGACGATAGCTTAATAAACGGGTTCCCCCGCCCCGCAACAATATCATATAAGATAGTTACCGAGCTGTTAAAGGGCGAAATGGGCTTTGACGGCGTTGTTGTTTCTGATGATATTACAATGAAATCGTTCCTTGCCGTTTGCCCACGAGAAAAGCTTTACACCGAAATGCTTAATGCAGGTATTGATGCCTTGCTTGGACCCATTGACCTTGATTATATCGATATCGTTGAAAAGGCAGTACTTAACGGCGAGATATCCGAAGCGCGCATTGACGATGCTTGCACGCGAATTCTTACGATGAAGCAAAAATACGGCGTTCTTGATAAAGAATATAAGGCAAAGGCACCCACAGAAGAGCAAAAAAGTGATTTAAGAAAAAGAGCTCACGAATTTAATAAAAAAGTTGCCGCTAAAGGACTTACTATGACGGCAAATAAATTAAACTTTGTTCCTGTTAATAAAGAAAAAATCAAACGTGTCAAGGTATTTTATATCGGATATTCTGACCTCGTATTTGAAAGGCTTTCATATATGGCGGATGAATTTAAGCGTCACGGTGCCGAATGTGAAATACAGGACGGTTACTCCCCTTCAGACACGCCCAAGCTTAAAGATTATGACCTTATAATTTATGCCACGTACATTGAAATGCACGCACCAAGAGGCGGTCCGTTCTTCTTTGGTGAAAAATGCACAATGATGCTGGACGTAATGACGGCAGAAAAAGAAAAATCGGTTGCCGTTTCCTTTGGTAATCCCGATATTTACTTTAATTATTTTTCTGCCGCACCTACGTTTGTAAACTGTTACAGTGCAAACGTCGAGTGTATTGAAGGTTTTGTAAAAGGCTTATACGGCGATATTCAGTTTAACGATTTTTATCCGTTTCCTTTAAACAGAATTAAGCGAAACAATCAAGTATTTTAAAAGAAAAACCGCTTTTGCATTACGCAAAGGCGGTCTTTTTTTAGTATTTAATTACTTTTTTGCAATTTTTTTAACGTTTCTTTTATTACTTCATACGCTTTAATTGAATCTGTAATTCCTTGTACTGCATTTTCAATGGGACACATTCCGTCACCTGCACGGTTAATGATATACGGAACCTCTGTTTCACAATATACGGCAACACTGTTTTTTGTGAGGATTTCTTTTGCCGAAGTGCTTATTACGTTTGCCCACACCGCGCTAACGCCAAGTAAAACGTATAAATGTGCCGCACCTGCGCCAACAGTTTTATCTGCCGCACTAAAACCGCAAAATTTTTTGCCTGTGCTTAAAAAATCTATTAAAGGCTTTACGCCTCTAAACGAGGAATGATATTCTACCTCACCTGATAGAAGTACGCACGTATAACCGTTTGCTTTTAAAATCTCTTTTGCTTTTTCAGTCAATCTATCCATTTTGCAAATTTTTACCTTAACTCACTTATTTCCTCAAGATACTGTTTAATCTTAATACCTTGCGGACATATTTTTTCGCACTTGCCGCACTTAATGCAGTGAGCTGCGCCCGATTTTTCATTATCAAACGAATCTATCGCTTCTTTACCGCTGATTGTTGCCGAAAGAACCTTGTTATAAACTTTAAACAAATCAGGTATGGGTATTTCCTTGGGGCAAACCTCTGTACAATAGTTGCATTTTGTACAGGGAATCTGCCGCTCCTTACGGATAATTTCACGCAAACCTTCCGCCAAAGAAAACTCTTCCTCTGTAAGCGGAACAAAATTAGTGAAAGTTTTTATATTATCCTCCATCATTTCCGAATTACCCATTCCGGAAAGCACCATTATTACATTGGGTAACGTTGCGGCATATCGAAGCGCATATGATGCATAGCTTCCGTTTGTAATTTTTTTAATAATTTCAGCCGCTTTTTCGGGAGGATTTGCAAGAAATCCGCCCTTCACAGGCTCCATAACAATAACCTTTTTGCCGTGCTTCACCGCAACATCATAGCACGCCCTGCTTTGCACGCTTGGATCATCATAGTCAAGATAATTTACCTGAAGCTGAACGGCTTCAATACAATCCTGTTCGGAAAGAACCGTATCAAGTAAGTCAGCCGTATCGTGAAACGACATTGCTATATGCTTTATTTTCCCCTGCTCTTTAAGCTTTTTAACAATTTCAAAGCAGTTGCAGGATTTATATTTTTCATATGAATTTTTAGTAATTGAATGCAAGAGATAGAAATCAAAATAATCCACACCACAAAGCTTTAATTGACTTTCAAAAAGTGGCACGACGTCCTCTTCTTTCTTAAAGCACCACGATGACAACTTGTTGGCTAAAATAAAATCCTCACGCTTATATCTTGCCGCAAGGCAATCACGTATTGATGTTTCACTTTTTCCACCAATATAGCCGTGCGCAGTATCAAAATAATTAAAGCCTGCAGAAATAAACGTATCAATCATACGGTTGAATTCCTGATAATCAACCTGTTCACCCGTCATCTTAAGGCGCATACATCCAAAGCCTAATTTTTTATTTATTTTTTGAAAGCTCATAGCAACCGTATCCTCTTATTTAAAATCTTTGTTTAGATTATATCACGAAAAAGCCCCGAATACAATAAAAAACATTCTGTAAATTTCTAATTCTTTCTCTTTAAAAATCAAATTCGTTGTGATATAATACTATATATGAAAAAAATTATTGTAATCGGGTGCCCCGGAAGCGGAAAAAGCACTTTTTCTAAAAAACTTAACAGTATCACACGTATTCCTCTTTTTCATCTTGATATGATGTTTTGGAATGATGATAAAACCACGGTTGAACGGTCTGTTTTTATCCATAGGCTTTCCGAAGCAATGAAGCAATCCGAATGGATTATTGACGGAAACTATGCTTCAACTTTGGAAATCAGGCTTAAAGAGTGCGATACCGTTATATTTTTGGACTATCCCCTTAATACGTGTCTTGAAGGTATTCGTGAAAGGCGCGGTAAAAAAAGAAGTGATATTCCTTGGATTGAAACGGAAGAAGATCCCGAATTTATTGAGTTTATAGAAAAATTTGCCGAGGAAAGCAGACCGCAAATAATTGAAGCCTTAAACAAAAATACTAAAAAAAACGTAATAATATTTAAAACCCGTAAGGATGCGGATGTCTTTTTATCAAAGACAAAAAAGCTTTATAAACAATAATCAATTCATAAAAGAAGGATATAACGATGCATTTGTATGATTCATTAATAATAGGCTCGGGATACAGTTCGGTAGGTTTTGCACTTAAAAGACAAAACTGCCTAATTTGCGAAGAAACACATTGCTGTGATACCCATTTTTATCTGCCGTTAAAAAGCTTTATACATTCAAAATACACTCCAGTCACGGAGTTTGGCAAAAAGCTTAATTCTGTTTTTGAAAAATACGACTTATTTAATAATAATTTTATGTGCACTAACTGCTTTGAGCCGGCTTTTTGTGAATTCATTTCAAAGGAAAATATAGACGTTATTCTTAAATGCCGTGTAGTAGACTATAAAAAGCTTGACAACGGCTCGTTTGAAGTGACGATACTTACCGCCGAAGGCTTAAGCACTGTTTATGCTAAAAACAGATTCGATACAGTAACGCCTACCTTAAACGCCAATAAATACATAACGGTTTTATTTGTAAGCACCAATGCGGAAGCGGATATAGATATACTTTCAAAAGAGTTTGAAGGAAGCACCTTTACCAACGCATTTTATGAAAGCAGATACGTAATGCATCTGCCTGTTGATAAAGGCAACGACGTAAACGAGGTTTTAAGCTGCATAAGCGACAAATGGGAAACCATAAATTTTGATGCGAAGATACTCTACGTTCCGCCTGTTTTATGTCCTACTGAAGCTATATGCGAAAAAGAAACTTTTCCCAATGACGTTAACTTCAAAAACCCCATAGCCGCATTTGATGCAGGCGTTACATTTGCAGGAGGTGACAAGAAATGAATCTGTACACCTTAAAAGACGGCAAAGTACACGTAAGCGAAGCACTTGAAAAAGTGGATTTTTCACTTGATTGCGATATTCTTTGTATCGGTGCAGGCTCAGCAGGCGTATATGCCGCCGAAAGCGCCGCAATTGAAGGATGCAACGTTATTCTTCTTGAATACAGCACCTGTATAGGCGGAATGCATGTACGCGGTAACGTTTGCTCATATTATTACGGTGATGAGGGCGGAAGCTATCTTGACGTAGACAACAATTGCACACGAAATGTTTTTCTTGCAGGAAATCAGCAACCTGAAACAAAACAGGTTTTAATCTATAAAAAGCTTAAACAAAGCGGCGTTAAGCTTCTTTGCAGGCACTGCCCCATTGGTGTATACATAGAGAACGACCGTGTAATTGGTGCTTTAGTATTATCTGACGAAGGCACTTTTTCAATAAAAGCAAAAATGATTGTTGATGCCACAAGCGACGGTCACGTTATAAGAATGTGCCCCGTAGAAAAAACTTACGGCAGAAAAATAGACGGTAAAACCGTTCCTTTTACCGTAAGAACCCAATATTTCAGCAACAGATGCTTTATGAGCATCAATACTGACAGCGGCTACACTAATCAGTACGATAAAAACGATTTTTCAAAGAAAACTATCCTTGCACATTCAAATGCCACTAAATATTTTGGCAAAGGCGAATTTATTAACGTTGCATCATTAACAGGTATTCGTGAAGGTTTATCCTTTGAGGGTGAAAGTAAAATTGAATACAAGGATATAATTTTTGATACCCCCTGCGATAAGGTTTTGTTTTGTGCATATTCCGACCTTGATAAACACGGGCAAGATTTTGCACTTGATGAAGATACTTTCCAAAACTGGTTTGTAATCAGCAATCTTTCCACGGTTACCGCTTCAATAAAGGTTCCTATGGGATGTATCGTTCCTAAAAATATAAAAGGCATCGTTACCGCCGGAAGATGTATCAGCGGTGACTCATATTCAATAAGCAGCATCAGAATGAACAGAGATATGTTCAGAATGGGCGAATGTGTTGGTGTTGCCGCTTCAATGGCTGTTAAAAATGACTGTAATTTTTTAGATATTGACTATACGAAATATTTGGAAAAAGTAAACGAGCGCGGTTGCTTTAAAGGCAATAAGCAAAGGAAATTAGGCTTTGACAACCCTCACCCCGCATGCACTATCCCCTACAAGCCCGTTGAATTTGACACCGACAAGAACTTTCACTTATTAACGACCGATACACCTGGTGTATTTATATGGTCGTGCTTCGTATCAAAGGACAAAGATATTACCGCTAAAAAGGTATACGAAAGCCTTCTTAACGCAACAAGTTTCCAAGAAAAATACAACTGTGCCATTGCGTTAGGTATAATGAACGATATCCGTGCTTTACCAACACTTCGCGATATTATTGTCAACCGTGACGATTTCCGTTTTAACGATTGCCGACGCACTAATGCACTTCGTACTTCAATTGCAGTATGCCTTCTTGGCAGAATCGGAAGCCAAGACGATACTCAATTATTAGAGCAAATTGTATTTGATGAAAACGAAATCAAAAGAGAAATGTACAAAAATCTAACGTACGAAAACAGCGAATATTATAATTCAGTATATTTTGACGTATTCACTCACGCCTGTATGGCGCTTATCAAGCTTTACAAAGCGCACAATAAGGATATTGCTTCGCTTCACAGCAAATTATTAAAGCTTTACGAAAACGATAATATCATAAAAAAAGTGACATCTGCGTCTTCGGGAAATCCCCATTACATTGAAATATACGATTTCCAAATTCATACGCTTAAAATGACACAGTAGCAAAAAAGAACGTCTAAGAAATCAGACGTTCTTTTCTTTATTCGTATATTAGTGCAACAGTTGTATACGTTCTGTAATTACCCCATCGGAACGTATTGTATAAATCATCCTCTTCACCCGGACGAAGCGAAAGGCGTTCTTACTCAAGCTCGGGTATAGAATCGGTTTTTCCGTTTTACCTTCTTTAAGCCACGAAATGCAATATGCAAGCCCTATGAAAAAACCTTGTTTTTTCCTTATAGGATACAGTGATATAACTATCCCTTAAAGAAACGATCAGCTTACCTCGTTAATCTTATCCGCCTTAACAGTAATTGAAGCGTTTTCAGAAATTTCAAAACCCAGTTCTTCTGTCAAAATTCCAATTCCGTCAAGCAACTCTTCTGCATCTACGAAGTTTATTCTCAATTATTTTACCTCTTTACAAACCAAGCTATTTGCTTTCAGCATGCGCAATTATTTGATCTTGGCAATTCTGTTAACGCTATCCTTGAGTCCACTTTCTTTATTGCGTATACGCCATAAGCGCTTGTGCTCGGGAATAATGACGTTTTCCATTTCAACAATCTTTTTATAATGCTCTTCCCTGTTTGCCGTATCAAGTTTGTATCTTGCAAGTTCACAGGTGAAACGCATTATTTTTATCGCATTATATAGCTCGTCTAAAATAAGCTTACCCTCTTCACCGGGAAGCGTAATTTCATTGGCACGTGATTCTATTCCGTCAAGATATTTTTCAAGCTTATCAACCTCTTTTAAATCACCGTTTTCAGCCATAGACATTTCATCAAGAGGGTAATATAAAATTCCGATTACAAAGCCGCGCTTCGTCTTTGAAAAATCGAACATCTGATGATATCTGCCTGCATCGAGCATAAGCTGAGCAAAGCGGTTGGTTTCATCCTTGAAAATGTATTTATTAAGATACTCACAGAGATATTGCTTCTGAATTGCATCGTTATTCCAGCTTAATGCCGAACAATATGCAAAGGGCGCATAGCTTACCGGAATATACTGCGGATGGTTAAGGTCACCCCAATCGGTATCAAGCACACCTATTCCGCCGTACTGTACAGTTCTGTTTACTGCATTCTGGGCATTTGCAAACATTTTTTCAGTATTGCCTAATATGGTATTCCAGCTTTGCGTGCCCGGTGCATTATAAAAATTAAGATTAAGCGCCTGATATTCCTTGCAGGCAGCCTCGGAAGGATTAAGTTCACTGTACCCCCAGTTAATAGGAATAACATTTTCGGGAAGCTCCTTCAAAAGCTCGGGAGCTTTATTTATAATATCTCCCCAGAACATTACCTTTTTACCCTTTTTGTGAATGAAATCAATTACCTTTAATAGATAATCGAAATACACCCTGTGCGTACCTTTTTCTTCACACAATTCCTTTGATTTACCCCAACCAAGTTCAATAGTTTCATCACAGTTAATATTAACGGTATCTGCCGTAAAATTAGGAAGCAGGTCGTTAAACAGGGTTTTAACAAACTCAAGGCTTTCAGGATTTTGGGGATCAAGGCTGTGTGCCAACCACTTTTCGTTTGCGAACACAAACCCATCGGGGCACTCAGCAAGATGATTAAACTCTTTTCTGGTCAGCCACGGTGACATATGACCGAAGCAATTTTGATTGGGAATAAGCGTAATAAAACGCTCCGCACAATATTTATCGAGGCTTTTTATTTCTTCAGCAGTCAGAGGTGTGGTACCCTTTAACACTTCGGGATAGCTTTTATAATCAAAGGGATAGCCTTCCATATAAATCTGAAGCTGATTAATTTTAAGTTCAGCAAACATATCAACCAAGCTGAACAACGTTTCAATTTTGGGTATCTTACTTCTTGATATATCGAGCATTATTCCTCGATTTGTAACCGTAGGCCAATCATGAATGCTCATACAAGGAATCTTATCAAAGCTATTAATTTGCTTTAACGTTGAATTTGCACGAAAGAAACCTAAATCCCCTGATGCATAAACGTTGATTTTATCGGTTAAAACTTCAATTTTATATTCTTCGTCTCCTAAAGAATTATCAGTTATATAGGCAACTGTGTTATTTGCGTTATAGCCTTCATTTTCAGTTAACTTTTGCGGATACGGATATATAAACATACATTTCTCCTCAATAAAATAATTTCACTTTATTTTAACACACCGACACCTTAAATTCAATACTATTTTTTTAAAGACAAAGATTAAAATTATTAGATTTTATCACTGCAAAACATTGACTTTTCAACTATTTGATAATATAATAATTACATTAAATCACAAAGGAGTGTTTGTTGTGCATTGGGAAGACCTTACCTCACCCGAGTTTGATGAAGCTATTGAAAAATCAGAAGGCGTTTGCCTTCTTCCGATAGGATGCCTTGAAAAGCACGGTGAGCATCTTGTAGTGGGCTGTGACGGTTATGCGGCAAGTCACGTTGCAAGCCTTGCTGCCGAAAAAGAATACGCGGTTGTTTTCCCTACGGGACATTGGCTTGGCGAGGTTATACCTAACCACAGTAACGACCGTGATCTTTTAAAAAAGAAGCAGCTTCGCGGCTACATTTCAATAAAGCCCCAAACCCTTTTAACTGTTCTTGAGGAGCTTTGTGACGAAATACACCGTAACGGTTTTAATAAAATCCTTATTGTTAATTCGCACGGCGGAAACACGGCCTTATTAAACCTTTTTGCAAGAAGTATTTTATACACAAAGCGTGATTATTGCGTTTTATGGACAAATATTAACTCTGTCGGCAACGGTGATGCGTTCTATGAAAAGATTTCAAGCCAAAGAGAGCGCTTTAATTACCTTACCGAAGAAGATTTTAAAACTCTTGAGCGCTTTAGTGAAACAGGCTTTGGCGGCGGTCATGCCGCATTCCCCGAAGTTGCCTACTGTTACGGAAAGGATCCAAAATTAGTGCGCCCAGAAAAATTCTATCAGGAAGCACAATCTATTCACCGTATGGACCACATAACGAGCAAGGCAATTAACTTTGGCGGTTCTTGGATGGCCGATAACCCCAAAGCATTTGGCGGATATGCACCTTTAGGTTGCACCGAAGCAATTGGTAAAGCATATTGTGAAATTGTTTCAGATAACCTTGCCGAAAAGATACGTGCCGTAAAAGCCGATACTGAGTGCTTAAAAATAGCAAGAAGAGAAGACTAAAGACAACGCATTTTACGAATATTACATACACAAAAAGAGAGCATCTTACGGTGCCCTCTTTTTTTAAAAAATTAACAAGCGAAGTTAAAAATTGTATAATAAATTTAACGCATCAGGTCGAATGGTATCCCGCAAAAAAGAATTTTTCGTATATTACTTAAGATTGTAAAAAATCTTTTTTAATTTTTAATCTTCTTCGTAATAGTCCTTTTTCTCGAAGGTAAGTTTTTCCCAATCCTTAGGCGCATCACCAAAATCAGGAATATCCATGGGCATACCGTCTTTTAAAGCGGATTCGTGTGCAATGATGCCCGGAATCATAAACCTTGCAGATTCCCAAGCGTTGTTGGGCGGTAATTTGCCCGAAACAACTGCGCGCACAAAGTCATCAACAAGGAAGCCGTGTGAGTTATAATGAACCTCGGGCTTAACGTTACGATACGCCTTGGGTAAACGTGCTATATCGTGCACTGCAGCAAATCCTTTGTGGCTTGCTTCCGCAATAGGATCAACATTAATGTTGATTTCCCCTCTTTTTTGCTCTTCTACATAGTGTTTTGTATTAACTAAATCGCTTACGTACTCAATTCTTGGATTATTTGTTGAAACACCTTTTACAAAAATGTGCTGTGTAGCACTACATTCATACATACCGTCGGTTCCGTAAAGACCTGTTATGTATGAGGAAGGCTTGTGACCTATACCGACTCTTCTGAACTCATTAACACGTGCAATTCCGCCGCCCGACATTGTAAAAAGTGCACTTTCATTAGAAAAGGGATTATCCCAATCATTTTTACCAACACCGAAAACCTCATCGGGTTGATTATCCCTATAACCTACGCACGATACCTTTCTTGCGTATTCGTTAATAGCAGATGCAAGCATCGATACCGAGTGGGTACAATAATACATTGGCGGAATACCTGCGCTTCGCTTCCAATTTTCTCCGCCCGAACGTGAAAAAGCACCGTAGAACACCGACATATCGTGATAATACTGGGACTCACCGTACACAAACTTACCGAACTCACCCGTTTTATACTTTTCCCTGCAGAAAATTGCACACGGGAAATAATAACAGGTTTCGCCTGCCATATAAGTAAGTCTTGTATTTTTTACAAGTTCAATAATTTCATGTGCTTCTTCTATGCTTATGGCGATAGGTACTGCGCTGAATACGTTTTTACCCGCTTTTAATGCCGATATAACCATTGGACCGTGCAAATGACGCTGTGTAAACACTGCGATACTATCTACATCTTTTCCGTTTTTCAAAACGTCATCTAACGACGTAAACGTCCTTGTAATACCGTGCTTTTTTGCCGCGTTTTCTATACGCTCGGGCAATAAATCGGCAATCGAAACCTCTTCAACATCGGGATGCTTTTTAAATAACGGAATAAAGAAATCAGAAAATTCGCCCATTCCAATTATACATAATTTAATTTTTTTCATTGCAATCTCTTCCTTTCTTTTGTCTTGTACAGGATAATTATAACACAGCAATTAATTTTAGTATATGGACAAAATCCAAATTGTGTGGTACAATTAACAAAAAAGAAAGAGATAATAAACAAAATGTTGAACGTTGAAAATATTTTTAAAGTTTCAAATTGCAAAATCCCCCATTTGGGCGTAATTTCAAAAAAGGTTATTGCGCCTTCAAATTTTGTATGCACTACGGGTACACATTTATTCGACCGATTGTTTTACATAAAAAAAGGCAGTATGGAATTTACTTTTAACACTGGACAAAAAGCAAAATTCAATGAAAAAGCTCTTATATATTTACCGTACAATATTACTTATACTTCAAGTTGGTTGGAGGACGGTGAATTTATAACGGTTTTTTTTATACTTAATGACGAAAAGAACGAGATGATACATTTTTCAAATAATATTTCACTAGTTTTATATGACACTTACAATGATCTTTCAAAGACTTTTGAAGAAATTTGGAATGCGCAAATAAAGGTTGCCGATAATCATTTTTTATTGACAACTTCCCTGTTCTATATGATACTATACAAAATTGCGAAACATTTAAACAACGCTCAAAACACCAAGGAGCTCGGGCGTATTATAAACGCAATCAAATATCTCGAAGCAAACTACATTGCTGATTTTGATTTAAACGACCTTGCAAGTAAATGCAACTTATCCTGCGAGATGTTCAGGCTTTACTTTCAAAAGGTTAAAGGAATGCCGCCTATGAAATACAAAATGCAATTAAGATTAGAAAAGGCGCACGAATTACTTTCTACAAAAGAATATTCGGTAAAAGAGGTTGCAAGCATCGTCGGTTATGAGGACGTTTCATACTTTTCACGAATATTTAAAAAAGAGTTTGGATATCCACCTATCAAGCTTATAAACTAACAGATATCTAAACGTTGACAATATTATTTTTTATTCTATGATGTAAGCAAAGCTTTTCTTTGGAGGATGTTTTATGATTCTTGAATGGTACGGTCAAAAAGCCGATTCACCTATCCCTGAAACACCCGTTTTAAATATCTAAGCTACGTTTATAATCAAAAGATGCTCTGCCGTAAAAAGCAGAGCATCTTGGTTTTTTGCTGTAATATTGCTGTCAATAGCGAAACGAGAACTTCAAAAGCCCTTGAAATCAGGGTTTTCAGAGGTGTAGGATTATTCCCACTCTTTTTTGAGAATCTTCTTTGGCTTATTTATGCCCCATATTGTATTCTTAAAGGCAATTTTAGCACCGATTTTCCACCCGTTATTTC
>JAZQTV010000044.1:0-12476 GCA_045630945.1 Clostridia bacterium
GTAAAGCCGCGTAAATCAATAAAATTCTACGATAGGGTGTTTGTTTTCGTGTCCGTTCGTCTGGATACGGTCCATTATCAGCAGGCTTATTTTATTGCTCATCTTCCTTTTTTAAAAGATTATATGCACCGCGCCTTAAAATATCCACAAGCTGCTCGTTTGAGGTTATGCGTGCGGCAGTTTCAATTCCGCCCCAGCAGCAAGCGTACTCACCGTGGGTATCACCGCCCGAAACAAGCACGTATTCGGGATGCTGCTTTGCAATTTCCTCGGCTTCAAGGTTATCCTTAAAGTCGTTACAGGCATTATATACCTCAATACCGTCAATAAATTCGTCTACCGCACCGACGGCTGTAATGTAATCTCTTTTCCTGAACGGATGTGCCTGAAGAATAAGCACGCCGTACGGCTTTAAGGTCTGATACCACGTTTTTAAGTCATTGGTGTTTAATTCGGGATGATCGTAAAGCATTTTGGGCGAAACACCGTAAACAAGAATTTCCTTACCACCGCCAATGCCTTCTTCGATACCGAACATAAAGTCAAGGTCAAGCTCTTTACCTATTTCGGTAAATTCGATGTAATCTTGCTCGTACGCCTTTACAAAATCTTCCCATTGAAGTTTTCTGTCAATGCCCGTGTTACCGTGCATAAAATGATTGGTAATAACGCCGCCCGAAAAGCCGCCTTTTTTAAGAAATTCAGCCATTTCACGAGCAGAAGCACGGCTGCAAAGACTGCAGGGAAAGGAATGCATATGCATTTGGTATTTATATTTTGTCATAGGTCAACTGCCTCCATGTATACGTCGTTCTTGGGCACGTTCATTCGTTGTGCTACCTGCTTGATAGCATCCTTTTTACTGATTCCGCTATCCATTAACAGACGTACCTGCTCTTTAAGGGGAATATCCTCAAATTCTTCGTTGGTGTTCTCCTTTTCACTTAATACAAGAACAAATTCACCCTTTATTGTGGGTAGATTTTCCTTCCATTCGTTTAAAGGGAATATGATGCATTCCTCGTGAATCTTTGTAATTTCACGGGCAATGGCTATCATTCGGTTATTAAGTGCAAGGCTTAATTCTTCAAGGGTCTTTTCAAGGTGGTGGGGGCTTTCGTGCAAAATCACCGCACGCTCCTCGTTCCGTAAAGCCTCGATACGTGCTTTACGCTCCTTGCTTTGACGGGGAAGAAAGCCTTCAAATACAAAGCGGTCGCACTTGAAGCCTGAAAGCACAAGGGCACATAAGCCTGCGCTTGCACCGGGTAAAACCGTAACGGGCAGGTTTCTCTCCCTTGCTTTCTTTACAAGCACGTAGCCGGGGTCGGATATACAGGGCATACCTGCATCGGAAACAAGCACGATGCTTTCTCCGTTTTCAATTCTTTCCAATATTTGTTCCGAACGTGATTGCTCGTTATGCTCATGATAAGATATAAGCGGCTTGTTTATTTCGTATTTAAAGAAAAGTGAAGCACTGTGCCGTGTATCCTCACAGGCGATGGCATCGCATTCCTTTAAAATACGTAATGCACGCAAGGTGATATCTTCTAAATTACCGATAGGCGTTGCGCATACGTAAAGTGGCATTATTCTTCCTCCAGATGATAAATACGGTTAATTTCCTGATTGATTGTGCCGTCTGCATTGTAAATATTAAGGGTAGGCTCCCAATTCATATACGGCTTGCCGTCCTTAACGCCCTCTATCAAAACAACGTAGGCAGAGGTGTTGGGGCGCGATTGCACGGGGCGTACGCGCTTCGGTTCTATATTATACTTGCGCATAGTCGAAAAAATATCAACTATTCTGTCACTGTGGTTAATCATTGCAAGTCTGCCGCCGTTCTTTAAAAGATACGTTGCGGCGGCGCAAACGTCGTCAAGGGTGCAGGTGGCTTCGTGACGTGAAAGTGAATGGGCATCATCCTTGTTATGCTCACCGCTTCCGTCCTTTTTATAGGGAGGGTTACATACAACGGTTGAATACGCGGCATTGGGAAGTACACCCTTTACCTTGCGTAAATCAAGATTATGTACGGTAATTTTATCCTCAAGCGAATTTAATTTCACCGTGCGTGAAGCCATTTCCGCCATAAAATCCTGTATTTCAACTGCATCACAATGCACATACTCGTGCCTGCCGTATAAGAGAATGGGTAAAATACCCGTTCCCGTGCCAAGATCGCATATTTTAGCGTTCTTTTTCACTGTTGCAAAGTCGGCAAGCAGTACTGCATCAGTCCCAAAACAGAAATATTCAGGGTTCTGAATTATCTTCAGACCCCTGAACTGTAAATCGTCTATTCTTTCGTTTTGTTTAATAAGCTCCATCAGATAAGTCGCCTTCCCCATGAAAATCTTGATTTGTAGTAGCTTTGCGATAAGTTGGAGATAACTACCTTGCGCGCAGAGCCTGAGGAAGCGTGTGCTACCTGACCGTTACCAATATAAATGCCGGCGTGGTCACAAAGATCTTTATCGTTTACGGTGTTAAAGAATACAAGGTCGCCAACCTGAAGATCGGAAGCGGAAGTAATCTTTGTTCCCTTATCCCAATAGCCCTGTGTTTGTGCGGTACGGGGAATAGTGATTCCGAAGTGTGCGTATACGTACTTGGTATAACCTGAGCAGTCGAATGATTTAGGTCCGTTAGCACCTAAAACGTAGGGAACACCAAGGAACTGAAGTGCATAATCTGCTATCTGCTGACCTAAAGCACTGTTTGATGATGTGCTTCCCGAGGATGAGCTGCCTGAAGACGAGCTGCCTGAGGACGAACTGTTGTTTGATGCCTGTGATGCTTTAATTGCAGATGATGAGAATAACTTGTTAAGAGTAGCTTCGTTACAAGTACCGTTTACGGTAAGCTTGTTTGCACTCTGGAAGTTCTTAACTGCAGTAACCGTTACCGTGCCGTAATAGCCTGTTGAATTGCCCGAGAAATAGCCTAAAGTCTTAAGCCTGTTCTGAATAGTAATAACGTTATTTCCTTGTGAACCCTGCTTGTACGTGCCGTCGGGCTTCATTACAGAGGGATCATTTGAAGAAAGTGAACCGCCAAGCTTTGCATAATCGCCTAAAATATAGCCTTCCTTGCCTGCGGCGGTCTTAATCTTGTACCATGAGCCTGAATCGTCAACAAGAGTAACTACTTCCTTGTTTTTAACCGTAGTAACTACATCGTACGTGGTGCCGGGGCCTGTGCGCACGTTAAGCGTATTGTCAACGTTAATTGTGCAGGTGGTATAACCGGTTCCCTTGCGAATATAGTCGGCACTTGCATAACCCTTTGTGCCGTTTTTAAGCTCAACGTAGTACCAATTTCCGCTTTTTCCAAGAACGTTAAAAGTGGTACCTTTATTTATTGTAGTGATTGTGTCATAACCTGTGCTGGGGCCTGAACGCACCTTAAGCGAATCGGTGGTAATGCTTGCCTTCCATGCATCAAAAACCTCGCCAAGTACGGTAGAAGCACCGCCTTCGGCACCGATTGAAACGTATTGCTTAAATACGTAGCCTGTCTTGCCCTCGTGCTGAATCTTAAACCAGTCGCCTTGTCCGCCGATAATGCTTACGTCATCCTCATTTGATACCTTAAAAGAAACCTCGGCATCAATTTCGGGATTCTTACGTACATTTACAGCGTCTGTTACACCTGTTATTTCACCGGTAAGACCTTGTACGTCACCGGGAACAAGATACTTCTTTAATATAAAGCCTAAAATTCCGTTTTCGGTTTCAACGTGATACCAATCACCGTATTCGGAATAGATATATACCTTTGAATTACGTGTAAGTGAATCGATAACCTCGCTTGAGGAATCTGCATTTTCCCTTACGTTAAGCTGTGTCTTTATGGTAACGGTGGATTCGGCGCAGTTTGCCGCGCGCAGAATTGCTACGGTATCATCATCAGCAATACCTGTTGCCTCAATACCCTTGTCTGTTTGAAACTTCTTTACAGCCTGTGCGGTAACTTCGCCAAAGTAGCCTGTGCATTCGTTTGTAAAATAACCAAACTTTTTAAGAATGTACTGTATTTCATAAACGTCGTAGCCCTCTGCCGCTTGGGTGATAGGCTCAGCACCAACGGTGAAATCCATAAAACACGGTACGATAAATAATATTAAAATGAAAATAGCTAAAATCCGCTTCATTCAAAAACCACTTTCGTAAATTATTAAGCGCTTATGTAACACTTTTGTAATATCTTATCATTTGGCGCGGAATTTGTCAACCCTAAAATAGCGATTTGTAAAATTCTTTTAAAAAATGTGCTTGCGAAAAAAATGTATGTGTGCTATAATTTATTGCAGTTGATTATGGTGGAGGTTTTTATAATGAAAGCAATTCAGCTCATACTTGGAATAATTTTGATTTTATTGGCACTTATAATAATTGTTGCCGTAGCACTTCAGAAGAGCAAGAGTGAGGGTATCACCGGTGTTACAGCTTCAAATGAAAGCGATAATTATTTCGGCAAGGGAAAAGAGTTTGGCAATGAAGAAAAGCTTGCTAAGCTTACAACCGTTTGCGTTATACTGTTTGTTGTATTCAGTGTAGTTCTTACAGTTCTTTTCTCAATGGATGCAGCACTTACAGGTGCTACAACCACAACAGGAATGCTTATTAAGTAATTTAAAAAGCGTTGAAGTTATGCCGTATTTTCGTTTTCTGCGGAAATACGGTATTTTTTTATTAAATGAGGTAATAATATACAGTAAATGGAAGATATAATAAAGATACTTAAAAAAATTAAAAAGCCGGCAAGTCTTAATGAGATAACAAGAAGGCTGAACGTTCACCCACGGGAAAAGGTGTACGTTAAAAAGATGCTTGACCGCCTTGTGCGCGATGGCAGAATAGTAAAAAGCGACGGCTTATATAACCTTCCTGAAAACGAGGGGCTTTTAGAGGGCACGGTATGTTCAACTGTTTCGGGCGCCGATTTCTTCGTTTGCGAGGGAATGGAGGATATGAAGATAGTTCATAGCCGTGAATATGCCGTAATGCATAACGACAGGGTTCTTGTTAAAAAAACAGGCAGAAACGTTCGCATTGTAAAGGTGCTTGAACGTTCAATTAAAAGAATTGTGGGTACGGTGTATAAGGACGGTACTACCTATTACCTTGCGCCTGATGATAAAAAGCTGCACGAGTTGTTTATCATTCCCAAGGGCAAGCGCGGTGATGCGGCGGCAGGGGATAAGGCAGTTTGCGATATAATCACGTATCCTTTCGTGAATGCCAACGGCACCTGCATCGTAAGGGAATGCTTAGGCTCGGCAGAGGATGACGATACTGCAATACTTTCGGTATTATATAAGTATGACGTAAGACAGAAGTTCTCCGAAGCTGTACTTCTTGAAGCGGAAAATGCACCAGACACAGTTGCGGAAGAGGAATTAAGCGGCAGGCTTGATTTAAGAAAGCTTAATATCATTACCATTGACGGTGATGACGCAAAGGACCTTGACGATGCCATTTCTCTTGAAATTACCGAAAAGGGTGATTACCTTTTAGGCGTACACATTGCCGATGTTTCTCATTACGTTAAAATGGATAGCGCAGTTGACGTTGAGGCCCGTGAGCGTGCAACAAGCGTGTATATTCCCGGTACGGTATATCCTATGCTTCCCCAAAAGCTTTCAAACGGAATATGCTCACTTAACGAAAACGTTAATAGGCTTACCTTGTCCTGCTTTATGATAATTACCAAGCAGGGAAAAATGACTGAATATTCTATTCAGCCTTCGGTAATCAGAAGCAAGCACCGTATGACTTATTCTGAAGTTACCGAGCTCCTTGAAAATTCAAAAAGCGAAATGCGTAAGCAGTATAAGGACGTGTTCGGAATGATTCTTCTGATGCGTCAGCTTGCACAAATTCTTATAGATACGGCAAACAAGCGTGGAAGCATAGATTTTGATTTGCCCGAAGCCAAGATAATTCTTGATGAAAACGGATTTCCAAGTGAAATAAAAAGGTATGAAACAGGTATTTCAAATAAGATAATCGAGCAGTTTATGCTTCAGGCAAACACCACGGTTGCAAAGCATATGCAGGAAAAGGTTCTGCCTGCGGTGTACCGTGTGCACGAGGAGCCTGAACAAAAAAAGCTTGAAGCATTTGCTGATTTAATTGCCACGTTCAATTTAAGGCTTCCCGAAAAGCCTACACCAAAGGATTTTCAGGAAATACTTGCTAAGGTGGCAGGTGCGCCTGAGGAAGCACTGATTAAAAAGACCATGCTTCGTTCAATGAGCAAGGCAAAATACAAACCCTCCTGTCAGGGACACTTTGGTTTGGCATACGACCACTATTTGCATTTTACCTCGCCCATACGCCGATATCCCGATCTTTTTGTGCACAGAACGCTTAATATGGTGTTTGATAATAATATGAACGCACTTAAGGAACAGTCGGCACGTCTTGAAAATGCCGCCAACGTTTCAACTCAGCGTGAGATTGATGCGGCTATGTGTGAGCGTGACGTTGATGATATCCGTAAGGCACAGTATATGTCCCAAAGGATAGGCGAAGAATTTGAAGGCGCAGTTTCGGGCGTTACCGCATACGGAATGTTTGTTGAGCTTGAAAACACCGTTGAAGGCTTTATTCCCGTAAACACCATGGAAGGCTATTACGACTACGACGAGGCGAACTACCGTCTTGTGAGTGATAAGAATATTTACCGCTTGGGCGACAGGGTAAAAATACGCGTGTTTGCGGTAAACGTTGCCGATGGCAAGGTAGAATTTACGCTTTTGGCTTGACTTTTTAAAAGAAAAAGAGTAATATACACATTGTAATAAATTTGGAGTATATAATGGAAAAAAGCGTTAAAACGATAGCAGAAAATAAAAAAGCGCGTCACGATTATTTTGTTGAGGAATGTTTTGAAGCCGGTATTGAGCTTTTCGGTACCGAAGTAAAATCAATGCGCCAAGGCAAAACGAATCTTAAGGACAGCCATATAATTATTCGCGGCGGGGAAATGTTCGTTATAGGTATGCACATTTCGCCATACGAAAAGGGTAATATTTTTAATAAAGACCCTATGCGTACACGCAAGCTTTTAATGCATCGCCGTGAAATAGACCGTCTTTTCGGCAAAATGAAAATAGACGGTTATACGCTTATTCCTCTTAAGGCATACCTTAAAAACGGTCTTGTTAAAATTGAGGTTGCGCTTTGTAAAGGTAAAAAACTTCACGATAAGCGTGAAGATGCTGCAATAAAGGATATGAAGCGTGATATTGACCGCGCAACGAAGAATAGGTGATAGTATGAAGTTTTTTGAAGTTGATTTAAAAAAAGAATTTCCCTGCCTTAAAAGTGAACAGAATCCCACGCTTGTGTGCTATGTGAATGATAATTCCGAACAGTTCGCAAAGGACAGAAAAAATCCTGCAATACTTATTGCACCCGGCGGCGGATATTGGATCGTAAGTTTTTTCCGTGAGGGCGAAAGCATT
Source organism: Clostridia bacterium (assembly GCA_045630945.1). GTDB lineage: Bacteria > Bacillota > Clostridia > Christensenellales > QALW01 > UMGS1322. The sequence continues at coordinate 7,484 of JAZQTV010000044.1, forward strand.
GCGTTTAAGTACCTTACCGCAGGCTTTTCGGCTTTTGCGCTTAAGTATAGCGTTTATCCCGAAAAGTATCCCACACAGCTTATGGAAATCGCCGCATCAATGCTTTACATACGCAGGCACGCTGATGAGTGGGGTATAGATAAGGAAAAGATTGCAGTAAACGGCTATTCTGCAGGCGGTCATCTTGCGGCTTCGCTTGGCGTTCTTTATAACGAACCCTTGGTGCTTGATGCACTTAATGCAACTGCAAAGGATATTAAGCCTGATGCAATGGTGCTTGGTTATCCGGTAATAAGCGGTGATCCAAGCTTTGCACATTTGGGTTCAATACATAACGTATCCGGAACAAAGGATATTGAGGATGCGCTGTATAAAAAAATGTGGCTCGAAAACCACATAAACGAAGAAACTTCACCTGCGTTCTTGTGGCATACGGCAAACGATAGGACAGTTTCCGTTAAAAATAGCCTTATATTCGCACAAAAGCTTGCAGAAAATAACGTGCCCTTTGAATTGCACGTTTATCCCGATGGTCCGCACGGCCTTGCAACAAGTGACTATGCAAGTAATGCTACCATTGTGAAGCACTATTCTGCACCTTGGATGGATGAATCGTTAAAGTTCTTGTTTGATCTTTGGCAAATTAAGTAAACAACGGCTGAAAAGCCGTTTGAATATGGGGGCGTAAAGGTTTCGACAGGGTTGCTCGGTGGTATGGTAAGCGGGCCGTGATTTTGGGGCGCACGTTAAAAACCCAAGCGTAAATATAAACGCTAATAACAGAACTAATTTAGTAGCTGCTTAATGCAGCCACCGTCGGTCCGGGCTTACTGTGGGCTTGGATAACCGGCGCCAAAACACACAGTGCACGTCAGTGACCTAAGCTTTGCGGTCACGATGTAAAATGAAGCTACTTGATGCCTAAGCGTGCCGTTGTGCAAGGGCAAAGGGGAATTCTTAATCATCGGCTAAGCTCGTAGAAAACTGTATTTCCGCTTCTTTGGACAGGGGTTCGACTCCCCTCGCCTCCACCAAAAAGAAACGACAATTTTCGACAGAAGATTGTCGTGTTTTTTGTTCTTTTCACTATTCTCTTTTTGTTCTTCTCTCTTCTCTAAAATTGTCGTTTCCGGAGAAAAGATAAGAGAGAAAAAAGAAGAGAAAAGGTAGCTTTGCTTCGCAAAGTATTGATTTGAATAACGAATTATGATATAATACATTCAGAGGTGATGATGAATGAACAGTCCTTTAATTGATAAATCTCTCGATTTTGCAACACAAATTGTATTGTTTTATGAAGAGTTTTCCAAATCGAAAAAAGATACCACTATCGCAAAACAATTGCTTCGCTCTGCAACAAGTATAGGTGCTAACATAAATGAAGCGGTTTATGGTAACAGCAAAGCAGATTTTATATCAAAATTACATATTTCTCTTAAAGAAACAGGTGAAAGTATTTATTGGCTAAAGCTTCTAAAAAATACAAATCTTGTGAATTGTGATTTTGATAGCTTACTCTCACTTGCTGAAGAAATTAAGAGAATGCTTATTGCATCCTTGAATACCGCAAAGGAGAACGGCAAATGAACAAATGGATTGTTGAAGATTGGGCTTTTATTGTAGAAGTAATTGACGGAGACGCAAAGAATTGCAGACTTGGATTAGAAAAGGGAGACGTTTTTCATTTTGAATACGAAACACCTCAAAGCTTCTGCCCTCGAGCTATGGCGGAAATTTATACTTGGTGTGAAGTAGTTAGATGTGGCGGTGACTTTACATACAGAGGCGCAAAAGATAAATATAAAATAGAAATTCCTTGTCCGTGCCATTGTTTGCAATTTTGCCTTACTGCCGTTCCTATAAATAGGGATCAAAATGGAAACTATATTAACAATAGCACAAATGCTAACTAATGAACGGTGAGAGTTCGAATTCATACGTAAACTGCCGAAAATATCTTTTTTGTAGCCCTTACACAAACGAATTAAAGGCGAACCCATTTCCCTTGGGAGATGGATTCGCCTTTATCGTTTATTTCTAAGTCTACATATGAGCAACGCCACAGGCGGGAAACCGTCTGTGGCGTTGCGTTATTTCATATAACAAGCATTTATCAACACTTATATATATTTTTTCTTGTTAAAGAATGCCACAGCCACTAAACCACAGCCGCTAACAAACAACAAAGTGATCCACAAGCCAAGCTGTGTGTTATCGCCGGTCTGAGGAATGTTGGGATCGGCAGGCGGCGTGGGCAGGCCTACATTGTAAGCGCAGACATCGCACTTGCCATCTGTATTTTCGTCCTTGTGAGCCGCTGTGTTGGCCTTATCGCCGCAAGCACACTCGTTCCAGTGATTGTCCTCATCGGACTTCCATTCTGTGCCGTGGGCGGGTGTATGGCCGAGCGCAGCTGTAATCTCATATCCGCAGGCAGAACACTTGACCGGGTCGGTTTCGGTAGCCACTGCACGGTCGGGAGTATGCTGCGCAAAGTCGCTCTTTTCAGTACAGCCTGCAGTATTACACTTATGCCAGTGACCGGTTGCATCCTTTTCCCAGGAAGCGGTATTCCAGTCGTGACCGTTCTTGGGCAGATTGCCCCAAGTTGCGATGTTGGCAATTTCGGTGGTGCCATTGGCATCCTCAAAGAACTTGCCGCAGCCTTCGCACTTGTAGTAGGCTTCCTTACCGCCGTTTTCACAGTCAGGCCATATCTTTTCAACCGGCTCGATTCTGCAGGTATGTGTAGCAGTCCACTTTGCCCAGTATTCCTTTTCCCCGGTGGAGCCAACGGGAATTTCTGTAATAGCCGTTCCGGTGCATTCGGCGTTATCATACCAGCCGCCAAAAATACTATTAGCTTTTGTCACCTCGGTAGGCAGTGTTGCGCCGGTGTCTACAAAATAACAGGTCACGTTACCTGAGTTAATGGTACCACCGTCTTTGTTCAGTGTGACAGTATAGCCGGGGGCGATTCTTAGGTATTGGAATCTGTCGGGATCACCGTTACACACCTCAAAATTGGTAGCTTCGGGGGCGTTTTTGTTGCCTGCAACAAGGATGCCTGTAGCATTAGGTAAATTATATTTATTGCTTCCGGCGTAGGAGTTGAATGCACTGGCCACCCAGGCATTGGTGCCGCAATAGGCGGTGATTGTGCAAGATTCCTCGACTGTAATACTACCATCTGCAAAAACCGCTACAGACCAATTATTCTCTGAGAGGTCTGCCGCGGAGACAGTCAGGCTGCCGGTGCCGGTAAAGGTCAGGTTTCCATTGCCGTCAATATAAATACCGTAGCTGCTGCCGCCATTGTCAGATCCTGTAATCGTATTGTTTCCAATCAGATTGATCTTTAGCGTTTCCTTTCCGTAAATACCGCTTACATCATCAAAAATAGAAAACTCACGTGCACCGGTAATTGTTGCGTTATTCAGTGTCAGAGTTTTAGTGGTGGAATCATAAGAAACCGCACCGGTAATGCCTTCGCCGGTAATGTTGCTGGCATTGGCATTGCTTACCTGAACACCGCCGACCCAAAGGTCATACTTCACCAAATCCTGCCAAACAGCTGTTACCGTGGTGTTGGCAGAAACGGTGATCTTGTCACCGGGCTGCTTTTCTTCGCCGCCTACACTCCAGGCCTTAAAGGTCTTGTTGGAAGGAGCGGTAAATGTACATTCCGGAAGCACATATCTGGTTGTTGCCAGAATGGTTGTGCCGCTCATTGCGCCGGAGCCTCCGTTTGCGTCAAAGGTCAGGGTGTATTTCGGAATATTCGTAACTGTTCGGAACCATTTGTAGTTACCTGGTCTCGATCCGCTGGCAAAAGACGACGGATTCGAGCCATCCGAATTGAGACTACTCTGAGCCGTTACATACTCACCGAGCTCTACTTCACTCGCATAGATTGTAGAATAAGAAGCTCCTAAATTTAAATTGCCACTTTCAATCGTGAGCGTGTAGCCGAGATGCATATAAATCGCATACGAACAGCCCGCAACATTCAAACTGCCTTCACCTGTAATGCTCAAGGTGCAGCCCATATTGCTGGCAATACCGGATCCGCTCGCAGAAGAACTCGTCTTAACTAAACTATTGGAGCCGCGCAGCTCAATTATCAAGTCCGTATTACTCATCATGATATCGTCATTGCCGCTATACGTGATGTTAAAATCATTCAAAATCAGACGATAATGATTCGACGATTCTCTTTTCAGTGCCCACTGCCATCCGGATTCTGGCAAGACACTCTGGTTTACAGCCGTTTCAGCCGCTGTATCACCATTTGCCGTACCATAGGTGTAATTACCGGCAGTAGAAGGTGCGGTAATATTCAAGAAGCCGTCATCACCGTAATTGAAACCAAGTACGGTAATACCACTCCAACCCGCAGCAGTTACCATAGTGGGCAGCATGCCGCAGAGCATAACCACTGCCATGAGCATTGCCATAGCAGGCTTCCATTTTTTGCTCATTTTTTTGATCCCGTCGGTCAGACACAGACACAGACCAATAAGATAGAGCAATATCTTTTTCCAAGTTTTCATAATATATTCCTCTCAATCTATATCCTATTGCAAAGAATAAGATTTTATGTTACACTATAATTATAAATCGTCCCTCAAGGTTCAAGTCAATAGATTTTTTGAAATTTGTGGGAAATAATTTGAGGTAATATGAGATGAAAAAGCACGGCGATTCATTATTCCAAATTGGAGAGATAACAAAGATCATGGGTGTTACCCGTAAGACTCTCCTTGTTTTCGAGGATATGGGGCTTTTGACCCCTGCTGTAAAGGACGAAGAAAGCGGTTTTCGGTATTACTCTGCAGACAATATGACACAGATCCGTTCTATCCGTTCCCTACAACAGTTAGGCTTATCTTTAAAAGAAGTGCGGGACTACTATTACGACACGGAAAACATTGACACTTATTTAGAGCGCCTTATGGAGCTTCGTGCATCCTTGGATAGAAATATACAGATG
>JAZQTV010000045.1:0-11718 GCA_045630945.1 Clostridia bacterium
ATCACCTTTCCGTTCTCACTCTTATACTTTTTACCACTGAATATCTCGGTAAATTCTCCGTCTTCCTTAACGAAAACGGTAGTATTCTCATTGCGGGTATTGTATACGCCTATAAAATTACTGTTTACAAACGTAGGCGTATCGTTTTCGGCATAAATGAACACTCCTGCCTGCTTAATCACGTACCTTAACACGCTTGCTGAAAGATTACCGATACCCGAGAAATATACCACGTGGTCGTGAAAATCCTTCCTTGCAAATCCGCACACACGGCTTACGGAATATCTGCCTATAATTTCGGCATCCCCGTCATTAACACACACGGTGGGCGTTTTCGCTTCCGCATACCCGAAAATACTGTCACAGGCATTGATGCTCTTTTCATCCTTTTCAAGGAGACCAAGCTCCATACCCGTCATTTTGCACATCTTTTCCAAAGAATATCCCGCATCGGATATACAGTCGCATCCGCTTACAAACATAAGCGTTCTGCCGTCCTTTTTAACCTTGTTGTTGATATATTCACGTTGTTCATCGGTTAAGTAATACGCATCAAGGAATATAATTACCTTATACTGCTCAAGGGGAATTTTATCGATATCGTTTAAGGAATATAAATCGTAAGGTGCACCCATTCTTGCAAGCGCGTCACGCTGATTGCAGATAAGCTCGGTATTAATCTTTGAGCACTTGTTTACGTAATACATAGATTCACAGCTCACAAACACTGCAATCTCGCTGTTTGAATGGCGTTCTTCCTCAAGGAACGTGCCTGACGTTGCCGCAATTTTCTTTATTTCTGCCATCAATCCCTCGTCATAGAACCAGCCCTCAAGCATATCAAACCACCACATACCCGTTTTACGACCGATACGCTGCATAAATTCACGGCGTATACCGTCGATGGTTTTTTCCCTTGTGGTAAGAAGGTCCTTACGCATTTTCGAAAGCTCGCTCATCGCCTTCATAACCTCGTTATCACCGCAGATACGACGCTTTTCGGTGGCAAGGTTAGGCACACAGAAAGTCATATGGTCAAAGGAATCGAAATACATCTTTCCGTTAATATCGATAGTATCGCACAAAAGCATATATGCACTTGCATCGTCGTATTCCCTGAACTGATATGACGATGGTGTTGCGATAAGGTCGATATCTTCACTTCTGTATATTCTGTCGCCCTCAAGGTGACCTGCGTTCCAGATACGCTCATCAAGAAGCTCCATAATATAACCAAAGAAAACGCCGACTACCTTTTTATGATTAAGCACCTTCTGCGCGTAAGAAGCATAGCAAAGCACCAAATCAGCAATAAGATTATTGTGAAATTTACGGTATTCAATTAATACTTTATCTTTTTGAGGGTCAAGGAATATCTGTGATTCAGGCTTTTCAAGCTCTTCCTTTGTAGGAATAAGCACATTTTCATCACCCATGTATTTGCGGAATGCTTCAAGCTTTATGGGGTGAGTTTCCTCATAATCATAGTCACTAAACCACTCGGTTGTATGACCGCCAAGCAGGAAATAACCAAGCACCTTATCATCGTATTTTGATTCGATATACTCGATTAAAGCCATAAGATATTCGCCTGTATCCTTGCGCCATTTTTCGTCTGCGGCAATCTGCGAAAGATTGGTAAACGAGTTAGGTCTGCCCGGATTTTCATCAAGCCACCACTGTCTTACATCAAGATGAACGTTTATGAAAACGTAGGCGTCAGGGGCGTTTTTAATAAAAAGCTCCATCTGGCGATCAACCGCATCAAAGTTATATTGCTTATCACCGAACCACGTTTCACCGTACATTGAGTATGGCACCTTAAGTGCAGACATAAGCCCCGAAACGTACACGTGAAATATACGGATTCCCGCGTTATAAAAATCCGAAACATTGTTTGAAGTGGGTCTGAACGATTTAAAGGAAAGGGTATCTATTGCCTTACCGTCAACCGCCACGTACTTTACACCGTTCTTTGTTATTATGCTCGTTTTCATAATTCAATTCTCCCTACATATATTTGTTTTATTATATCAAATCAACATAACAAAGTAAATAAAGGATTGCTTGAAATAAAAAAATATATAGACTTTAATTACCGTATATATTATAATTTAATTATATCAGTTAAGGTGATTTGTTTCAATCGTCATATTTGCTGTAAAGCGTTGCAATTTTTGCTACGCTAGTTGAGAGGTTTTTATGAAGAAAACGAGAAAAGACTGTTTTTTGGGTGTTCATTTTGATTTTCACGCAATGCCTGATGAGGTTGTTGCAAGGTATTTTTGTCCTGACGTGTTATGCGAAATGCTTGACCGTGTAAAGCCTGACTTTTTACAGGTGGATACAAAGGGACATCCCGGTCTTTCATCATACCCCACAAAAGCAGGCACCCAAGCAAAAGAAATTAAATCCGACCTTCTTAAATTTTGGCGTAAAGAAACGAGAAAGCGCGGAATTTTGCTTTACGGTCACCATTCGGGATTATTTGATATGAACGTTTGCTTAATGCATCCCGATTGGGCGGTGGTTAATGCTGACGGAACGATTGATACACAGTACGTTTCCCCATTTTCACCGTATGCGGACGAGGTGCTTATCCCCCAATTAAAAGAGCTTGCACTCGAATACGAGCTCGACGGTGCGTGGATAGACGGTGAATGCTGGGGCGCTATGGTAGACTATTCCGAAAATGCGAAAAAGGCTTACTTTGAAAAATACAAATAATCCCCACCCAAGCCTTCGGACGATGATTTTGAGGAATACCGTGAGTTCTGCCGTGATGGCTTTAGAAAATATATAGCGCACTACGTTGAAGAAATAAAAAAGGTGCGCAGTACCTTTGAAATAACGAGCAATTGGATATATTCACCGTATATGAGCGAAAAAGTTACCGTTGACGTTGACTTTCTTTCGGGGGATTATTCCTGTTCGAACGCAGTTATTTCCGGCAGACATTGCGGAAGATATCTTGCCGCACGAAATATGACGTGGGATCTTATGGCATGGGGGCAAAATGCTATGCCATGCTTATGGGAAACGCATAACAGAAGCACCAAGGAAGAAAACCAATATAAGCAGGAGGCCGCTATCATTGTTGCGTTAGGCGGTGGATTTCAGTTTTTTAACATAGGCTATTGCGGCGGCGGATACGTTCAACGCTGGGCATTGCCCATATGGGAGCGCACTGCAGAATTCTGCCGTGAACGCAGTATCTGCCACGGTGCAACACCATATTCAAAAATGGCGGTTATGGCACCTTATGAGGTTACGCCGCACAGCACGCGAAATCTGTATACTACCTGGTCAAAGACGGGGCTTACTTCCTTTAATACTTGGCTTTCAGCACTTTGTGATATTCAGTTTTCACCAAACGTGATATTTGAATCGGATATAGATAACACCGATTTAAGCGCATATTCGCTTATTATTTTACCAAATAACAATTCCTTATTACCCTGCGCCCAAAAGAAGCTTATTGAATTTACAAATAACGGTGGCAAAATAATTGCCGATATTGATTTAGCGGATCTTTTTTCGAACGTATCAAATATAACTGTAAACGAACGTAAAAGCGAGTTAAAATTCCTTGCCCACGAAAATACACTTGCGGCTCTTGAGACTGATATTTTAAACGTTTCATCAAACGCTAAAGCTTACGGTAAGCTTTATAGTGAAAACTATTTTGAATGTGATAGCTTAAGCGTTCCAAGCGCCTTCATATCGCCTGTAAATAACGGTGAATTCGTTTCATTATGCTTTGATTTTACTTCAGCATATCAAAACAATAAATCTACAGTTATAAAGAAATGGCTTTTAGGATTGATTGATGACCTTAACATCCCCTGCCCCGTTAAAGTCACGGGAAGCGGATATATTGAAGTGGTTACAACGAAAAAGAATAACGACCTGATTATAAGCCTTATAAATTTATCAGGCGATCATATGCTTCAATCGGTAAGAAGCTACAATGAAATTCTGCCCATACACAATATAAACGTAGCTATTGACAAAGCTTGTGATATTTATCTTGAGCCCGAGCATTTAATTTACCACAGTAACGAAATAACGGTAGACAGGCTTGATATACACTCTGTTTTAATAGCAAAAGATTATTTCAAATAAAAAAATCCTGCAAATGCAGGATTTTATTTTTCATATAGTATAACGCGCTGATCACCGTCAAATTCATCAGTAAGCACCTTAATTACCTCATCAAGACTTGTGGGCACGTTCTTGCCGACGTAATCGGCACGAATAGGAAGCTCCCTATGCCCCCTGTCAACCAATACGGCAAGACGTATGCATCGCGGCCTGCCCATATCCATAAGACAGTCTATTGCCGCACGAACTGTTCTGCCCGTAAACATAACATCATCAACAAGAATTATCTTTTTTCCGTTGACGGAAATATTCTGTTTTTCAACCTTTTCAGGCTTTTCGATATCATCACGGTACATTGAAGTATCAAGTTCGGCATACTCCGGCTCAACACCCTCTATCTGCGTTATCTTGCTATGAATAAATTTTGCAAGAGAAACACCACGTCTTTTGATACCTACTATCACAAGATCTTCAGCGCCCGAGTTTTTTTCGGTTATTTCATGTGAAATGCGTACAAGTGCCCTTGTAACCGCATCACGATCCATAATTTCTGCTTTTTTGTGCATACAACTACCCCTTTATCTATCTTTTATCATTTTACCATTTTCCCCGTAACAAGTCAATTACTGTTTACTTTAACAACCCAAAATGATATAATATTATAAAAGGAGGTGTTTTCCCGTGAACGTTACCGTTTCTGCCGGTGAATTAAGTGAATTTTGTTTCCCCGAGGGTTCATTGGGAGTAATGCCCTCCGTTGACAGAATGATTGAAGGCTCAAGCGCACATAAGAAGCTTCAGAATGCATATAAAGAAAACGAGGCTATAAAATATCAGCGTGAGGTGCCCCTTGAAATTCTTGTGGAATTCGGCGAGCTTACCTTGAAAATTCAGGGCCGTGCAGACGGTGTTTTCTTTGATAAAAAAGATTGGTTTATTCACGAAATAAAATCAACCTACTGTTCACACGAATCCATCGAAAAGCCCCTTAAGCTTCAGCACAAGGCGCAAATGATGATTTACGCCTACATACATGCAAAAAGCCTTTCTATAAGCCAAATAAAAGGCAGATTAAGCTATTTTTGCCTTGGTGATGAGCAAATAGTCGATTTGGATTATACGTTCGAAATTGGCGCCTTAGAATCCGCTTTTTACAAAATGGCGGAAAAATATGCATTATTTATAAAAAAACAGCTTAAGGCTCAGGAAGACGTTACAGAAACGGCTAAAGCACTTGAATTTCCTTTCCCCGGTTTCAGAATAGGTCAGCACGAAGGTGCGGCACAAATATATTCGGCAATTTTAAAAAATAAGAACCTGTTTCTTCAGGCACCGACGGGCACAGGAAAGACCGTAATGGCATTATTCCCCGCAATAAAATATCTCAAGGATGACAACGCAAGAATATTTTGCTTAAGCGCCAAAAACCAAACTATGTCCGTTACACAGCAGGCACTTGATCTTATGCGCAGTAAAGGCTTAAAAATCAAAAGCTGCACCATATGTGCAAAGGCCAAATGCTGCTTTAAGGACGTGCAGGATTGCTCGCCCGAAAATTGTGAGTATTCACTTGATTATTATCCAAAGCTTAATAATGCGCTTTCCGAATTGCTTAACGAAGATAACTATTCCACTGAAAATATACTTAAATTTGCCGAAAAATTCAAGATTTGTCCCTATGAGCTTTCATTGGAGCTTGCACTTTATTCAAGCGTGATCATCTGCGATTACAACTACTTATTTGATCCCGTTGTTTATCTTAAGCGTTTTTTTGATATTGAAGGTAAATACATCTTTCTTATTGACGAAGCGCACAATCTTATCGAGCGCGGTCGAGATATGTATTCCTTTATTCTTGAACAAAGGAAGCTTCGTGAAATTAAAAAGCTTTTTAATAAGGATGACAAGCTATATAAATCCTTTGGAAAAATTCTTACTGAGCTTAATAAGTTGATTAAGCACTATGCTGAAACAAACGAGGTTGACAGCCTTGAAAAGCTTACGTTTGCGATTTTAAATAACAATGAAGCCTTAAACAAGCGCTTACAAACTGCATTGGTACCAAACGATGCTCTTCTTTATCAAAAGGAGCTTATGCGCTTTAATACGCTTTTTGAATACTATAACCCAGAGGATTTCAGATTATATCTGACAGGTAGTACGCTTAATCTTGAATGTATCGACCCTTCAAAAATGCTCGAGGAGAGCATTAGAAAAAGCTTTTCAACAATTCTTTATTCCGCCACACTCTCCCCTTATGAATTTTATAAAAACAGTATTTTACCCGAGGCTGAAGCGTTTGGTTATCTTACCGAATACCCCTTTGACAAAAATAATTTGACTGTACTTGCGGATTATTCTGTTGATACACGCTACGCCAACCGTGAAAAATATTACGGTATAATCGCCCAAAAGCTTGATAAATATTTTTCGTACACAAGCGGAAACGTAATGGTATATTTTCCATCATATAAATTTATGGAAGAGGTGCGCTCACTTTCACAAAACGAGATTCTTGTTCAGCCTTCGGATAGTAATGCCCAATCAAGACAGGAATTTCTTGATGCCTTTAAGGTTGACGGTCATATTATGGGATTTGCCGTAATGGGCAGTCATTTTGGCGAAGGAATTGATATAAAAAATATCAACGGAATTATTATCGTTGGTGTTGCGCTTCCACAATTTAACGATGCACGGCGCCACATTGAAGAGCATTTTCAACAAAAATATCAAAAAGGATTTGAATACGCGTACGTTTATCCGGGGATAAATAAAGTCTGCCAAGCATCAGGCAGACTTATAAGAAACGAATCTGATAAAGGATTTATTATTCTTATGGATAACCGTTTCAGAACGTACAAGGAACTTCTTCCGCCCCATTGGAACGTAAAAATTATAAAAAACGACGATGACGTCCGTAAACTTATCAGCGAATAACCGAATCAATTATTCCGCCGCCAAGACATACTTCACCGTCATACAATACAACCGATTGCCCCGGCGTTACTGCACGCTGGGGTTCTTTGTGCGTTATATGCATAGTATCACCGTCAATTTCTACGTGAACCTGCTGATCAGGCTGACGGTATCTGAATTTTGCAGTACAGTCAAAGCTCTTTTTAGGTGCTTCGCCCATAATAAACGTAAGCTGTGATGCTTCAGATGCCACCGAATATATCAGTGGATGCCCACCCTGTGCCGCATATACTACGTTATTTTTAACGTCCTTATCCACAACAAACCACGGTTCACCGCTACCTGTGTTGCTTCCGCCTATTCCAAGGCCGTGGCGCTGACCTAAGGTATAATACATCGCACCGTCGTGGGTACCTATTTTTTTACCATCAAGTGAAAGTATATCACCCTTTTTTGCAGGTAAAAACGTGCTTAAGAATTCCCTAAACTTACGTTCACCTATAAAGCATATACCCGTTGAATCCTTTTTGCCCCACGTTGTAAGCCCTGCTTTTTGGGCAATTTCCCTTAATTCAGGCTTTTGAAGGTTGCCTATCGGGAACATAACGGGAGATAACTGTTCCTGATTAAGTGCGTATAAGAAATACGTCTGATCCTTATTCTGATCTGCCGCACGAAGCATTGCCATAAGCCCGTCACGCTTTTCAAGCCGTGCATAGTGACCTGTTGCAACTGCCTGCGCATTTATAGATAACGCAAAATTAAGGAACGCATCAAACTTGATTTCCTTATTACAAAGCACATCAGGATTGGGTGTTCTGCCTTTCGAATACTCAGAAAGGAAAATAGAAAACACCTTGTCCCAATATTTTTGAGCAAAATTTATGGAATAATATGGGATGCCTATCTTATCACACACCGCACGCACGTCATCATAATCGCTTTGCGCAGTACAAGCACCGTCGCCACCGTCTTCTTCCCAATTTTTCATAAAAATGCCTACGCAGTCATATCCCTGTTGCTTTAAAAGATATGCCGCAACAGATGAATCCACACCACCTGACATTCCAATAACTACACGCATAAAATTCCCCTTAAAAAAAGTCCCGAATTATCGGGACTTTTAATTATCTGCTTTTATTTGCAGCCCTTGCCGCTTTCTTTTCTGCCTTTAAGGATGCTTTGTTAGCCTTAAATTCTTCTTTATAGATAGCGTTCTTTTCTTTCACTTCTGCCTTAAGAGCTTTTCTTCTTTCAGCTGAGAAATAATCATCACCGTAAATGTGAATCATTTCTGCCTTATATTCTGCACGGCATCTGATGAAGTCAAATACTGCCGCAAGAACTATAAGCGCACCAAGTACGATAAGCACGTAACAGCCCGGATCGATCTGGAAGTTGTGCTGTGAATAGAACGACATATCCATTATAGGAACAACTTCAAGTGTGATACCCAGAAGAACTGCAATTACAAGCTCAATAATTCTGAACTTACCGGGAATTGTGAATGCAAAAAGTGTTGAAATCGCACCTATAATCATAAACAGGAACATAAATGCATCCTTTGTATAGAACTCCATTTTGCCATTCTTTTCTTCAGAAAGAATACCGCCACCGATTTCGCCAACAACGGGAAGTGTGTTCTTTAACGGGTCAACAGAAACGTACAGCGTGAAAACGTCAAGAGGAAGATATACCATCTTGGACTCTTCTTCAGTTTCACCCTTAAGCATATAGTTGGGATCAGCCTCAGACTTAAGTGTTATTGCAGCATAGAAGGACTTTGTATCACCCGGATCGATAGTAATACTTTTAAGCTCTCTATTGCTTGCATCACCGAAAGGCTGCGGCTGTTTCGTGTCCTGCTTAAGCCATGCAGACTTTCTGTCGATAATTCTTGAAATATCAAAGTTTGTTGCCTTAGGAACACGAACAGTAATGGTCGAATTAGCGATATCACGGTTTACGATAACCTTTGAGTTATTTTTAACGTCTTTATTAAGGGTGAGCGTATATTTTTTTATAATATTACCCTTAAGACCTTCTTCTTTATTATTTGCATCGTAGCCGTAAGCATAGGTTACAAAATAATAAACATTTGAATCCTCAGGAAGCGGAATTGAATCCTCAGCAACCGTTTCAGTAAGTGCCTCATCCTTATAAACCTTAAATGCAGGATAATCGGGTAATAACGTAAACTCTGAAATATTAAAGGTGTTTTCCTTCTTACCTATTTTTCTAGTAAGCTCCATATTTTCCAGATCAACGTCCTTTACCGTTTCAACTGCAGGAATCTGCGCGTAAGGAATGAAAACGCATACGATTACAGCAAACGAAAGTACAGCTAAAATTATTCTGGTGAAAAAGCTGTTCATCTTAAAGAATTTATTCATAATAACCTCCACATTAATGGTTATAACTATAACATATAGATTATACCCTTTTCCCCAATAATAGTCAATAGCCAATATCAAAAATATGTGCGTTTTTGGGTTAATTTACAATTTGTTAAATTTATTTAATGCAGAAAATAAAAAAGTGTGCGAATAATCACACACTTTTTCATTTTATTACTGGATTTCCTTAACCTTAGCAGCCTTACCAACGCGATCACGAAGATAGTAAAGCTTCGCTCTACGTACGCGGCCACGACGAACGATTGTAATGCTGCCAACTCTGGGTGAATGTACGGGGAATGTACGCTCAACACCAACACCGTAAGCCACACGGCGAACAGTAAAGGTCTCACGAGTGCTACCGTTTCTGCGAGCAATAACAGTGCCTTCAAAAGCCTGTAATCTTTCGTTGTTGCCTTCAACAACCTTTACCATTACCTTAACGGTATCACCAACGTTGAAATCAGGAATGTCTGTGCGAAGCTGTTCTGCTTCAATAGCTCTAATAAGTTCCATTTCTTTCTCCTTAAATAATAGGCGTTCATTGGCGCGAAGCTAACGGCCAAGCGGACCACCCGAATTTATCAAGCTTGTATACTATACCACAAGATATGTATTTAATCAAGCGATTTTTACTTATTTTGCAATTTTTTTAAAAATTCTTTGTCTTCTTTGGTTAAAACTGCCTTTTCAATAAGGTCAGGACGTTTTTCAAGGGTAACCTTTAACTGCATTTCCCTTTGCCATTTGCTTATAAGCTTATGATTTCCGCTTAAAAGCACGTCAGGAACCTTTAACCCATCAAAATCGGCAGGACGCGTATATTGGGGTGCTTCCAACAAACCGTCGGAAAAGCTATCCTCATAAGCGCTGTCAACACTGCCTAAAACACCGTCAATAAACCGCGCGGCTGCATCTATTACCACAAGTGCGGCAAGCTCACCACCCGTAAGCACGTAATCGCCTATGGATATTTCACGGTCGATAAGATTATCTATCACGCGCTGATCAACACCTTCGTAGTGACCGCAAAGAATTATCAGATGCTCAGTCCTTGACAGTTCTTTTGCAATTTCAGGCGAAAGCGTTTCGCCCTGCGGTGACATATAAATGCTTAAGGAATTTTCGGTTTTAATACTTTCGAAAGCAGAAAATATAGGCTGAGGAAGCATAAGCATACCCACGCCGCCGCCAAACGGATAATCATCGGTGTTTTTATGCTTGCTTTGAGCAAAATCACGTATATTTACTATTTCGATATCAAGGATTCCTTTTTTGACTGCTCTGCCGATTATACTGCAATCAATCATCGGCTTAAGCATTTCAGGAAATACGGTAAGAATACTAATCTTCATATACCGCTACCTCTTGAAGCATATCACCTTTTACGGTTATCTTTTTGTTTTCTACATCTATATCGAGAACAAAGCTTTTTACCGCAGGAATCAATATTTCATCCTTGCCGTTTTTTACGACGTATACGTCGTTTGCACCAGGCTGCATAACCTCATCAAGCGTGCCAAGCACCGTGCCTGTATCGGTTATTACCGTACAACCAACAAGGTCAAAGATAAAGTATCTTCCTTCGGGAAGCTTTATAGCGTGTTCCCTGTCAACACAAATGTATTTGTTTCTTAAGCTTTCTGCCGCATCACGATCATATATTTTTTCAAGGAACAAAAAGGCGCAATCATCGCCAAGACGCGCGCCTTTTACGTTATACCTTGTATATTTGCCCTTGTCTTCCACAAATACGTAATCAAGATCCATAAATCTATCAAGCCTATCGGAAAGACAACTGACCTTTATTTCACCGCGGATGCCCTGCGGCTTAAGCACAAGACCTATTCTGATGTAATCCATATCAGATTATATCAACGATAACACGCTTTTCTTCTTTTGTAGAAGCCGCCTTAACAACTGTGCGGATTGCGCGTGCTATCTTTCCCTGCTTGCCAATAATTTTACCCATATCTTCCTGTGCTACGCGAACTTCAATAACTACTGCATCATCACGTTCAACACGGGTAACGTTTACCTGTTCCTTTTCGTTTACGAGTTCTTTAACTATGTACTCAACTAAAGTTTCCACAGATATCACCCAAATTATTCAAGACCTGCTATCTTAAGCAGTCTCTTTACTGTTTCAGTAGGCTGTGCACCCTTTGCAATCCAATCCTTTGCTGCATCAACGTCGATCTTGATTTCAGCAGGATCTGTCATGGGGTTGTAGTAGCCGATGTTTGCGATTGCCTGACCGCCTCTTGCGTTACGGCTCTCTGTAACAACTACACGATAGAAG
>JAZQTV010000046.1:0-60256 GCA_045630945.1 Clostridia bacterium
AATTATTGACACCTTAGAGGAAATGGTTGACTACGCCGCTGAGCAAGGAATGCTTGAGATGAACACCGCCGCTTACCGTGCAATGTTTGACACAAAAATCTGCGCTTGTATGCTTATGATGCAATCTCAGGCACAGGAAAAATTCAAGGCTTTATATATCGAATCACCTAAAAAAGCTACCGATTGGTTTTATGAGCTTTGCGAAAATATTAACTACATACGTACAAGAGACGTTGCTAAAAACATAAAGTACGATTATGAATCTTCTTACGGAACAATGGAGGTTACAATTAACCTTACAAAACCCGAAAAGGATCCTAAAGAAATTGAAAAGCAAAAGTCAATGCCTCAAACAAACTATCCCAAATGTATGCTTTGCTTGGAAAATGTTGGTTATGAAGGTAGACTTGGATATCCTTCCCACGAAACGTTACGTACCATTCCCGTTGAGCTTGATAATGAAGAATGGAACTTCCAATATAGCCCTTACGTTTATTACAACGAGCATTGTATCGTTTTTTGTAGTGAGCATACTCCGATGACGATGAACAAGAGAAAGTTTGTTCGTTTGTTTGATTTTATAAAAAAATTCCCACATTATTTTATCGGTTCAAATACTCAGCTTCCCGTCGTTGGCGGTTCTATTCTTACGCATGAGCATTTTCAGGGCGGCAAGCACGTAATGCCTATGGAAAAAGCCGCGGACCTTTATACCTTTAATTGTAAAAACTCAAAGGTAAAGGCATCAGTTATTAATTGGCCTATGACGTGTATTCGTTTAAGCAGTGAAGATTATAACGAAATCATACCCGTTGCAATAAATATTCTCGAAACTTGGCAGAACTATTCTGATGAAGAATTGAATATTCTTGCTTATACCGACGGTGTTGAGCATAACACGATAACACCCATAACCCGCATTAATAAAGACGGTTTGTATGAGTGTGATATCGTGCTTCGTAATAATCTTACAACTGATGAGCTTCCCCTTGGTGTATATCATCCCCATCCCGATAAGCACAATATTAAAAAGGAAAATATCGGACTTATAGAGGTGATGGGCTTGTTTATCCTCCCCGGTCGCCTTAAGACTGAACTTGATTACATTTGCGAAAAATGGGTTAAGAACGAAGAACTTGAGCAAAGCAACATACATTACACTTGGTATAATTCGTTTAAAAACAACTATTCCCCCGCTGATTTTGATGATGCTAAAAAATATATTTATCAACTTGTTGGCGGAGTTTGCGAAAACGTTTTACGCGATGCAGGCGTATATAAGGAAGATGAAAAAGGCAGAAACGGCTTGAAGAATTTCCTTGTTGCGTGCGGATTTGAGGTTTAATATGTCTGTTTTGTATTTAATTACAGGTTTTATTTTCGCAATTACCGTACCTATTTTAGAATTTTCACAAATTGGCACTAAAGGCTTTTTGTACTTTTTGATTCTGATTGTGTTTTTAATCTTTATGCTTTCGTACGTTATTTTGTCGGTTTATAAGTTTAAAATCGCAAAATTTGAATTTTTAAATTCTAAAAAAATAGTTTCGTGGAATATCGAGGATGAACCTTTAAAATCAAAAAAGCATTATTATTTAAGCTTGTTGACAGGTGTTGTATTTGGTGCGCTTATTTCTGTAAAATCAAGCAATCTTGTTTACAGTATAATGTTTTCTCTTGCACTGACGTTTGTTGTTTTAGGTTGGTGCACAATGGGAATTAAGCGTCTGAACGATAAAATATCCTCTATCGATAATTTCCTTATTTCACATATGGGCATTATCTGTAAAAATAAGGCTCAGGTTTTCGATGGATATTCAAAAGGTATCCTTAGTATTAAAAAGGAAAATAATGATCTTAAAATCGTGATAAAAAAAGGAAGAAAACTTGAAAATATTACGGTTTGCATCCCTGATGATAAAATAAATGAAGTTGAAGCATTTTTAAACGATCTTAAGGAGCATTTAACAAATAATGAAGAATAAAAAGCAACGGCTTAATACCGCTTATCAGAATCACTTAGATCTTTTAAAAGCGTTAGGTATAGTTACGATGGCTATTCCTATTGCCGCCATCTGCGTGATTTACTATATGCTTCAGGCTGATATGTATGCAGAAATGATATACTATATTTTTTCTGTTGCGGTTTTTGCACTTATATTCGGTATCGTTGTTAGCGTAATTGCTTCTATGAAGCAAAATGTTGCGGACAGTATAAACGAAAATCTTTATGCAATATGGAAATATAAGCCGGAAACAATATATAATTTTTATCGAAAAATGTGCCGCCGTCAAAATAAAACATCGTTTTTTAACTATGCGTTGACTGCGCTTGTTTTATTTGTAATCGGAATGATAATGTATTTTAACAAGGTTGCCCACTATCTTGGCATTATTTTTCTTGTTTTTAGTGCAATCGTTTTCTTGATCGCTGTTTTCACGTTGCCGTATATGCAGTATCTTATGTTGAAATTAAGAACACGTTTATTTGGCGATGCTAAAGAAATTATATTTTCGCGTAGCGGAATATGGTACTGTGGAAAAGTATGCTTCTTTGGAGATAACGGTATCACCTATCATCGCGTTGAAAGAAAAGAAATATTCGGTCAGGATGCAATTATTTTCTATTATACGAAAACTCGTGGCTTTCAGCAAACACCGATGGAACTTGTAATTCCTGTTTCACCTAAAATGGCATACGTGGCAGACGATCTTGTAGCGGAATTTAACAGAAGTGACCTTTTATCTAATCAAATACCGAAATAATTTTCGGTATTTTTTCTTTTTTTCAATTATTGATTGAATTTTGTTTGCTTTTTCAAGCAAACAAATATTGAAAAATTATTCAGTTTGTTTTATAATGTATCTGTATTACGGAGGTTTGGCGTATGATTGATATAACGTATCTTGGTGAAAAAATAAGAAAATACCGTAAAGAATTGGGTATAACGCAAACAGAACTTGCTCAAAAACTTAATATAAGCTTTCAGGCTGTATCGAATTGGGAACGCGGTGCCGCACCGCCCGATCTTGATAATATAGTTAAAATCGCACATTTTTTTGACGTTACGGTGGATAGTCTTTTGAATACAAATAAATTTGATGAACCCGTTTATCTCGGTGTAGACGGCGGTGCAACAAAAACAGAATACGTTGTGTTTACCTCAACAGGTAAAATTGTAAAAAAATTCAGGCTTGAGGGTTCAAACCCCAATGATATAGGCGTTGAAAAATGCGCAACGCTTTTATCACACGGCATTGATCTTTGTTTGAATGAGTTCCCTACTATTGATAAAATATTTGCAGGCATTTCGGGTATTGGCGCAGGCAGTAACAAAAAGGAATTACATTTACTTTTATCCTTAAGATATAAAACAATAAAAATTGAAATGGATCATGATGCTGCAAATGTATTCTCTTCATCGGATATTCAGTGCGCTTCTGCCCTTATTTGCGGAACAGGTTCAGTTGTTTTTGCGCGCATCGGTAGTGAAACAACGCGTCTTGGCGGCTGGGGTTATTTGTTTGATAAATACGGCAGTGCATACGATATTGGCAAGGATGCAATAAGTGCGTGTCTTTCTTATGAGGACGGTTTGACGGAATATACAAAAATATATCCGCTTCTTTGCAGTGCGCTTGATTCTAAAAATTCAAAGGTGTGGGATTCGGTAGACGTTATTTATAAGAACGGAAAATCTTACATTGCTGGCTTTGCGCCTCTTGTATTTAAGGCGTATGCGGCAGGTGATGCGATTGCAGAGCGTATAATTGATGAAAATATTTCAAGGCTTGCAATGCTTATAAATAATGCGATAAAAATCAGCGGAAACATTAACGTTATTGCGTGCGGCGGATTGTTTGAACACTTTGGTGACACTCTCTTTCCCATATTAAACAAAAAATCACCTGAGGCTAACTTTGTTGTGCCCGATCTTCCGCCTATATACGGTGCATGTAAGGAATGCTTAAAACGACACGGTATTGCACCGTCAAAGGATTTTCACGATCAATTTTATAGTGATTATAATAAAAATATATAGGAGAAATTACAATGCTTAATACAGAAAAAAGAAACCCTAAAACCAAACATATTGACAAAGCTTCTACCATAGAAATGCTTGAAATAATTTCAGAGGAAAACTACAATGCGGTTAAAGCTGTTGAAGCTGAACACGAAAACATTGCACTTGCTATTGATGCGATAAGTAATGCTCTTGAAAACGGCGGAAGGCTTTTTTATATCGGTGCAGGTACGTCAGGTCGCTTAGGTGTAGTTGATGCTTCAGAATGTCCCCCCACTTTCGGTGTTGGATACGATCTTGTTGTTGGAATTATAGCAGGTGGCTATGATTGTATGTTCAAGGCAAGCGAAAATGCCGAGGATATTTACGAAAACGGCGTAAGAGACATTTTAAGTCACAACATAAAGGCTGGCGACGTTGTGGTTGGTATTTCGGCAGCCGGAGGTGCAGCGTACGTTTTAGGCGCTTTAGATAAGGCTAAAGAGGTTGGCTGTATTACAGTTGGTCTTACCTGTAACCCTGATACAAAAATTCTTAATGCGGCAGACATAAAGATTTGCACACAGACAGGTCCCGAGGTTATTACAGGCTCAACACGAATGAAAGCAGGTACTGCGCAGAAGCTTGTTCTTAATATGCTTTCCACCTGCGCAATGATTAAAACAGGCAAGGTGTACGAAAACCTTATGATAAACCTTAAGCCAACGAATATTAAGCTTAAACAACGTATGGTACGTATAGTTTCAGACATAAAAGAATGTGACGAAGCAACTGCAACAGCACTTCTTGAACAGAATGATTGGGTTATTCGTAAGGCGGTAGAAAAATAAAAATATAATAAGCCGAGGCTGACTGATATGCACCCCAAAGTGTCTAACTTTGGGGGTTTTGCTTCAGACTGCTTCGGCTTTAATTTTTATCTAATTTTCAGTTAATTCATTTGACTAAGTTCATATTTATATATATAATTAAATAGTTAAATAAATCTAGTGAGGAACTAAAAATGATAAAGCGACTACTAAAAAGCGTAAGAGAATATAAGCTTCCTACTATTTTAACAATAATTTTTATTGTTTTAGAGGTAATTATTGAAGTTTTTATTCCCTTTGTTACTGTTGAAATCATTGATCAAATTGAAAAAAGTAAGCCACTAATGTCGGTTGTTGAATCCTGCATTATAATGATTATAATGGCGTGCCTTTCTCTTTGCTGTGGCGGTATTGCAGGCTTCACCTGCTCGAAAGCATCGGCAGGCTTTGCTAAAAATTTAAGGGGCGACGTATTTAAGAAAATACAGACTTTTTCGTTCCAGAATATTGATAAGTTTTCGTCTACGTCACTTGTAACGAGGCTTACAACAGATATTGGCAACGTACAAATGTCATATATGATGCTTATACGTATTGCCATCCGAGCACCGTTGATGCTTGTAAGCGCTATTATTATGGCTTCAATAATGGGCGGAAAGCTTGCACTTACGTTTGTTGTTATCGTTCCCCTGCTTGCTTTCGGTTTGTTTTTAGTTGGTAAAAAAGCAATGCCTGCATTCAGGCGCGTTTTCAAAAAATATGATAAGCTTAACGAATCAATCGAAGAAAACGTTCGCGCAATGCGTGTTGTTAAAGGCTTTTCAAGGGAAAACTTTGAAAAAGAAAAGTTTAATAAAGCATCCGATAACATTGCATCCGACTTCACTAAAGCAGAAAGAATCGTTGCATTAAATACCCCCTTGATGCAGATATGCCTTTACTTTAATATGATATTTGTACTGATTGTAGGTTCAATGCTTATAATCAAAACAGGCGGAAGCGTAGTAAAGATTGGTCATATTTCAGCAATGCTTACGTACGGTATGCAGATTTTAATGCAGCTTATGATGCTTTCAATGATATACGTTATTTTAACTATATCCGCAGAATCACTTAAGCGTATTGATGAGGTTTTGGTTGAGGTTCCTGTATTAAATCAGCCTGAAAATCCTGTATACGATATAAAGGACGGTTCAATTTGTTTTAAAAACGTTAGCTTTAAATATTCCGAAAAAGCTAAAAAGTTTGCGTTATCAGATATAAATATTGAAATTAAATCAGGTGAAACGGTTGGTATTATCGGCGGCACGGGTTCAAGTAAGTCGTCGCTTATTCAGCTTATTTCAAGATTATACGATGCAACCGAGGGTACAGTATCAGTAGGCGGTATCGATGTAAAAGAATATGATTTAAACGTTTTACGTAAGTCTGTTGCGGTTGTTCTTCAAAAAAATCTGCTTTTCTCCGGTACTATAAAGGAAAATTTACGTTGGGGGAATGCAGAAGCAACTGACGAGGAGATTGTGGAAGCTTGTAAGCTTGCACAGGCGCATGATTTTGTTGAAAGCTTCCCTGATGGATATGATACTTTTATAGAACAGGGCGGAACAAACGTTTCGGGCGGTCAAAAACAGCGACTTTGTATTGCACGTGCATTATTAAGAAAGCCTAAGGTTTTAATTTTAGATGACTCAACAAGTGCTGTTGATACAAAAACAGATGCTTTGATTCGCGCAGGCTTTAAAACCTATATTCCCGAAACAACAAAGATTATTATTGCTCAGAGAATTGCATCTGTACAGGATGCGGATAAAATAATCGTAATGGATAATGGTTCGATATCTGCAATTGGCAATCACGAAGAGCTATTAAAGACATCTTCAATTTATCAAGAAGTGTACAACCAACAGATTGGAGGTGGCGATAATGAATAAGAAAAAGAAGCAAGGTGGCGTAAAAGACATAGTCAGAGTAATTAAACTTTTAAACGGTTACTATCCCCGATTATTGCCGCTTACAGTAGTTTGTATTGTCTTTTCTGCAATTGTTTCCTCAATACCTGCACTTTTTATTCAAAAGATTATTGAGCGAATCGAATTCTGGAAGGGTTCGCTTGACTGGGCAAGCGCATCTAAAGAAATATTACCTATAATATGTATTTTAATACTTCTTTACGTTGTGGCGTTTATATCAATATTGATTCACACACAGCTTACGGCATACATTACGCAAGGTTTTCTTTCAAAAATGCGTAAAGCAATGTTCAGCGGTATGCAGAATCTTCCGATAAAGTATTTTGACAGGAATAAGCACGGCGATATAATGAGCCATTATACCAATGATATTGATACCCTCCGTCAGCTTGTTTCGCAGTCAATGCCTGCGCTTATACAATCCTGTGTTGTAGTTATATCCGTGCTTGGCATTATGCTTTTCTTCAGCATTTGGCTTACACTTGTCGTTCTTTTAGGTGTAGTTGTTATGCTTGTGATTTCAAAGCACATCGGCGGTGGTTCTGCAAAATACTTTATCCGTCAACAAAAATCTATGGGTAAAACCGAAGGCTTTATTCAGGAAATGATGAACGGACAAAAGGTTATCAAGGTTTTCTGTCACGAAAAAGAATGTGAAGCAGACTTTGATAAAATTAATAACGAGCTTTATGAGGACAGTTACCGCGCCAACGCATATGCAAACACACTTGGCCCGATAATTATGAATATCGGTAATATACTTTACGTAATTATTGCGCTTACGGGCGGTATACTTTTCCTTACCAATGTACCCTCGTTAAGTCTTTCGGGAAAGGCGTTCGGCATAAATATTATTGTTCCCTTCCTTAATATGACTAAGCAGTTTACAGGAAACATTAACACTGTTTCACAGCAGATAAACTCAATCGTTATGGCGATGGCGGGTGCTAAGAGAATATTTGAGCTTATGGATCAAGAGCCTGAAGCTGATGAAGGCTACGTTACTCTTGTTAATGCAAAATATGATGAAAATGGTGAGTTAACTGAATCAAATGAACGTACAGGTATTTGGGCATGGAAGCATCCCCACCACGACGGCACTCTCACCTATACTCAGTTAAAAGGTGACGTTAAATTGACTGACGTTGACTTCGGTTACAGTGAGGATAAACAGGTTCTTTATAATATTGACGTTTATGCAAGCCCAGGACAAAAGGTTGCATTCGTTGGTGCAACAGGTGCAGGTAAAACAACAATTACAAACCTTATAAACCGTTTTTACGATATTGCAGACGGAAAGGTTCGTTACGACGGTATAAATATTAATAAAATTAAAAAGGGCGATTTAAGACGTTCTTTAGGCATAGTTTTACAGGATACCAATCTGTTTACGGGAACTGTAATGGATAATATCAGATATGGTAATCTTGACGCAACAGATGAAGCGTGTATCTGTGCAGCAAAGCTTGCAGGTGCAGATGATTTTATTACACGTTTGCCTGACGGCTATAATACAATGCTTTCGAATAACGGTGCAAATTTATCGCAAGGTCAGCGTCAGCTTGTTGCTATTGCACGTGCCGCCGTTGCAGATCCACCTGTTATGATACTTGATGAAGCAACGTCTTCAATCGATACACGTACAGAAGCTATCGTTCAACGTGGTATGGATAAGCTTATGGAAGGCAGAACGGTATTTGTTATCGCTCACAGGCTTTCAACTGTAATGAATTCTGATGTTATAATGGTTTTAGATCACGGCAGAATTATTGAAAGAGGAAGCCACGAGGAGCTTATTAAGCAAAAAGGAACGTACTTCCAGTTGTACACAGGCGCTTTTGAATTAGAATAAAAAAATAACAGGCAATTAACTTGCCTGTTGTTTTTTTATGCATTAGCAACTTCTTCTTTGTAAATAAGAGTAGGTTTAGCTTTCTTTAATACAGCGTCGGGGGTGATGATACACTTTTCAACGTTATCAAGTGACGGAATCTCGTACATAATATTCATCATTATGCCTTCGATTACCGACCTTAATCCACGTGCACCGGTTTTTAATTCAATAGCCTTTTGAGCAATTGCTCGCAGTGCATCATCGGTAAACTCAAGTTCTACCCCATCCATCTTAACAAGTGCCGCATATTGCTTTGTAAGCGCATTCTTTGGCGTTTTAAGGATATCAATAAGCATATCTTCATTAAGATTCTGAAGTGTAACCGTCATTGCAAGTCTACCTATTAATTCGGGAATCAAGCCGAATTTTTGAAGATCCTGCGGTGTAACCGATTCGAAAATCTTACCTACATCATCGGTTGTTGCAACGGGATTGAACTCAGCGCCAAATCCAACGGTTTTCTTACCTACACGGCGCTGAATTATCTTATCAAGACCATCAAACGCACCGCCGCATATAAAAAGAATATTAGTGGTATCAATTTGTATAAAATCCTGATGCGGATGCTTTCTGCCACCGTTCGGAGGAACGTTGGACATTGTACCTTCAAGGATTTTTAAAAGCGACTGCTGAACACCTTCACCTGAAACGTCACGCGTTATTGAAGGATTTTCACTTCTGCGGGCAATCTTATCGATTTCGTCGATATAAATTATTCCGCGTTCGGCCTTTGTTACGTCGTAATCTGCTGCTTGAATAAGTCTTAAAAGAATATTCTCAACGTCGTCACCAACGTAACCTGCCTCAGTAATTGTTGTAGCATCAGCAATAGCAAAAGGAACGTCTAATATCTTTGCAAGTGTCTGCGCAAGATACGTTTTACCCGTGCCCGTAGGGCCTATAAGCAGGATGTTACTTTTTTGAATATCAACCTCAGGCTTCTCTCCTGACTTAAGCGTATTGATGCGCTTATAATGGTTATAAACGCCTACTGAAAGTGCAATCTTTGCATCATCCTGTCCTATTACGTACTGATCAAGGATGGCTTTAATTTCTTGGGGTTTTAAAAGCTCAAGCTTTTCCGATGAGAAAGAAGCGCGCTGTTCACCCTCAAGTGATTCCATACAATCTTGAACGCACTCTTCGCATATATATATTCCGGGCGGGCCCGAAACAAAGGAAAGACCGGACTGCGGGGTTCTGCCGCAGAACACACATTTTATTTCTTCCATAAATTCTCCTTATTGTCTCTTTGTATAGATAGCATCAATAACACCGTATTCAAGCGCTTCATTAGCATCCATGTAATGATCACGCTCACAATCGGCTTCAACTTGCTCAAAGCTTTTGCCGGTGTTTTGTGCAAGGATTTTATTAAGTGTGTTTTTACACTTTAAGAGTTGTTCGGCATGAATTAAAACGTCTGTTGCCTGACCCTTTGCGCCACCTAACGCCTGATGTATCATTATCTCACTGTTAGGAAGTGCGATACGCTTGCCCTTTGCACCTGATGAAAGGAGAACTGCAGCCATAGATGCAGCCATACCGATACAAATTGTTGAAACTTGAGGCTTGATATAATTTATTGTATCGTAAATAGCCATTCCCGCCGTAACCGAACCACCGGGACTGTTAATATAAAGCATTATATCCTTTTCCATATCTTCAGCCTCTAAGAAAAGAAGCTGTGCAACAATACAGTTGGCCATCTCATCATTGATCTCGCCACTTAAAAATATAATACGGTCTTTAAGAAGGCGCGAGTAGATATCGTATGATCTCTCGCCTCTTCCGTCCTGTTCGATAACGTAAGGTATTATAGGCATTGCATTTCCCCCAAATCAATTATGCTTCTTCAGATTTTTTTGTTGTCTTTTTTGCTTCGCCATCTGCAGCTTTCTTGGTAGTTGTCTTCTTTGCAGCAGGCTTTTTTTCTCCTTCAACAGCTGCATCTTCAGCTGTATCAGCCTTTTTTGTTGATTTCTTTGTTGCCTTCTTTGCCGGGTTCTTTTCCTTTAACAAAGCAAGTGTTTTATTCATGATAGCAACTTCCTTGAAGTAATCCTTCTGGTCGTCAGTTACGTTCTTCATGAAATCTTCAAGGTTTGAACCGTAGCTTTCAGCATACTTTGCGATTTCAGCATTAATCTCTTCTTCGTTAGCATCAATGTTTTCAACCTTGATGATTTCAGCAAGAGTTAATCTGATCTTAACAGTCTTCTGTGCGCCTTCACGGTACATATCGCGCATCTGCTCGATAGTCATACCGGTGTACTTCATATAATCCTCAAGCTTAAGTCCCTGATAGCTCATACGCATTTCCATATCACGAATCTGTGAATCAATCTGCTGCTCTACCATACAATCAGGAATAATTATCTCGGCATTGTCTGCGATTGCTTCGATCATCTTGTTTTCCATCTCAGAATCAGCCTGATTCTTCTTGCGCTCGGTAAGCTTTGCCTTGATGTCAGCCTTGTATTCATCTAATGTATCAAACTCAGAAACGTCCTTAGCAAACTCATCATCAAGTGCAGGAACCTGCTTTTCCTTTATTGAAAGAACTTTTACTTCAAATACAGCTTCCTTTCCCTTAAGGTCAGCAGCGTGATATTCATCAGGGAACTTAACGTTAAGTGCCTTTTCTTCGCCAATGTTCATACCAACCATCTGCTCTTCAAAGCCGGGGATAAAACTACCTGAACCGATTTCAAGAGTCTGATTTTCAGCAGTGCCGCCATCAAACTTAACACCATCAATACTACCTGAATAGTTAAGGCCAACTGTATCGCCCATCTTAACAGCGCGATCTTCAACGTCAACAAAACGTGATGCGCGGTCAAGTGCGTGCTGAATTTCGTGGTCAACCTCTTCATCGGTAACATTATACTCAACTAATTCAACTTTTATACCTTCATATTTTCCAAGCTTAACTTCGGGTCTTAATGTAACTGTTGCCTTAACCTTTACTAAACCTTCGTCAGTAATGTCCTCAAGCTCGATTTCGGGACGGTCAACAGGCTCAAGATTATGCTCTTTTACAGCAGCTTCATAGAATGAAGGGAAAACGTCGTTAAAAGCATCTTCAAAGAAAACGCCTGCGCCGTAATACTGCTCAACCATTTTTCTGGGAGCCTTACCCTTACGGAAGCCGGGGATAGCATACTTGCCTTTGTTACGCTGGAAAACAGCACTTGTTGCTGCGTCCATTGCTTCTTTGCTGATTTCAAAATTGATAACAGCCTGATTTTTTTCATTTTTTGTCATGGTGCTCATAAATATTTACCTCCAAGTAAATTATCAATACATACGCAAATAATTATACCACATCAAAATTTTTTAGGCAACTAATAAAGACATTTTTTTGTCAATCTTTTCAAAAAAATACGTCTTTTTTGGAAAAGAAATAAAATATTGTTTTAAATATTGCGTTTTGATGTTATAATATAAAAAAATTTCACGAGGTGTTACTGTTATGCCGATGGACGGATTAACCATAGGTGCTGTTATATATGAATTAAACGAATTGCTTATCGGTGCAAAGGTTGATAAAATTAATCAGCCTGAAATTGACGAGGTCGTTATAAATTTAAGAAACAACGGAAAATCGTTTAAACTTTTACTTTGCACAAACGCATCCTTTGCTAGAATAAATATAAGTAATATCTCAAAACAAAATCCCCCTGTTCCCTCTTCCTTCTGTATGCTTTTAAGAAAACATCTTACAGGTGCAAAAATACGTTTATTTGAACAGGTGTTAAATGAGAGAATAGTTTACATTCATTTTGAATGCTATAATGATTTTAACGAGATCGTTGAGAAAAAGCTGATTATTGAAATAATGGGCAAACACAGCAATCTTATTCTTACGGACGAAAACAACAGGATTTACGATAGTATTAGACGCGTTAATTCGTTAATGAGCCGTGTGCGTCTTGTTCAACCGGGTCTTACTTACGTATATCCGCCGTCGCAAGATAAAATTAATCCCTTTGATGAAAATAATTTTGAAGCACTTTCTTCTCGTTGTATAAACGAAAAATATATGGGAATTTCGCGCCAAGCGGCAGAAGAAATTTTATATAGACACAATAATTGTACAAATGGATTTAAAAGCTATATTGATCTATATAGAAAAAAAGAATATTTCCCCGTTCTTTTAGTTGACGAAAACAAAAATGCTGTCGATTTTTATGCAGTAATGCAGGAACGTTTCGATACAGACTATCAGCAACAATGCGAGAGCATATCGGATGCCATTGACAGATACTTTGAATCAAAGGACCGTCAGCAACGCATAAAAGAAAAATCACACGCAATAAAGACAAAGCTTACCTCGTTACTTGAAAAATTGCAAAAAAAGCGTGCAGAACAGGATGAAAAGCTTACTCAATGCAATGATGCAGAAAAATACAGAGTTTTCGGTGAGCTTATAACGGCAAATATTTATCTTATAAAAAAAGGTGCAGTTTCGGTTATTGTGAAGAATTTCTATGACGACATGAACGAGATTGAAATTCCGCTTAACAACACGATAAGCCCAAGTGCAAATGCTCAAAAATATTTTAAGCATTACAATAAGCTTAAAACGGCATCAAAGCTTATAAACGATCAAATAACTGAAACGGACAAAGAAATAGAGTTTATATCAGCACAACTCGATGACCTTGAAAAATGTGAAGCTGAAGCAGATATAGCTGAAATAAGAAAAATACTTGTTGACTCCGGTTATATAAAGCAGCAAAAAACTAAAGAAAATAACGTTTCCGGCAAGCCGATGCATTATATTTCATCAACAGGAATTGATATATACGTCGGAAAAAACAATGCACAAAATGATTTTCTCACAATGCGTTTTGCACAGTCGGATGATTTGTGGTTACACACTAAAAATATTCACGGATCACACGTCATTGTTAGCTCAGCATCTCCTGATGAAAAAACCGTTGAAGAAGCTGCTATGCTTGCCGCGTTCTACTCAAAAGCACGTATGTCGTCTTTAGTTCCCGTTGATGCAACAAAACGCAGATTTATAAAAAAGCCTGCAGGTGCACCTCTTGGTAAGGTAACGTATACAAATCAAAAAACATACTTTGTTACTCCAACAAACGAGGAAATATTTAAAATCAAAAAAATATAAAAGGTAGCAAAAATGCTACCTTTATTTTTATACACTCTCTTCCTCATTTTCCTCAACTTCATCAAAAATGGAAAGCTTTGATATAGATACCTCGTATGCCGTCTTATTTATAACGGTATCTTCGTCAATTTTCTTTTGATATTCGCGGGATTGAAGTCTGCCCTCAATATGTAAATGTGTGCCTACCTCAAGCTGCTGACAGTAACGTGCGTTACGCCCCCAGCAAATTGCAGGAATATAATCACTTTTTCCGTACGCTCTGTTAACAGCAATAAGTATATCCGAAATCTCCCTTGAAAAAGGTGTTACACGATATATGGGCGGTTTGCATATAAAGCCTTCAAGGTTTATTTGATTTATATCGTTTCCTTCCTCATCAAAGGAAATATCACGAACAAACGTTTGAAGTTGCAATCTGCTTTTATTGTCCGAAATAATATTGTATGACCTTAACTGCCCTTCGACGTAGAAGCGTTTTCCTTTTTCAATTTTAACGTCGGTCAGTAATCTGTCCGAAATAATAAGCGGAAGCACGTCACTATGACCTGAAAGACGGTTTATTTCGAGTTTAAACGTATAGAATTTTTCACCAAACACCTCATGACTGAAGCTGGGTTCCTCTTTTGCAGTGCCGCATAATAATATTACGTTATTTGATGGCTGAATCATATAAATGCCCCTCTCTGACTTTTGTTTTTTATAAATATATGTTCATTAAATCAAAATATTACTGTTTTATTACATTTTAAATAATAATTGTGTTATTAGTTTGCGTTCTTTGTGAAATTTTAATAATATTACCTGCTATTTTTGTACTGTATTCCTCTTAAGTCGACATAGTAGTCGTTTTTATATATTAATTCGCCGATTGAACACACTTTGAATCCCCTATTTTGCAGTTCATAAATGATTTCGGGCAATGCATCTGCCGTATATTTTGCGTTATTGTGAAATAAAATAATGTCGCCGTTTTTTACGTTCTTTAAAACTCTGTTTATAAGCTGTTGCCGTCCGTATTCTTTCCAATCCAATGAATCAATTGACCATTGTATCGTGTGCATTCCAAGGCTTCTGACGGTGTTTATAAGCTCATCGTTATAATCACCATACGGCGGACGGAATAAAATTGTGTTTTTGTTTGTTAGTTCGTATATTTTCTTATTAACCGATTCAAGCTCCGTCTTCATTTGGCTTGACGTAAGCTTACTCATTTGGGGATGATTTTCTGAGTGATTACCAATTTCGTAACCGCGCACATCAATTTCTTTAACCATTTTGGGATACTTATCAACCCAAAAACCTACAAGAAAAAACGTTGCGCTTACGTTATGCGAATCAAGAATATCGAGGATTTTTAATGTGTGATCTGCGCCCCACGCCGCATCAAAACTGATGGCAACCTTTTTTTCAGTTGTGTCAACACAATATATTGGTTTTTCTTTACTTTGAGATATGAACACAGGAACATAACTATTCATATACAACGCTTCTGAGACTATAATGAGGATAAGTACAATTATTGATGCTATATATGCAGTTTTCTTCATAAAAGCACTCCTTTATGAATTTTTTTAATATTTTTTATTGACAAAACGCACACTTTGGGGATATACTATATTAAAGTTTATAGTATTGGAGAAAGAATTATGAGTGAAATTTCTGAAAACAGATCAATTGTTAATAGCGAATTAGTTGAAACTATGTCGCAAAGAATACTTGATGAAAGAAGCCTTTTAGGTCTTGCTGATTTTTTTAAGCTGTTTTCTGATGAATCACGTCTTAAGATATTGTATCTGCTTACAATGAATGAAATGTGTGTTTCTGATATCGCAGCAACACTTAATATGAATCAATCAACGGTTTCACATCAATTAAAAACCTTGCGCAATAGCCGCATTGTTAAATATAGAAGAGATGCAAAAATTGTCTACTACTCTCTTGATGATGATCACGTTGGTCAGATTCTTCTTCAAGGTATGCTTCACGTAAGTGATTTTGAATAAAATGGATAACGTTAATGATATTTTAAAAAAACTCCCGAGTGAATCGGGAGTATATATTTATAAAGATGCGAACGATACGGTTATATACGTAGGTAAAGCCAAGAGCCTAAAGAACCGTGTGCGTTCGTATTTTCATTCAAACGACTTAAATTATAAAACAAGAAAGCTTGTATCAAGCATACATGACATCAATTATATAGTCACCGAAAATGAGCTTGAAGCCCTTCTTCTTGAAAATAATTTAATAAAAAAACATAAACCTAAGTATAATATTTTGCTTAAGGATGATAAAGGATATCCGTATTTAAGAATTGATCCAAGAGAAAGCTACCCTATGCTCGAACTTGCGCGAAAAATGAAATTTGACGGTGCATTATACTTTGGTCCGTATCACGGTGCAGGCAGTGCAAAAGCAATATCTGATATTGTTACCGAGATTTTTCCACTTAAAACCTGCAATTATGATATCACAAAACAAAACGTACGGCCTTGCCTTAAGTTTCATATAGGTCGATGCCCTGCGCCATGCGTAAATCACGATAGAAAGCTTTATAAAAAGAACGTTGATGAAGTAATATCGTTTTTAAAGGGCAATCAAGGAAACGTTATTGAAGCAATACGTACTAAAATGGAAGCTGCCGCAGAAAAGCTTGAATTTGAGCACGCTGCCGAGCTTCGTGATAAGCTTATAAAAACCGAAGAGATTCTTAATAAACAAAAAATTGTTCTTGATAAGAATCAGAATATTGACGTTATTTCAGTTCTTTTACGCGATACGTTTGCAGTAATATGCTCTCTCTATGTTCGTGCAGGAAGGCTTATCGGTATAAATAACGTTGAATTAAGCGATTTGACGAATATTGATAACGAAGCATCACTTCTTGCTGAGTTTCTTATTCGTTATTATACGGACGGTGCATACGTTCCGCGTGAAATTACGTGTGACGTTACACCTGACGATAAGGATATTATTGAACAGCTAATTTTTGAGCATTCCGGTATAAAAACCAATATTCACCTTGCGCAACGCGGTAAAAAGCACGAGCTATGTCTTATGGCAAAACGTAATGCACGAGAAAAAATGGAGAAATCCCGTACAAGCCTTATCTATAAGGAAGAACGTATTATTAAAGGCCTTGAAGGCTTAAGAGATCAGTTAAATATTGGTGTTTTGCCCCACCGTATTGAATGCTTTGATATTTCACATATTCAAGGAACTGATGCGGTTGCTTCGATGGTTGTATTTACAAACGGAAGAGCGGATAAAAAAGAATACCGATATTTTAAGGTTCATCAGGGAAACAATGATTATATGTCGATGCAAGAGGTTGTATCACGGCGTTTTAACGATCTCTTAAATCAGAAACGCGGCTTTGATAAAGCTCCGGATCTTATTGTTATCGACGGTGGAAAAGGTCAATTAAGTTCTGCGTTAAGCATAATTAGGGATGAACTTTCAATAAAAACAACGTGCATTGGATTAGCTGAAAAGCTTGAAGAAATCTATCTTGCCGGTTCGCCTGTACCACTTATACTTGAGCGTTCTCACCCATCACTTCAGATTTTACAAGCAATAAGAGATGAAGCGCACCGCTTTGCAATCACATTCCACCGTTCACTTCGTAAAAAGGGATCATTATTGTCCGTGCTTGATGAAATAAGCGGAATTGGTCCGAAAAGAAAGAAAGCGCTTTTAAAGGTATTTTCGTCCGTTAATAAAATTAAGGAAGCTTCTTTAGAGGAACTTGAAAGTGTTAGCGGAATGACCAAAACAAGTGCACAGGAAGTTTATAACCATTTTAATAAAGAACAACAGCGTTAGTTTTAATAACTAACGCTGTTGTTTTATATCTTCATTTTTGAAAGATCCATTTTTTCATATCCTTCAATATAATCAAGAATTTTGTCGGCATTATCAAACGCAGGATACATATCCTTACATTCAATATTGATAAATTCACCCTTTATCGCATCATCAAGCATTTTAATCATACCGTCAAAAAAGCCGTTAATATTAAATAATGCGATAGGCTTATTATGCCTGTTTAGCTGCTTTAACGTAAGAATTTCAAAAAACTCTTCAAAGGTACCGATGCCACCCGGCAAAACAATAAATGCATCTGCATTGTCTTCCATTATCTGCTTTCTTTCGCGCATCGTATTAGTGCGAATAAGCTTGGTGCAATTCATATTAAGTATTTCTTCGTTAGTGAAAAAATCAGGAACAACACCTAAAACAAAACCGTTTTTACTGTGTACACCGCGCGAAACCGCACCCATCATACCAAGTGCACCTGCACCGTAAACAAGCGTATGTCCGCGTTCAACCATTTTTTGACCAAGTATTTCGCCGTTTGTTATATATACCTTGTCAATTTTTTCACTTGCTGCGCCGTAAACGCAAATTTTCATAGGATTCCCCCGTCAATTTAATATAAATTTATCAAGAATATCTACTGTACCGCTTCCCATAATCAAAACAATATCTTCAGGTAAAAGCTTTGTTTTTAAATATGCACCGCATTCTTCCATGGTAGGTATATAAATACAGTCATCATTGTATTTTTTGATGATTTCATCAACAATCATCTTTGAATTTATGGTAGGATCAAACGGCTCACGGTCACCGTATACATCAATTATTACCGTTTTATCTGCGTGATGGAAGCAATCAACAAGCCTATCAAACTGTGCCTTAGTTCTTGAGAATAACGCAGGCTGATATATGAGCCATAATCTGTTTTTCTTTATATGCTTGGTCGCTTCGATGGTTGCTGCAACCTCCTCGGGATGATGACCGTAGTCATTATATATCTTTGCACCATTATACGTGCCGCGATATTCAAATCTTCTTCCTGCACCTGTGTATGCCTTAATACCTTTAAGTGCATCAACAAGTTCAATACCCGAAAGTAATGCAGAAATTATTGCCGCCATTGAATTCAATACGTTAACCTCACCGATAACCGATAATTCAACGTGGCAAAGAAAATCACTGCCCTTATACATAGCGTAGCGCGGATAACCGTCGCTATTATATTCAACGTTTTCTGCGTGATAATCTGCCGCCTTATCAAAGCCATAGCTTACGTGATTTCTGCCACATTCGTCAAGAAGTCTTCTAGTACGCGCATCATCATAGCAACCGACAACGTAACCGTCGTTTTCATCTACCAAACGGCTGTACGTTAAGAATGATTTATAAATATTTTCTACTATTTTAAAGTAGTCAAGGTGATCAGAATCGATATTAAGAATTATTGCAATATAAGGTTTTAAAGTAAGGTACGAATCAACGTATTCACATGCTTCAGTAATAAAAAACTCATCATTACCCGTATAAACGTTACTTCCAATTGTAGGTAAAACGCCGCCAATATGTATTGTAGGTTCCTTTTTTGAACGGTAGAAAATTTCCGAAACCATTGAGGTTGTTGTTGTTTTGCCGTGTGTACCTGCAACACCGATACATTTTTGGCACTTTGCCGATATAAGACCAAGCATCGCAGCGCGGTCAATACAAGGAATTCCGTTTTCTTCAGCAAATGCTCTTTCTACATTATTCTTTGGAATGGCCGCAGAATAAACGACAAGAGAAGCATTCTTTACGTTATCAATACTATGCCCTACGGTTGCACGAATACCCATCCCCTTAAGGCGCTGTAATGCATCGCTGTCAGAACGGTCCGAACCGCTGATATCTGTAAATCCCCAATTATGTAAAATTTCCGCAAGACCGCACATACTGTGCCCGCCTATTGCTATAAAATGAATATTTTTGTTTTTAAAATCGTCAAGTCTGATCATAGCTTTTCTCCTGAAATAGTCTTTAAATAAATTATATCAAATTTTCTAAAAACATTCAATAGCTTTTTACATTATATGAAAAAAAGGATAAAAGTGCTAAAGACTTTTATCCGCAACGTTTAACCAAATACTTTCTTGATGGCTTCAAGGTACTTGTATCCGTTAACTGTATCAGGTTCAAGATAACTTCCCTCAGTCCATTCATTCCATGCATTTATGGTAACTATTCTGTCTTTTTCGGGTTTGTTTTCAAGATACTCTCTAATATTTAAAAGAGCATCCTCGAACTGCTCGGGCGAAATTTCCAATACGCCTGTAAACGGATATCCGTAATCGCCGTAAACATCACTTTGACAGCATCTTGCGCTTGAATCCCAGCTCATAGTTGCATTAGGATAATATGGCACGGTAAGTTCCTCGTATTGTTTTACATCCTCAAAATACTTCTTTTTAATCTTTTCATAGTCATGACGCGGAAAATCAAACGGCTGATGATGTGTCCACACATAGCTTGTAGCACTGTCAAAACCAAGGTAATCAAGCTGTTCTTTCGGTGAAGCAAGAACACCTTCGTTTTGAAGCACGCATACGTTAAAAAGAATTGCATTAAGATGAAGCTCGCCAAGACCTGCTTTTCTCACGCGGTCACGGAATTCATCAAGAACACGCTTGCAGTTTTCAATACCGCCTAAGCTATCAATTAGTGTGTTTAATTCATACATTGAAAAGAACAACTTTCCGTCAATACGCCAATACGACGGATGCCCGAAATATTTCTTAATAATATAATCGGTTGCTTTAATAAAAGTTTTTTCATCAACGTCGCAGTGCAAGTGACTTACTGGTGGCTCGTTTGCTCTTGCGGGATGATTGCTTTGCCAATCTCTGTGATTCGCATACATCAATGCAAACTTCATATCTTTTGCATTATCCGCTTTTAAAAAGCCTTCCTCAAGACATCTTGAAAGAAATGATCTGTCTTCAAACCAATACCAATCAAAAAGAAAACAATCCACACCAAATTTAAGTGCGGTATCAATCTTTTTTTTCATTACTCTAGGATCAGCCTCATCCTCATACCCCCAAAGCGGTACCTTGGGCTGCATATGACCTTCAAAACGAGGCGTTGCAATCTTTAAAAGCTCCCATTCAGTCCAATTTTTGCCGTGATAGCGCTCATTTGCCTCATCAACGTGCCAATTCGGAAAATAAAAAACTGCAGTTTGGAATTTTTTTGACAAAATCACCACTCCTTTTCTTTTGAACAGTATATCACATCATAATATTGGAATCAAGATATACTTCTATAAAATATTTAAATAGTACTTGCAAAATGTAAACAATTTTGATAATATATTGTTACAAAATTTTAGGAGGTATAAAATGAAACGAATTATCGCTATCATTCTTACGCTCGCACTATGTTTCTCACTTGCGATTTCATTCACTGCATGCGGAAACAATGCTGACAGCACACCCACACAGGCTAATCCTACACCAACAGCTATGCCTGAAATTGATGCATCAACTGTTGATATTATAGGTGAAGTTTGGTGTATGACGGAGATTACCTTTGAATCAACACATCCTTATAAAAAAGCTTCATCGATGGACGTTGAACAATTCTACGTTGATTTTGACGTTATCTTTACTAACAGAAGCACAGGCACCACGATAAAGATGCCTGGTTTCTGGGATGGTGATCAGATCTTTAAAGTTCGCTTTGCACCCACCGAATACGGAATTTGGGATTACAAAACCGAATGTACTAAGGATACTACCATTAACGGTAAGACCGGTACTATTGGTGCAAACGAATACAAAGGCGATCTTGATATCTACAAGCACGGCTTTGTATTCGTTGAAACAGGCAATAAATACTTTACTTATGCTGACGGCACCCCCTTCTTTTATCTTGGTGATACACACTGGAATATGCTTAATGAAGAATATGATAGAGCAGGTGACCACGCAGGTGACATCGAAACAGATTCACACTTTAAGTATATCGTTGACAAACGTGTTGAACAGGGCTTTACAGTTTATCAGTCCGAGCCTATCGACCATACATGGAACTTAAACGATTGTAAGTTCAGTAAGGGTGACCTTAAAGCTTTCCAAAAGGCTGACCTTTATTTTGACTATATCGCAGAAAAAGGTATGGTTCACGCAAATGCACAGTTTGTATTCGTAAATCAGATTGACAAAAAATTTGCATCCGACCTTGAATTTATGGAAACTTGCGCACGTATGTGGGTTGCTCGTTACAGCGCTTATCCTGTAATGTGGACACTTGCACAGGAATGTGATAACGACGATTATTACGAGCGTGGTGATGCATGGTTCTCGTACGAAAACAACCCCTGGGTAAACGTAGCAGAATTTATGCATAAGCACGATCCCTATCAGCATCCCCTTACAGGTCACCAAGAAAACACCACTCGTACAACCGTAACAGGTTTAGGCGTTAACGGTGCAGGTGCTACCACGGATGGTAACTTTGGTAAATCGGTATTCTTAAGTGAAGAAGTAACACAGAAGACCGGTCACAATTGGTACGGCGCACAGTGGACACCTTCGTTTACGCAGCTTAACAACCGTGACGTTCTTGTTGCAAGAGATTATTGGGAATCACCCAAGGTTGCTGTAAACTACGAAGGAAGCTACTGCTATCTCTGGACTAAGGATTACGGCGCACGTGCACAGGGTTGGTTATCATACCTTAACGGTTTCTTTGGATACGGCTACGGTGCTATTGATATTTGGCTGTATAAGAGCACTTACGATATTGATAAGACTTCAAAAGACGGTATTGATACCATTACTCCTGAAGATAAGGCTACACATTGGAGCACTTCAGTAAACTTCCCCTCCGCTACACAGGTGGGTTATATGAAGCACTTCTTCTCATATATCAATTGGTGGGAGCTTGTTCCTGAATTACGTGAAAACGTTTACTATAACAACATTGGAAAGAGCAACTACGCTTGCGCTACAATCGGTAATGACGTTTACGTTGTATACCTTTGCAATAAGAACAGCACACAGACAGGTACAATAGCCAATATGGATGGCAACGCAACCTACAACGCAATGTGGTTCAACCCCCGCACCTGTGAGTACATTACAATTGATACACAGTTAAAGGCAAACAGTACAGACGTTAACGGTAAGCCTGCTTATCCCCTTCCTGACAAGCCTAACGGTGATACGCAAGACTGGGTTGTACTTTTAATTAAAAACAAATAATTTTTAAGAGAAGGAATTTTTCCTTCTCTTTTTTGACTACTGTGCTATAATATAAAAAAAGTCGTAAACGGGAGCATTTTATTAATGGAATCATACATTGCTTTTGAAAACCATAAAAAACATATGGAATCCTTGCCGATTATATTTCATTATAGTTGCATATGAAAAATGGAGCATTTTAAGCACATTAACTGGCACGAAAACGTTGAACTTATTCGTGTACTTGAAGGCACGGGCTCTGTTCTTTACGGTGATAAAATTCAAATCATTTTATACGAAAATTCAAAAAAATAACAGGATATACACCCATTCAATACATAAACATTCACCGATGTGAGCTTGCAAAATCATTATTGAAGGAAGATTATCCTATTAAACAGGTTGCAAAGCTTGCGGGATTTGAAAATCAATCCTATTTCTCAAAAGTATTTTTATCGGTAACGGAAAAAACGCCAAGTGAATATAAAGAAGGCTGATGTTAATCATCAGCCTCATTTTTTTTAGGTATGAATTTTTCAAATATATAGCTCTTAAAATATTTCTTTGATTTTTCAATATCCTCTTGCTTATTATAAGTCCACGCAACAGGATACGCGCCAAGCAACGTGCTTAATCTTCTAAAAAAGTTTCCTGTATACTTATATTCATAGGAAATAAAATGCGGTCTTGCAATAAAATTAAATACTAATGCGCCTAATAATCGCAATTTTAATTCGTCATTATAAAAAGCCGATGCAAGCTGACCTCGCATAACACAAGGTTTGTTCTTTTTATACCAATTAAGCACAAAGGGATAAAAGGATTGTATCGCATATTTACCGCTGTACCGATTTAAAATTTCATTTGCTTTTACACATAATCGGTCACACAATGCTTTTGATTCACACTTGAATTCTATAAGCAGGAAGCTTCTTGAATCAACAAGATCAAGACATTCTTTTAACGTTGGGATTTTCTCTGCAGTATTAAGAAGATGCATTTCCTTTATCTCTGAAAGTGTTAAATCCTCTATCTTTAAATCAACACCGCACATTCTTTTTAATGAATTATCGTGAAAAACAACAATTTCATCATCCTTTGTAACGTGAATGTCAATCTCAATAGCATACCCATTTTTACACGCATTATCAAATGCACTTAAAGAATTTTCAGGAATAAATTCGTTATGCAATCCCCTGTGCGCTATATATTTTACATCTTTAAGCACATTGTTTTCCTTCTTAATTTTAGACGGAAAAATAAGGAACAAAAATATTGCAATCAAAAAACAAATTATAATTACAAATATATACATTTTTAGTCCTCAACGTTAAAATTTTCAAGCATCGAAGCTTTTGCTTTGGGCTTGGAATCACCATGCTTTACAAAAAGCATGGTAACAAAAGACATCGCTGAAAACGCAACTGCATACGGAAAAAGAATATTATAACCTGCCGCCATTTTATCAATCAATAATCCGGATAACAACGGTGTAACAATCTGTGCCGCCATTGAAAACGTATAATAATATCCGGTATATTTTCCAACGTCAGCACCTGTACACATTTCAACAACCATCGGGAATGAGTTGGTGTTTATTGCCGCCCAACCAATACCTACAAGACCGAAAATAGCATACATTACAGGGGTTTGCGCCTTAATTAAAATCGCAATAGCATAGCAAACGGTCATTAATGCTACGCCCGCAAGAATGGTCGTTTTTCTGCCCACCTTACCCGAGAGGAATGCAAGTGGAATAAATGCAATAATTGCAGAAACCGTTGCGGTAAGAAGATATCCTGATGAGGTACTTAAGTCGGCATTCAAT
Organism: Clostridia bacterium; assembly: GCA_045630945.1. Classification (GTDB taxonomy): domain Bacteria; phylum Bacillota; class Clostridia; order Christensenellales; family QALW01; genus UMGS1322. The sequence goes on from JAZQTV010000046.1 coordinate 24,708, forward strand.
ACTTCCATACAGTATCTTGAAAATGCTGTTGTAACTGAATTGTATGCCATATACCATAAAAATACAGAAAATAAGATAAGTATAAGGCTTCTTAAAGCACCCGAAGATAACTTGGTTTTATTTGTTGTTTTTAAATCGTCAGCCTGATCATTTTCCTCAACAGAAACGCTTGCTAAAAGCTTGTTTTCATTTATTGAAAATACAAGGAAAAGGACGGATACAAGCATAAATGCACCGATTACGATAAACACGGGCAAAAATGACTGACTTTCGCTGTATTCTTTAACACCTTCGGCATTGACTTCGCTTTTTAACATAAACATCATAACAACGGTTGCAAATATACCGCCGATATAGCCTACAAGGTTTATAATTGCGTTTGCTTTACTTCTTAAAGGCTTAGGTGTTACGTCGGGCATATATGCAACGGCAGGAGTACGGTATATTGACATAACAAATAAAACAAGGAATAATGATACAAAAAACATTGTTTTGTCGTTAATCTGCGTGGATATACCAATAATTATAAGTAAAATAACTGAAGCAAGCGTACCGAATAAAATATAAGGTGTTCTTCTCCCCAGTCTTGTGCTTGTTCTGTCGGAAATTGCACCAAACAACGGTAACATAAAAATAGCAAGAATATTATCAACTGACATAACACCGTTTGCTTCAAGGGTAGTTAAACCGAACTTCTTTTCGAGTAAGAAAGGTATTACCTGATCGTAAAATTGCCAGAATGCCAGAATTGCCATAAAAGCAAATCCAATTATGATTGTGCGTTTGTAATTAAGTTTCAATGTTATCATCCTCTCGTTTTTTCTCATACCTTATTATAACAAATTAATTGTCCAAGTCAATAAAAAATTATTTTTATAGCCAATAAAGCAACAAATAAACAAGATTGTGTGTATTTTAACAATATTTTTACATAAAAAAGCAATATTTTGTATTGAAAAATATTTTTTTATACTTTATAATATACATAAATTAAAAGGAGGTGATTTTTATGTATAAGTTCCCTATCGGCGCTATGGCTGAATCGTTCCGCAAGCCCTTTGATGAGGTTATAAAAATTGCTTCAGAAATGGGTTTAAACGGCATACAGCTTTATGCAGCTTCTAAAGATTATTGCCCTGAAAACCTCAATGCTGCAGCAAGACGCGAGTTACTTAAGAAAACAAAAGACAGCGGTCTTGTTTTTTCAGCACTTTGCGGTGATTTCGGAAAAGGATTCGGCGACCCTGAACAGAACAAAATCTATATTGAAAGATCGAAACGCGTTATAGACCTTGCAAAAGAGCTTGAAACTAATATCGTTACCACACACATCGGTGTAGTTCCTAATGACAAAAACCATCCTCGCTATAAAATAATGCAGGATGCATGCGGAGAACTTTCTGATTACGCCAAAAATAACGATGCATATTTTGCAGTCGAAACAGGTCCTGAAACGGCAGTTGTATTAAAAGAATTCCTTGATTCCCTTTCAGGTGCTGTTCGTGTAAACCTTGACCCTGCAAACTTTAAGATGGTCACAGGTGACGATCCTGTACAGGCTGTTTATACCTTGAAGGACTATATTGTACACACACACGCAAAAGACGGCATTAAGCTTATCGATGTTGATCCCGAAATCATTTATCACGTTGTACACCCCATTCCTGAAGAGTTTAACGGCAAAACGTTCTTTAAGGAAGTTCCCCTTGGTGAAGGAAGCGTTCCTTTTGAAAATTATCTTAAGGCACTTGAGGATATCGGATATAAAGGTTTCCTTACTATTGAGAGAGAAGTTGGAGAAGATCCAACCAAAGATATTAAAAAGGCTTATGACTTCTTAAGAAAATTGGAGGAAAAATAAAATGGCATCACACGAACCTGCATTAAACTTCACTGAAGAACAGCAGGTATATACCGGTAAAAAGTTAAGAATCGGTATTGTTGGAGCAGGTAATATTGCAACCATTCATATGGAAGCATATAAAAACGTTCCTGCAGCTGAAATCGTTGCAGTATGCGATATTGACAGAAATCAGCTTGAAGCATTCGGAAAGAGATATGGCATAACAAAGCGTTATAACTCCGTTGAAGAAATGATTGCAAACGAAGAATTGGATGCAGCAGACGTATGTGTATGGAACTGCAATCACGCTAAATGCTCCATATACGCTCTTGAACACGGCTTAAACGTTCTTTGTGAAAAGCCTATGGCGTTTAATGCTGATGAAGCTATCAAAATGAAGGAAGCCGCTGATAAAGCTGGAAAGCTTTTAATGATAGGTTTTGTTCTTCATTTTTCAAACGATACAGCACTTGTTCAGGATTTCAAGGATGATCTTGGCGATATTTATTATACAAAAGCAACGTATCTCCGTCGTCACGGTGCACCGGGCGGTTGGTTCTGCGATAAGGCACGTTCGGGCGGTGGTCCTATCATTGACCTTGGTGTTCACGTAATTGATCAGACACGTATGCTTATGGGCAGACCTAAGCCTGTTTCCGTTTTTGCAGCATCATCTGACAGAATCGGTTTCCGTCCCGAGCTTATCAACTCAGTTGGCTGGCATCCCAGAAAGAGCGTATTCGATAACGGAATTGAAGACGTTGAAGATTTTGGTACAGCACTTATCCGTTATGACAACGGTGCAGTAACCCTTCTTGAAACAAGCTATTCGCTCAACGGTGAATCACACAATGCAAAAGCTCTTTACGGTACAAAGGGCGGCGTTGTTATGAATGCAAGCGGCACAAAGATTTATACAACAATGCATAACCGTTTAGTTGATATTACACCCTCTACTGCAGGCTTACCCGCCGATAGCCACTTTGATCGCGAAATGGCTCATTTCGTTGATTGCTGTCTTAACGGAACAGAATGTATCGCAACAGCTGACGATGGTATTTGGGTGATGAAGATTCTTGATGCAATCTATGAATCAGCAAGAACAGGTCACGAGGTAGAAATTAAATGAAAGTATCAGTAACTTCATATAGTTATTCTCAGCTCTTAAGAAAAGGCGAAATTACCCAAAGGCAAATGATTGCTCTTACAAAAGAGCTTGGCTTTGACGGTATAGAATTTACACAGCTTATTCCCGAAGAAGGCTTTACCGAAGAAGAATATGCACTCGAATTAAAGCGTTTGGCTTCAGAAGCAAATTTACCTATTATTTCATATACTATTGGTGCAAATCTTCTTGCTGAGGATATCGAAGCGGAGCTTAATGCTTTAAAGCATAAGGTAGATATTGCAGCACTGTTAGGCGTAAAGCTTATGCGCCACGATATTTATTCCGTGTTCCCCGAGAACGGTCCCAAGGACTTTGATTATTACCTTGATACCGTTTGTGACCGTATCAGAATGATTACCGAATACGCCGCAACAAAGGGCGTTAGAACGTGCACAGAAAATCATGGAATGTTTTGTCAGGATGCTGATAGAGTTGAAAAAATGATTAATAAGGTAAATAATCCTAACTTTGGATGGCTTGTTGATATCGGCAATTTTATGTGCACTAACGGTGATTGCGCAAAAAGCGTAGAAATTGGTTCTAAATACGTTTTCCACGTTCATGTAAAGGATTTCCACACGTTCGATGCTCCTTGTGATGGTGCGTTTGCAACAGCAGAAAAAAAACAATACATTCAGGGCGCAATTGTAGGCGAAGGTGTTGTTCCCGTAAAGGAATGCATAGACATTCTTAAAAACAAAGGTTATAACGATTACTTCACAATCGAATTCGAAGGTCTCGAAGATTGTGTTGAAGCATTAAAAAAAGGAATGGAGTTTATTAAATCATGCGAATAATTCATGCTAAATCAAAGGAAGAAATGAGTAAGCTTGCCGCTGAAATTTTCATTAAACAAATAACAGAAAAACCCGATAGTGTATTTGGCCTTGCAACAGGAGGCACACCTGTCGGATTATATGACGAGCTTGGTAAAAGCGGTGCGGATTTCTCAAATTTAACAACCGTAAACCTTGATGAATATGCAGGCTTATCCGGCGATAATGAAAACAGTTACAGATTTTTTATGAATGATAATCTTTTCAGGAAAATCAACGTAAAAATCGAAAACACCAACGTTCCAAACGGAAAAGCATCAGATCTTAACGCTGAATGCAAAAGATATTCAGCATTATTGAAAGAGCTTGGAACCCGTGATATTCAGCTTTTGGGTATCGGTCCTAACGGCCATATAGGTTTTTGTGAGCCTGATGAGGAGCTTTTTGCGACCTGCAGTGTTGTAAACCTTACCCAGTCAACAATCGAAGCAAATGCACGTTTTTATAACGATATAAGCGAAGTTCCCAGGCAGGCACTTTCAATGGGTGTAGCAGAAATAATGGATGCAAAACACATTGTATTAATTGCGGAAGGCGCAGGCAAAAAAGATATTCTAAAAAAAGCAATTTACGGCAAAATTACAACGCAGGTTCCCGCATCACTTTTACAGTTACATCCCAATGTTACCGTTATCGAAGCAACAGGCTTGGATGACTAAATAAAATTAAGCCACCTATTGTAAGGTGGCTTTTTTGTATATTTCAAGATTCTTTTTTAAACGTTCATCATCGGAATATTCAATTGCTTTTTTTACGTTTTCGATTGCTTTATCAATCATCCCTATTTTATAATAAGCTATTGATAAAACGTCATACGGCTGTTCGTTCCATGATGATGAACTTGTTATATAGGTTTTTGTGTTTGATTTTATATTTAGTGCATATTCAATAAAATAAATACACCCTATCCAATTTTCGCGTCTATATTCAAAATAAGCAAGATCAAGCCAAGGTTCACGCAAATACGGCGCTTCGGCAATTGCATAAAGATAATATTTATATGCATCACTAATATTATTCTGCATTAAATAACAGTTTGCAATATACCGAAACGAAGCACACCTTTCATCCTTCCATGTCGCACTATTAAGTGATAAATGTCTTTTTAGCATATTTATAGCATCAGCATATCTGCCATAATACATATATTCACGTCCAAGGTAATGTACGTTTCTGTCATTATCTGGTTCTTCAATTACTGCAAGTTCAAGTAATTCAAGATATTGCTTTCTTGATTTGCTTTTGTCAGGAAAATGCATCAAAACTACCCCATCGGCATTTCCGATAGTTTCATTTTCATTAACTAAAATTTCGTGCACTGGATTCTTCCATCTGTAACCAGCTAATTTATGTGCTTTTTCAATATAGAAAACTACGTCGGGATTTCCGTTTGAATTAAAGTTCCATATATACTTATACCTCACGCGCGTAACATTATCCACAAATGCTGCCTCGAGTTTTTTTCTCCAACCTTTTTCAAAAATCTCATCAAGATCGGTACAAACACAAATATCCGTATCACGAGGCAAAAGCTTTAATGATTCGTTTCGTGCTGTGTCGAAACGCCAGGGTGTTATTTTCTTTGAAAAAACCTTAACACCGTTTTTTACAAGAATATCAACAGTATTATCGGTTGAGCCTGTATCAAGAACATATATTTCATCCGCTTCCCCCATGTTTTCTGCCCAACGCTTTGCAAATTTTTCTTCATTTAAGGCAATAGCATATACACAAACCTTCATATATCCTCCTTATATATGTAGATCTCCGCATTTGCGGAGATCGTTTATGCAAGCTCGTTAACTACTAAATTCGCGTTTGTACCGTCGTTTAAAGCAAACGTGCCTGTTGCATCAGTTGTGGTTATTACAAGGCTTAAAACGTCGCCTGAAGCTAACGTTGCAATAAACTTATTGCTGTATAAGGTACTTTCGTTACCTGAAAGTGTTACTTCACTTCCGGGGATAACAGTTCCGTTATTTGCTACTGCAACAGTGTAACTACCTGTTGTTCCTGGTGTTCCTGATACAATATAAGTTACTTCATAATCAGCATCTGCGTTAACAGTAACGGTGTTAGTTGCTACCGTAACGTTTTCAACAGGATAAGCGTTTGTTAACGGAATTACACTCTCTGTTCCCGTTGCTACGTCAATTGTTTCAGGTGTATTGTCATATGCACCGCCATACGAAAGAATTGGCACCACACCTGCAGGGCCTGTTGGACCTGTAGGACCAACCTCACCTTGTGGACCAATTGGGCCTGTGGGGCCTATAATACCCTGTATTCCTTGTGGACCAGTAGGACCTGTTGCACCAATTTGTCCCTGAACACCTTGAATTCCTTGTGGGCCTGTTGGTCCCTGTGCCCCTTGAACCCCCTGAGGACCTAATGCACCCTGGATACCCTGAGGACCCGTAGGTCCTAAAAAGCCCTGTGGACCTCTAATTCCTTGCGGGCCTGTGGGACCTTGTGGAATATAAAAGTCAAGGATTACGTTATCCTGCGTACCGCTGTTAATTACAAAAGCATCACCACCGGGTTCTACTGTAACTGTTTGACCTACGGAAATTTGGGGGCAATTATTGTTGAAGCAAGGTTTCTTTTTTTCGCATCCGCAGTTATTTTCACAATTATTGTTATGATCAAAATTGTTGCCTAAATCGGAATACCTACACGAATCATTACATCTGTTCTGATATCTGTACATAATATCCTCCATAAACGTTTAATCGGAAATACAATTTCCATTAATATAATATGAATTTTCATCAATATTGTGACACAAAAAAAGAGTGCATCAATTTAATGCACTCTTTTCTTTTTACATATTTTTTGTTGAAACGATATCGGCATCGGTATCAGCAACGTTCTTTATAATAATCTGACCAACATACACAGGTGATTTTAACGTTATATTATCAAGCTGTTTTACAACGTCAAACATCTTTGCCTTTGGAATAGGTTTATTTGTTTTAATAGGGCATCTTTTATATAATGCGCCTTCAATTTTAACCGTGCTTGTAATAACACGCATAGGGTTTATAAGTTCGTTTTTACCATATTCAATTCCACGCTCACAGCCATTTCCCGTGACAGAATAATTATTAAGTTCATCAACCTTTAAGTGACATCCCTTGGGACACACAATACAAATTAGTTCCTTCATATTCTTATTCCTCACTTAATATCTCAACTTTAATTTCATCAGAAGCTTTGTTTAAAAGCACCTTTGGCAATACGATGTGTTCCATCTCACCGGGTGCCATATGCTCACGTTTAAATGCGGCAATTTTTTCACCGTTTGAGGTTACGTTAATTATACTGCTGCCAAATACCCTATTTACCCTGAAAAATACTTCTGCGCTTTTCATGCTTTCTGTTATACGGATTTTTTGTGGAACAGTATACGTAACGCCATTGCCGTTTATTAACGAAATCTCGTTTTCCTTCTTTTCGTTGTTCAAAACGTATTCTGCTGCAGCTTTTCCAGCTCGTGCGCTTTCCTGTGTTACGTAGTCAACCAAATCGTGAACGTGTACTACGTTACCGCAGGCAAAAATGCCTTCAATGCTTGTTTCCATATTTTCATACACAAATGCACCGTTCGTACGGGTATCAATATCGATACCTGCACCACGAGTAAGCTCGTTTTCGGGAATTAAGCCAACCGAAAGAAGTACTGTATCACAATCAAATTCTATTTCCGTACCCTTAATAGGCTTACGGTCGTTTCCAACCTTTGCAACCACAACCTTTTCAACTCTGTTTTTGCCCTGAATATCTATAATTGTATGCGATAGGTAAAGCGGAATATCAAAATCGTTCAAGCACTGAACAATATTTCTGTTAAGTCCGCCCGAGTAAGGCATAACCTCAACACACGCAAGAACCTTTGCACCTTCAAGAGTCATTCTGCGCGCCATAATAAGTCCTATATCACCGCTACCAAGAATAACAACTCTTTTGCCAACCATAAACCCGTCAATATTAAGATACTTCTGTGCAGAACCTGCGGTATAAACGCCTGCAGGTCTATCACCGGGGATAGAAATTGCACCGCGTGTACGCTCGCGGCATCCCATTGCAAGGATTATAGCTTTGGCTTTAAGATCCATATATCCATCCACGGTATTAATACAAGAAACGGTTTTATCAGCAGAAACGTTAAGCACCATTGTATCAAGCTTAACCTCTACCTCGGTTTCGTTAAGCATTTTAACAAAACGTTGTGCGTATTCAGGTCCGGTTAATTCTTCTTTAAAATAATGAAGACCAAATCCATTATGAACGCATTGATTTAAAATACCACCAAGTTCTTTATCGCGCTCAATAATAAGGATCTTCTTTGCGCCGTTTTTATATGCAGAATAGGCGGCAGAAAGTCCTGCAGGACCGCCACCGATAATTATAATATCATACATAGCTTTATTTTTCCTCCTTTGTTTCTAATACAAGAATATTACTGCCCTCTTTATCCTTTAATATCTCAAGAGGAGAACAACCTGTCTCACGAGCAATAATCTCAAGAACCTTTGGACCACAGAAGCCGCCTTGGCATCTTCCCATACCTGCGTTACAACGTCTTTTTACACCATCAACCGAGCGTGCGGGAATCGGCGAATGAATTGCTTCTACTATTTCGCCCTCCGTGATCGTTTCACAACGGCAAATAATACGGCCATAAAGAGGATTTTCTTTTATAAGCTCTTTCTTCTCTTCGTTACTAAGCTCTTTAAATACAACGCGCTTACGTTCATCGATAAAATCACTCTTTTTTACTAAATCTAAGCCTTCGTTCTTTAATAACAATACTGCTTCATCGGCAATTGCAGGTGCAGCAGAAAGACCGGGCGATTTGATGCCTGCAAGGTCAACAAATCTATCATTAGCAACGCCGATGATAAAATCACTTTGGTCCGAATTAGCACGCATGCCGGCAAAATTTCTGATAGAATTGCGGTAATTTATTCCGGGTACACTCTTTTCTGCCGTCAAACGAACAAATTCAAGCTGTTCGCCCGTTGTATTAACCTTGCCTTTTTCATCACTGTTGGTTGCATCAGGACCGACAATAAGGTTTCCGTGAACCGTCGGCGATACAAGAACACCCTTACCAACGTTTGAAGGACATTGAAATAACGTTGCGTTGGCTTTAAGACCTTCAACCTTATCCATAAGATAATACTGTCCCTTACTGGGAATTATCTTAAATGACGGCTCGCTTACCATGTTGTGAATAATATCACTGTTTACACCTGCGGCATTAACAACATAATGCGACTTAATTTCCTGACCGTTATCGCTCAGAATATCATAATGGTCATCATTTTTATCAATATTATTTACGTTGAAGTTGAACTTGAACTCAACACCGTTACGTGCCGCTGTTTCAGCAAAAGCAAGCGTATATTCCCAAGGATTAATAACACCTGCCGAAGGTGCCCACAATGCGCTTAATACCGCATTACTCACATTGGGTTCGCGTTCTCTTACCTCATCGCCCGTTAAAATCTCAAGACCGGGAACACCGTTTATATTACCGCGCTCAAATAATGTTTTTACCGTTTCATTTTCTTCTTCGGTAAATGCAAGAACGTATGAACCGATATTCTTATAAGCAACGTTTAATTTTTTTGTAATTTCCTGTGCCTGTCTTACACCGTCAACGTTCAAGCGTGCCATCATCGTATCAGGCTCGGGATCGTAACCTGCATGAATTATTGCACTATTAGCCCTTGTTGCGCCCATCGCAACGTCATTTTCCTTGTCGATAACACACACCTTAAGTTTATACCTCGAAAGCTTGTACGCGGTAGCGCAACCTATAACGCCTGCACCTATAATTACAACATCAAACATAATTTTTCCTCCTGCAAAAAAATAAAAAAGAGCAACGCAAATACAACTCTCCTATTATTTTAGGAAAATTGCACTCTCATTACTCTCAAATCTCTGTAATTAAGCACAAGAATAGTATATCATTATATCAAGTAAATATCAAGCGTTTTTTATTTAAAATCAAAATTTGTACCCGATATAGCCGTAGCACCTGCTGAAAGAGCCGCCGCAACATCTTCATTATCCTGTATAAGTCCGCTTGCGATAACAGGAAGCTCTGTAATTTTAACGATTTTTGATATGGTCTTCGTACTGCATGCAGGTAGAACCTCAATAACGTCCATTACTTCGCTTTTGATTTGCTTTAATAAATTGCTGTACGCAAGTGAATCGATTAAGAAGAAACGCTGAACAGTCAAAAGTCCATGAACTGCAGCAATTTTAATAAGCGTTTGTTTCGTCGAAATAATTCCGTCAGCACCTGTGTTATCCGCAATAAACTCAACTGCAACCTCTTTTGCTGACAAGCCTTCAATCAAATCAATATGTACAAAAGTTATTTTACCTGCATTTTTAAGCACCTTAACAATTTCGCATATATTCATTACAGTACCGTATAAAACAAATACAACCTTGTAATCAGAATTTATGCATTTTTCAAGACCTTCACTGTCCTTTATTGCGCAAATATACTGATTATTTTTAAGTTCAATCTTTAATTCTTCTCTTGTCATATTTTCACCTATCATGCATTTTTTACAATTATATCATTATGTACTCGAAAAATCAACCCCAATATATATTTCCATCAAGCCACGGCATAATAATACCTTTAACATTTTTAGATGTATTATTTTCCATACAATTTATAAAATCGTTTCTGGTAGAATTTTTATATTTATATTCGTTATAATATGCCCTTAAACCATCAAAAAATGACTGATCACCAATCGTCGCTCTTAAAGAATCATACATTAACGCACAAACGTCATAACACAGCGCATCATATAATAACCAATTATCAAAATCCTTGCTTGGTCTGTCGATTTTTTTATTCACCGTTTCCATATTTTTCTCCATAAGCTCAAAAACAATTTTGCAATAAAGCTCGTTTTCGTTCAAAAAAGTTTTATACCGTTCTTTTCCGTATGTTTTTTCAAGATAAAGCGCAACGGAATATTGTGTAAGCCCTTCGTCAAGCCAGGGTTCTTTTATTTCGTTGTTTCCTACAACGCCGTACCACCACTGATGTGCAACCTCATGCACAATAACCTCTTCAAGCGCCTCTTCCATTAATGTTGAGTACAAATTTTTATCTATCATAACCATATTGGGATATTCCATACCGCCGATATAGAAATCAGTCGCTACAACTGAAAACGTTTCGTACGGATATTCACCGTATAGCTTATTAAAGCAAAGTAATGCATTTTTTGCATATTCAAGTGCCTTTTCTCCCATCTTATCATCCAAAAGATAATAGGAATATACAAGGGTGTTTCCAACCATTTGAGATTTTAACTTAAAATTTTCGGAAATCACAAATGCAAAATCCCTTATATCCCTTCCGTGTATTATCCATTTTGTGTATAGCGGATTTTGTGTAGATTTTGAAATAATCTTTCCGCTTGTTGCAACCCGAAACTCAGACGGAACGTCTATTTCAACATTATAGGCAGCACACTCTGAATAAAACGGATCTCCGTTTGAAGTATAAATACTTTTTATTGCCTCACCATTTTCAAACGGGCATAAAACAGGATACCAATTGCCAAAGTTATACGTATCCTCACCATACCCAAAGCGCATTGGTGAATTGGGAAGCTTTTCCTTGAATTCAATATTTAATTCTATGCGTTCTCCTTTTTTTATCACACCGGTATTAACCCTTAAAATTTGTTCGTCATTTTCAATAAAATATTCAACCGGCTCACCGTTTACCGATACACTTGTAACGTCTATATAGCCTGAATCAAATCCATTAGGATAAGCCTCGGCAATTCTGTCACTTACCGCAACGTTTTTAATGTTTTCTTCATTTTTAAATGCATTTGCATATAAGCAAAAGCATAATTCATTAACCGCAAAATCGTTATTGTTTAAGTATTCAAGAAGTAAAATTCCCTTTAATTTATTTTCATCAACAGTTGCCGAAATATTATACGTGGTGATTTTTGTTTCTTTATTTATAAAAATTGATAATATTACAAATATTAACGAAAGCAAAACAACCACAGAAATGCCGATAATAATTAATTTTTTATATTTTCTGATCATAAAAACACCTCGTTGATAAATAAATACTTTATCTATTTCTTATTTTGTGTTATAATAATTCAAACTGCACGTGGAGGTAGAAAAATGTCAAAAGGAAAATTTGCAAAAGATAACCCTTTATCTGATATAATCCCATTAGAAGGAGCGTTTGTTTCTTCGTTTTTATCTGAAATCCCTCCCGTATATCTTAAGGTATACGTTTACCTTGTATATCTTTGCTATCACAGTGAAATAAAATCGGATTCAATACCTTCCATAGCGCAATACCTTAACTGTTCTGCAACGGATTTACTTGGCGCACTTGAATATCTGAACAAAAAACATTTGATAAACTATACCGCTCAACCGTTTTCATATGAAATACAAAGCGCTACGGTTGCATCAAAGCATAACGATGCGTATTCTTCAAATTTACTTACGGCATATGCTGATTATTTTGCAGGAATCCGTGCATTGTTACCTTCAAGGAATATTTCTAACAGCGAATACGATAAAGCTCGCGATTGGATAGAAATTTTTGGCCTTTCAGTTGAAGCGGCACTATTGCTTGTGTCACATTGTATCGAATCAAAAGGCACAAACGTTTCATTTAACCATATCGATGCTATTGCGCGGTCGTGGGCAGACGAAGGCATTGTTACTCTTGATGCCGCAGAAAGCTATCTGCAACATTATCAGGCACGTACACACGAGGTATCAAAACTGTTGTTGCATTTAGGTATTAAACGTACACCTACTGTTGATGAAATTAACCTTTATCAAAATTGGACAAACGTATGGGGTTTTGATCTTAAAGCTATTAAAGCAGCTTGCAGCGAAACAACAAAAGCACTTACACCTTCCCTTGCGTACCTTAACAGAATTCTTGAAGGTCTTTATAAGCTTGGAATTAATGATGAAAAAAATATAAAGGCATATCTTCTTGAATCCGATAACGACAGAAGACTTGCTTCCGCTATTTTGTCGCAAATGGGCGAACGCTCCCGCGCCGTTACAAGCGCTCATCTTGACGTTATTGCAAAATATAAAAATGCAGGCTTTAAAGATGACGTTTTAATTTTAATCGCAAAGCTCCTTTGTGAAAAAGGTATGCACACATTCCAAAAATATACTTTAAAATTAGAAGAATTACTTAAAGAAAATGCATTGACAAGTGAGCAAATAAGCAAGCTCTTTGATCAAACACACGCTATAAAAGACGGAGCAAGTTATAAGAAAAACACACAGATTTTTAAAGGCCGCGATGAAAAATACGGTGAAAATTTGGTTGATGATCCTGATAAATTGGAGGTTTAAAAATGAATCCACAGCTAATTAGCAAAATTGAAAATATGCTTCAACAAATTCGTTTTCAAACCGAGTTCAAATATAAGAACAATCTGCAACATTTCTATTCATTGCATCCCGACGTATTAGATCTTGAAAATAAAAAAAGGCTTGTAGCCTCTGATCGCTCATTAAAAAAAGAAGAAAAAAACAATGCTTTGAATGAAATAAACAAAAGTATCAATAATTATCTTTCAAAAAATAACGTCTCTTTGCCCTGCCGTGAGTTCCTTTGCGAAAAATGCTTTGACAAGGGTTATTTAAATGATGGCAGCTTTTGTGATTGCTTTAAAAGAATGGCAGTTGACAACGCTATTAACAATAACGAGGACGTTAAAAATACACCAACGTTCGATGATTTTAACGATGATGTTTTTGATGAATCAATCCTTCCTACAATAAAAAAAATAAGGAACTTTTTTAGTGAATATTCAAACAAATTCCCGAACGTAAAAAAGTCAAACATATACATATACGGTAACACAGGTACAGGCAAAACGTTTTTACTTTCATGCTTATATAACGAATTAAAAAGACGCGGTATTTCCGTAATATACGTAACAGCAGGCAAGCTTTTTGATATGTTACGCAAGTATGCTTTAAATCAAATTGAAGATATTGACCTGTTACTTGATACAGAAATGCTTATTATTGACGATTTAGGTACTGAGCCTATGTTCAATAACATTACAATTGAATATATGTTTCTTTTGTTTAACGAGCGTAAAAAGAACGACAAAGCAACGTGTATTTCGTCAAACCTTGATTTAGAAAAATTAAAAATGCAATATAACGAACGTATTGCTTCACGTATTATTGATAAGCCCACCACAAGCATTATAAATATGCCGGGTAAAGATTTGAGGACCACAAACTATGTTTAAAACAGAAGTATTTACACAGGACCGCGCAATTGAAAAAGTAAGAAGAGCAATTGATACCTACGGATTGATACCCGAGAACTCTCCCGTTATCGTAGGTTTATCAGGCGGTACAGATTCTGCTTTTCTTGTATACGCACTTTATAAATTAAGATATGAGATGATATGTGTTCACGTTGAACACGGAATGAGACCCAACGATTCATCAAGCGATTCGTTATCTGTTCATAAGCTTTGTGAAAGATTTGGTGCCAAGCTTTTTATTGAGCATATAGAAATCAATGAAAAAAAGCTTAAACACAAGGAATCAGTTGAAACCGTTGCAAGAAATGAGCGCTATAAGATTTTTGAGAAATATTCAAAAGAGTATAACGATGCGCCCATCGCCGTTGCACACCACGCCAACGATCAGGTGGAAACCATATTGATAAACATTGCGCGCGGATGCGGCTTACGCGGTTTGTGCGGTATGCGCTATAAGAACGGTAACATTATAAGACCAATGCTTGATGTCAACCGTTATGAAGTTGAAAATTACAACTATACATACGATATTCCCTGCGTAACAGATTCAACAAATTACTACTATAATTTAGTCAGAAATAATATCCGTCATTTGATTTTAACCGAAACCTGTAAAACTTTTGAGTGTAATCTTACGGATAAAATCACTTCGCTTTCTGAAACGATGCACGATTACAGAGAGTACTTTGAAAATTTAATGGATGAATATCAAAAGGATTTTCAATACGACGACTACTGTTTGTATTTCAAGATAGATGAAAAATTACCGCGAATTGTGTTTATTGAGCTTATTCAGCGTGCAATAAACGTATTAAACGGCAATATTTTGGATTTAAGCAAGGCGCATTTATTTAAAATATATAATTTAGCGCACGGTGCATCAGGCAAACTGATTCAATTGCCCAACGGCATAATGATTAAAAAATGTAACGAAAAGCTCGTTTTTATTAAACCTGTTCCCTACGTTGGATTTGAATTCACCTTCAAGCCTGAGCGTTCATATCCTTGGCAGACACATTTCTTACGCAGCAAATTTGTAGATAAGCTTGAGAAAAAAACAAGGATTTTATATTATGATATAAAGAAAGTTCGAGCAAACAGCTTTGAATGCATCGACTTTGATAAATTACCCAAATCGGATTTAAAAATACGTACTCGCAGACCTAAAGACTTTATATATCCCCTCGGTGCAGAAGGTAAGTGTACGTTAAAGAAGCTTATGATTGACAAAAAATATCCGGAATACACCCGTGATTTCGTTCCTGTTTTAGCGCATAAAAACGAAATTTTGGCAGTAATTGGCGTTGCGGTTTCCGAAAAAGTAAAGGTTGACGAAAACACAAAACGTATTATTAAAATTTATGAGGAGTTTTAAAATGAATATACCTGAAGATAAAATTAATCTTATGATTTCTTATGACGAGATGCAGATGCGCATAAACGAAATTGCAGAACAAATTAACAAAGATTACAAAGGAAAATCTTTGCTTGTTGTGGGAATATTAAAGGGTGCAGTTCTTTTTTATGCAGATCTTGTACGCAAGCTTGATATGGATATTCAGTTTGATTTTATGACTATTTCAAGCTATGGAAATTCCACCGAGTCGACCGGCGAGGTTAAAATTAGAAAGGATCTTGATAATTCAATAAACGATAGACACGTGCTTATTGTCGAAGATATAATTGATTCAGGCTTAACCTTAACAAATTTAAAGGAAGTGCTTTACACAAGAAAGCCCGCCTCAATTAAAATATGCTGTATGCTTGATAAGCCTTCACGCAGAAAGGTTGAGATAAAGCCGGATTATTGTTGCTTTGAAATTCCCGATAAATTTATCGTTGGATATGGTCTTGATTATGCCGAAAATTACAGACAACTTAAAGACGTATGCTACATTGATCCCGAATTCGCAAAGACCTTATAATATTACATTCTTCTACATACAATAATATTATTACACTTATGTTTCACATATATTTCATTGATAGAATCAATGTTTGATGTTATAATATTAAGGATAAATTTTTTGAAAGGATCTATAAATGAAAAAACGTTTTATTTATACGCTTGCCTATATTGCACTTATAGTAATAGTTTTAGTTTTTGTGTTTGGCGGCACACAAAACAAATCATTAACACAGAAAGATATTTCGTCATCTGATTTTAATAATAAATTACAAAATGACGAATTATTATACGTTCTTGTTGTAAACGAAAGTACAGTTTACGGTATAACAAAAGAGAACGTTAATAAAATCGATCTGACAAAAGAGCACGAAAAGCTCAACTCTGACGTAAAGAAAAAATACGAATTAAAGGCCTCTATAACGTATACAGATGAATTTGAGAAAAAATTAAACGAAGCGAAGAGCAGAAACGTTGAATTCAACTTTGATACCCAATACGTTTCAGCACCGTGGTACGTTGAATTTTTACCCTATATCTTCTTGCTTTTAATCATAGGTGTTACTCTGTTCTTCTTTATTTCTCAATCATCGGGTAACGGAAAAGCAATGCAATTCGGTCGTTCAACAGCAAAGCTGTACGATGATAGCAAAAAGCGAGTTACGTTTGGGGACGTTGCGGGTGCAGATGAAGAAAAGGAAGAGCTTGCAGAAATAGTTGAATTTTTAAAGACTCCCGATAAATTTACGAAAATGGGTGCAAAAATCCCCCGTGGTGTGCTTCTTGTAGGCCCTCCAGGAACAGGTAAAACTCTTTTAGCCAAATCAGTTGCAGGTGAAGCTGGCGTTCCGTTCTTCTCAATTACAGGTTCTGATTTTGTTGAGCTATACGTTGGTATCGGCGCTGCACGTGTTCGTGATTTATTTAATCAGGCAAAGAAAAATTCACCCTGTATTATCTTTATTGACGAAATTGATGCCGTTGGCAGAAGAAGAGGCTCCGGTATTGGCGGTGGCCATGATGAACGTGAGCAAACACTTAACCAATTGCTTGTTGAAATGGACGGCTTTGTTGGTAATGAAGAAGGCATAATAATTATGGCTGCAACAAACCGTGCCGACATACTTGACCCTGCGCTTTTACGTTCAGGAAGATTTGACCGTCAGATAAACGTTCTTCCCCCTGATACAAAGGGACGTGAGGAAATATTTAATATTCATGCAAGAAACAAGAAATTTGCTGACGACGTATCTGCAAAAGAGGTTGCACTTCTTACTTCAGGCTTTGTAGGCGCTGATATTCAAAACTTATGTAACGAAGCTGCCTTGCTCGCAGTAAGAAGAAACCACGAGCTTATAACTATGCAGGACGTTAAGGATTCAATTACCCGCGTTATAATGGGTCCTGAAAAGAAATCGCATAAAACAAGCCCGCAACAAAGAAAACTTGTAGCATATCACGAAGCAGGACACGCAATAGTCGCAAAGGCTCTCGAGCATTGCGATCCTGTTACCGAGGTTTCTATTATACCTCGCGGTGGCGCAGGTGGCTACACTCTCACCCGCCCCGATGAAGAATCCGAAACCTACTCAAGATTATATATTCTTGACAGAATAACAATGTGCTTAGGTGGACGTGCTGCTGAAAAGCTTATTTTAGGCGACGTATCAACAGGTGCATCATCAGATATCCGTCACGCAACAGAGCTTGCAAAGGGCTACGTAACAAAGTACGGTATGTACGACGAAATAGGCCCGATTTACCTTGGCGATAGCGGCGGTGATGAAATATTTATCGGCAGAGATTTCGCGACTCAAAAGGGCTATTCTGAGGCTTTATGCGCAAAGGTTGATTCTGCAATTCACGATATAATCGTTTCGTGCGATAAAAAGGCTTTTGATATTCTTGTTGAGAAAAAAGAAGTTCTCGATAATCTTGCTGAAGTTCTTCTTGATATGGAAAAGATCACAGGCGAGCAGTTCGACCGTATTTTTAACGGAACAACTCTTGAAGATTTAAAAAAGGAAGTTGAGGCTTCCACAAAGGATTCAATTAAAGAAGATCCGGAAAAGGATTCCGAAGATAATAAATCCGAATAAAAAACATTAAAAGGGAAAGTCATTACACTTTCCCTTTTTACAAGATTATGAAAAACAAAAAGAAAAACAAAAGAAAACTTAATGCTTTACTTTTATTCCCTACGTTGCTAATTTTAATTCCGCCGTTTATATTTTTAATATTAACGTGTGTGCGTTATTTTAAAACGGGCGCGTTTAATTATTTTACGAACTACTTTTACTTTTTTCAGGTAGTAAAAAATATTAAAGAATATATTTTCCCAGCCATTTTATTTTTAGTTTTTGGTGTATTGATTGTGTGCATAAACAAGCTTATTACTAGAAAAGCTTTAAAAAACCACGTATGGATAGTATTAGGTATTGTCGGAACACTCATTATCCTTCTTGGCGAAAGGTTACTGTTTTTAATATATAACAATTATTCATTAAGCAACCAAGTAATGCTTTTTTTATTAAACGGAATGAACGTTTATACGATAACATTTTCTTTAGAGATTTCACTGCTCGTATGCTTGTTTATGAACTATATCGATATAAAGTTTTTAAACAAATAAAACAGTTGCTTTTTTTTATAAACAATGTTATTATATATATGCAAGTTGCTTGTAAACTTGCATTGGATTCTGCGCAATGTGCTGTTGTGAACCATGTCAGGGTCGGAAGGCAGCAGCATTAAGCAAATTTGCACATGTGCCGCAGGTCAATCTGATGCAAGTTTACAAGCAATTTTTTTAAATATTACTTAACCAACGAGGTAACGGTTGCTTTTACAAAACCAATTATATCCTTTGTGTTAATTTTAATGGCAAGTCCCTTTGCCCCCGCGGATATATATATTTCCTGTAAATTATTTATATATTCATCGAAAAATACAGGATAGTTTTTCTTCATACCAACAGGCGTACAAGCACCGCGCACGTACCCAGCAATATTCAACAAATCCTTTACGTGAATCATTTCACAACTTTTATCTGAAAAAGCAGCAGCAGCTTTTTTTAAGTCAAGCTCCTTATCAACAGGGATACAGCAAACAAAAATACCGTTTCTGTTCCCCTTAAGCACAAGCGTTTTAAAAAAAGTAGAATAAGGTATATTTAAGTATTCAGCCGCGTGTGTACCAGCAAGATCTTCCTCATTATATTTATATTCGTAAACGTCAAATTTAATTTTTGAGGCACTTAACAATCTTATTGCATTAGTTTTTGTCATAAAATCACCCTTTGTTTTTTTATAGTTTACATCATTTTTTTATTTAATGCAACTCAATCTTGACTTAATACAGTACTATAATGTATAATAAAATAAATATGGAGGTTAATATGAAAAAAGAAAAGCTTATAATCACGTTGCTTACAATTTCCGCACTAATATGTGCTGTTGGTACGTTTTTTGCATTATTAAATACAAATATAATGTATCACATTTTTGGCGATTTTGCAGTGTTTGCAATGCTAATATTACCGTTTATTGCATTGGTCATCCTGATAATCTCAAGCGTACTTATTTTCAAAAACAACAAAATATCATTTATTCTTCCTGTTTCGACCGCGCTTATCGGATGCTTACTTGCTTTTGTGCTTGTTAATGATGCATCAATGTCAAAGCTTGAATCTGATTATTTAAAACATGAAATAACTTTAAAAAATGAAGTAAACAAGCTTTCTTCAATCGAAGTTCCCTCAGGAACTTATTCAATTGATAACAAGGATTTAAAATGGTTATTACCCGAAAGCAAGGTGCAAAAGGTTGCACTTGGAAACAACGATTACGCATATTTCTTTATTGCACTTGAGACGTCAAACCGTTATGAGGGTTACGTTTATATACCTGACGGAACGCCTTACGATTGGGATGCATACGGAGAATTTACCGAGCCTTTAGATATCGAAAAAACATGGCACTATATGTCATTGCCTAAAATCGAGGAGTAAGAAAATGATTAAAATTGAACGTACAGACGTAATGAATTTTGAAAACGCTATCCGCGGTGCGCGCAATCCATTAAACAGTTGGGAGCGTTCCGATAGCAAGTATGACGAAAACGGCAACTACATTCTTGGTAATAACGATCTTGATCTTGCAAAGCGTTTGTCAAGTGCAGGAACCGATCACCGCAAGTTTATGCGTATGATTTTCGTGTCAGTCGATATTACTGCCCCATTATATTGGTGGAAAGAATTTGATACCTATAAGGTTGGTACGGTTGCAAACAGTTGCTCAACAATGCACAAAATACATTCAAAAAAGCTTACTTATGATGATTTTTCTTTTGATAAGCTTAATGAAGAGTCATTAAAAATGATGGATTCTCTTCTTGACTACTTTGAAAGCATCAGGGTTAAGTACCTTGAAACAAAGGATAAGGCGCTTTGGTACAATATGATTCAGTTATTGCCCTCTAGTTTTAACCAGATGCGTACGGTAACAATGAACTATGAGAACCTTAGAAATATGTATTTTGCAAGAAAATCACATAAATTAGACGAATGGCACGTTTACTGTGATTGGATTAAAACCCTCCCCTATGCTAAAGAATTAATTATCGGTGATGACAATGAGTGATATTTTATACGTTACTGTTCCGTGCTATAACGAAGAAGCTGTTTTACCCGAAACATCAAAGCGTTTAAAGGAAAAGCTTAGCTCATTAATAGAAAAAGATGTTATAAGTTCTAATAGCCGTATTCTTTTTATTGACGACGGCTCAAAAGATAAAACGTGGCAGTTAATATCTGAGCTTTGCAATTCGGACAGTATCTTTTCGGGAATTAAGTTAGCCCACAACAAAGGTCATCAAAACGCACTTCTTGCAGGCTTGATGACAGCAAAAGAATATGCTGACATCGTTATTTCAATGGATGCCGATCTTCAAGACGACATAAACGTTGTTGATAAATTTATTGAAGAATATAAAAACGGAAGCGATATTGTTTACGGTGTGCGCTCCTCAAGAAAGACCGATACTGCATTTAAGCGTTCAACGGCACTTGCGTACTACCGCATCCTGCAAAAAATGGGTGTTGATATCGTATATAATCACGCTGATTATAGGCTTATGAGCAAGCGCGCCCTTAATGCGCTTGAGCAATTTAAGGAGGTTAACCTTTTCTTACGCGGCATCGTTCCTATAATTGGTTATAAAACATCCGTTGTTGAATATGAACGCAGCGAACGTTTTGCCGGCGAAAGTAAGTATCCCTTAAAGAAGATGCTTGCCTTTGCAATAGACGGAATAACATCCTTCAGCATTAAGCCCATTAGATTCATTACAGCATTAGGCTTTATAATCTTTATATTAAGCTTTGCAATGCTTATATACGCTATTATATCAAAGCTTTTAAATAACGCTGATAGCGGTTGGGCTTCACTTATGTGTTCGATATGGATGATTGGTGGTATTCAGCTGTTATCACTTGGCATAATTGGTGAATATATCGGCAAAATATATAACGAAACAAAGTCACGTCCACGCTTCATAATAGAAGAATTCATAAACAACTAAAAAAACATCCGAGAAATCGGATGTTTTTATTTTATTTGATTCCATTATGCTTATGAAGAAGCTTAAACCCATTATCAGAATCATTATTAATAAATAACGTAATATTAAATTCTATATCAAGTTCCCCATTCAACGTATATTTTTCATCAATCTTAGGTCCGCACGCAGCCGAACCAACACCGCTCATAAAATAATCAGTATACACCTTTAAGGTATCTTCTTTTATAAGCTCATAAGAATGTCTTTTTTCTATAAGCTGATCAATTGAATACTCCGAAACATTAAAAGAATAACAATCGCCTGCAAAAGCAATCGAACCGTCAACAGATTTTAATATCGACCATTTCGTGTTGTATACACTTCCGCTTTCCTGTGGCTTAAGGTAATTAACAAAGAATTCGTCAGCATATTTCTCAAACACACCCATTTGTGAACCGTAGTGCTTATCAATATAACTTTCATACGGACCGTAGCCAAAGTAGCGCACTTTATTAAAAGAATTTTCAATATCCCACTCAAAACCAAGGCGTGAAAGCCATACACCAAGCTTGCGCAAATTTCCACTCATCTTTATATTTAAAGTACCATCATCATACACAGAATAGGTTAATTTTCCATTTATATAAGGTTTTTTACTAAACGCACCAAGCACAAAATCATATACAACCGAAATACAATTGCTTTTCTTAATAACTTCATAGTTTTTTGTGTTTGCAATAGCAAACTTCATATTACCTTCAACGCAAGCAAATCCTTGATTGAACCAATCGGTTTTCACGCTTCTGTCGTTATCTATCGGCGCACGCATTAAAACTAATTTATTTCCGTTGCATATACGTTTGCCGTTCTTAATTATACGCGTAATATACGGTCTGATTTTCGAAAATTCATATTCAAAACCGTCACCATTGATTTTTATATATGAACCAACCTCTTCAACACAGCACAAGCATTTTGAGTCAAAATGCTCAATAACTATATCAGAATTCAAACGTTTTTGCCACGTATAAATTTGTTTTTCACCGTCATAAACCCTGATATTATAGTAGCATTCCCCCTTTAAACTTACATTAGGCATTAAGACAGAATCAGTGCAATGTGGCTTTGTGTCTATCGTAAATATGCCTTTTTTAATAACCGTATTATCCTCTGTAATCTCCCACTCAAAATTAAGATGACCTAACGAAAGAAAATCATATCTGTTATGCACAATATAACTTTCGTTTTTATCTTCTATATAAACAGGTGCATAAACGTTCTTCAATTCATAAAGTGAAGAACGTGGCACTCTATCCGGTGAAACCAGACCGTCAGCACAGAAATTAAATAAATTAAGCTGCTCATCGCCAAAGTCACCACCATACCCAAAGAACTTATTATCGTTGTTATCTGTAAGTTCAACGGAATGCTCACACCATTCCCATACGCAACCGCCGATAAAACGGTCATTTAAGTATATGATGTTCCAATAATCCTGTAAATCTCCGCTTGAATTACCCATTGCATGCGAATACTCACACATAAAATACGGTCTTTTTTCCTCCGCACATTTAAAAAACTCCGTAATTCTATTGATATCGGGATACATATTGGCATAAATGTCAATTTTGCCAACATTTTTATCCATAAATTCTCTTTCTTCGACCTTATGAAGTGTGAACGCACTTTCGCAATGAACTAACCATTTATTATTTTTTGAATGAACGTAATCACAGCAAGCTTCAAGGTTCGTGCCCCATCCCGATTCATTACACATAGACCACATAACTATACACGGATGATTTTTTTCTTCCTCAACCATACGCATAACTCTATCAACGTATATACTCTCGTATTGAGGCTCTTTCGATAAATAATCGAAATCACCGATATATGCACATCCGTGCGTTTCAAGGTCTGCTTCAATGCATACGTACATACCGATTTCATCACACAGCTCATAAAAACGCGGATCATTAGGATAATGCGACGTACGTACCGTGTTTATATTAAAATCCTTCATCATTAAAAGGTCATTCTTAAAGTCTCTGTATGACACAGCATAACCCTTTTTAGGATGAGAATCGTGACGGTTTACGCCCTTTAGTTTAACTGACTGACCGTTAATTTTAAATACCCCATCTTCTATTGCAACGCTTCGTATTCCGATATTTTGGCAAATGTATTCATCTCCGCAATTAATTATAAGCTTATATAAGTACGGAATTTCAGCCGACCAAAGAACAGGATTATCAATTTTAAACGTGATACTCCCTTTTTTGTCGATAAGCGACGTACATGAACTAATAAGCGTGCCTTGTGCAGAATAAATTTCCGCACCAACTTCACTTATGCCATCGTTTAGTGTTATTTCACAGTAAATTTCTGCACTTTCATTAACATTAGTATCAATATATAAATCAAAAATATGACAAGCATCACGCTCTAAAATATATACATCACGAAAAATGCCGTTTAATCGTATCTTATCCTGATCTTCAAAATATGTGCCTGTACATCTTTTAAGAACGCACGCATAAAAAATATTCTCACCGTCAACTAATTTATCGGTTATGTCCCATACTTTCTCGTTGTGCGAAACCTCCGAATATCCAACAAACTGACCGTTCACCCACAAATATAAGCACGAATCAACGCCTTCAAACACAATATGATATCTTTTGTTTTTCTTTAATTTTATATTCGCTTTTTTAGCATACGTTGCGGCAGGATTATAATTTGGAACAAACGGCGGATCAAATATCATCGGATACGGTGATGAAACGTATGCGTAGGTTCCGTAACCGTTTAATTGCCACATTTCAGGAACATTATGCTTATCCCACAAAGAAAAATCCTTTTCGTTATAAAATTCATCAACTATATCCTGTACGGTATCATAATACTTAAAAAACCATTCGCCGTTTAACAAAATGAATCTATCGGATTTCTCGCGCAACAAACTAACACAATCATCTTTGTTGGAAAACGGTATAAAATATGATTTTGCACCCAAAGTATTTATGTGAACAACTTTATAATTATTCCAAAAATCAGGTATAATTCCCATACAAACGCCCCTTGACACATATAAATTTATTGACTATAATTATAAAGAAAAATACTTGAATGTCAATTTAAATATATTGATTAATTGAACTATATTGACTCAATGCGGAGAAATAATATGCTTAAATCGTATTTTCCTATATTAACTGAACAAACGAAAAAGCTTCCCTTATATATTACAACACTCGGCTCTGATTCCTTTCAGAAAAGATGTTGCCGCGAAAACGGATTTTTTTCAAATCATATTATCATAGTAACAAAGGGTCACGGGATAGTTGAATGCCAAGGAAGAAAAGAATACCTTTCTGAAGGTGATATGTTTTTTATAAAAAAATTTACCCCGCACAGTTATTATGCATCAGGAAACGTATTTTCAACTATTTGGGTTACATTCAACGGTAATGGTACAGATGATATACTTTCGTATTTTAATATAAATTCATTTCACATTATAAAAAATGCCGACTATATATCAATAGTCGAAAAATTCAATTATCTTGCGCAAAAGACGTTTCAAGATAAAAGCAGCGCAGAACTTTCAGCATATTTATATAGCTTTATTGTAAGCTTTTTCTCGCAAAAAATCAAAATCAACATAAAAACTCAGTTAGAAAAAAGCATAAAATATATTAACGAAAATTATAGCAAGTGCATAACTCTTGACGAATTAGCTGAAATTGCTGATATGAATAAATACATATATTGCCGAGAATTCAAAGCAACATATTCAATAACTGCATTTGAATTCGTTATTCACGAAAGAATACGTCAATCAAAGAAGATTTTAATGGAAACATCTAAAAAAATAAGTGAAATAGCATTATCAACAGGCTTTAACGATACAGGATATTTTTGCAGATCGTTTAAAAAAATTGAAGGCATATCACCTACCGAATTTAGAAATACATTTAATACCGCAAAATAAAAAATGGATAGAAATATCCATTTTTATTTTATTCTTCCGTTTTCCATCTGTGTGATACTATCACACAATATTTCTATATCCTGCGTATTGTGGCTTGTAATTAAAATTGTCTTGCCTTTTTCTTTTAGTTCGATAAGTAATTTTCTGACTATCTCTACCCCATTATGATCAAGCGCATTCATTGGCTCATCCAGAATCAAAACATCAGGGTTCTCCATAATAGCCTGCGCTATACCTAGCCTTTGCCGCATACCTAATGAATATTTCCCAACCTGTTTATCTTTTGCTTCCGTTAAGCCTAATACCTCAAGTGCGTTAAGTATTTCGCTTTTTGAAGCCATTTTTCTAATCGATGCCAAATATTCAAGATTTTTGTATCCTGAAAAATACGGTATAAATCCCGGTGTTTCAATTATCAGACCTATATTTTGCGGAAAATCAACATCTTTACCGATTACCTTATCCTGCACTTTAATTGTTCCTTTTTGCGGATGAGCAAATCCGCATATACACTTCATAAGCATAGTCTTTCCCGAACCGTTTTCCCCTACTAGCCCGTGTATTTTTCCTTCTTCAATTTCCAATGAAACGTTATCAATTATACACTTCTTTTTTATAGTTAACGAAACATCTTTAACCTCAATTATTGACATAAAAATTCTCCTTATAATATGTATTTCTTTTTATAAATTATTGGTACCGATATAAAACACACAAAACTCAAAAGTATTTGTGCCGTAGTAATTACGGTAATATCAAAGCCACGTTCCAACTTGAAGTTGCTTCTTACAAGCATTCCCCACGCACCAATATTAAATTTTGTATCAACAAAAACAATTGAAATTAAAATAATAACCAGTACCGCACAAACACTTAAATTAACACTCTTTTTTACAGAAAATATCAGCCATTGAACGGATGCAATAAATATTATGTTAAAAAATAAAAGCATTATAGATATAACAACGTCAACAAATTCTCCACTAAATATTATTGCAATTAAACCGTAAAGCAAACAATATAAAATCACCGCGAAAATCATTGTTATGTAATAACAAACAAAATGATACAAATAATTTTTAGTTCTATATGCAGAAAATATGAATGTCTCTTCCTTTGACCCCAAATATACACCGCTCATAAAAAAGAATGGAAATACAGTTGCAATCCACGGAATTGCCGTATATACTTCAAACCCGTTTTTTATTCCGTATAAAACGTTGGGAAAGTCAGCAGCGCAATAACTTACGTTTATAAAAAAACACGAAAACAGAACGCATAGCATCTTGCAATTAAAAAACAATTTAACGTTATATAAAAAATATTTCATTTTGATTCACCAAACTCAAATCTATATTTCCTTAAAATAAAATACCCTATTACGCAAAGCAATACAATTACAACTAAACAATAGATGCACGCCTCCCATACGTAAGGTGCAGATGACACGTTCTTAGAAATTCCAAAATGAGTAAGTTCATATAACGAGGTATTTATAAACGGAAATGCTCTTGCTATTTTAGGATAAAACAAAGTAAGCATATAACCCGAAATTTCACACACCATAACGACTGCAACACCCAACGTTTTTTTAAAAAGACAATTCAATATCATCAGCACACACGAAATTATCAAAAAATGCAGTAATCTTAGCACAAACGCACATAGCAATGCTTCAATTGGTGAGTATAACGTTATTATCGTTGAAAAAGTAGGAAGAAATCCAAGCCGAGGCGCACCGCCATTTGCTATAATGCGTACCACATCACTCCACACTTCGTTTGAAAAATAACCGTATTTAGCACAAACTAATAAGCTTACTGAAATAGGTATAGTCAACAGCAAAACAGAAAGCACAAACGCAAAAGATATTAAATTAAAATACCATTTTTTATACCCTGCACGATAAATATAATACGGCAGAATTCCATCTGCAAACGGAACGTCACAATAAAAAAAAATAAAACACAAAACAAAAACAAACGAAGGAAATGAGCTATTTGATAACAAATATACCGTCGGTTCAATTACATTCACAAGATTAGACGTTGCTTTTGATAACGTAATATAATCATTAACGTAAAGATAACTCCAAATAAGCATTAACGTTGCCGCAATAAGCACCTTTATATTAATTAAATTTTTTGATATAAAAAAGAAACGGTTTCTGACTGAAAACATATTACCCTCACGAACACTTTTTAATTCTTAAAAAAAACCAAATAAACAGTAAAAACTGCCACGCAAGCACAAGAAATAAAGTTGCAAAAAATGATATATATGGGCTTTCAAAAAGACCGTATGCCCCGTAATAAACGTTTGACAAAACAAGAAAACGGGAAAATTGCGGAATTAAATTGACTGTTCTTCCGCTTATTTGCCAAAGCATAAAAAACATTACGAATGGCATTACTACCGAAACGTATCGATTTTTTATATACGTAGATGAAATCATTCCAAAAATCGGCCACATACTTGCAAATAAGCTTATAAAAAAGACGTATATTAAAATATATAAATATATATTCACATCAAGTAAAGTGCCGTATATTCTGCCATTTTTTAAGGTTTCATACAACTGTACGTATTCGATATCATTTATGTCGATTGGCTTAGAAATGCAAAGCGCGAGCACAACACCCAAGACTATACCGGAAAATACCGCTAAAAATGCAGAAAGCGATACTGAAAGCACTTTATTTACTGCATATTTTCTATAACCACACCTACTTAATGAGAAACGAAAATAATTGCTGTTATATTCATCAATAAACCTATATGCGTACGGTAAGCACGCAATAAACGGAATAAAAACAAAGAGTGGCGAAAGCTGCATGCTTATATTAAATATGTATAGAACGTCATATTTTTTATAAAAATCAGCGTAATCTTCATCTGCAAAGGCAAGAAAAAAGACAATTAACGTTATTACAACAGCAAAAATAAAATTGATTGAAAATACTGCGTTTTTAAATTCTTTTTTCATATTACACCATTATAAGCTTAAGCTTGTGGTAATAATCTCACCGTTTATCGCGTTTATTACCGTATTTCGTTCAGTTC
Organism: Clostridia bacterium; assembly: GCA_045630945.1. Lineage (GTDB taxonomy): Bacteria > Bacillota > Clostridia > Christensenellales > QALW01 > UMGS1322. The sequence goes on from JAZQTV010000046.1 coordinate 53,426, forward strand.
CCTTTTCAGTATAAGCGGTGAGCTTCCAACATGGAACGTAAATAGCCTCATTTACATCAAAATTATCTTTAGAAATAAAATCCTTAGCGTATATCATTTCAATTTTAGAAATTTCATAAGTTTCTAACGTTCCATATTTATACGTTAAATCTTTATTTGTTTTAAATTGTGCAAAATTATTCATACTATACAGCAAAACCTCCGAAGAAAACTTGTACAAAAGCTCTTCAAATCCCATAATATCAACCTGTTCATATCTTTTAAGCCGTTCAAAATTCCACGATATCTCCGAAACACCGTATAAATCAATATAAACACAAACCGTATTTCCGCCACGCAATGAAATATAGTTGTTATACCCTTCCTCATCCTTACCAACAACAACCTTTTTACCATAACCGCTGAATGTAACTCCGTCATATTCTGCCGCCATATTAAAGACGTAATAATTATTTTTTGTATATTTGCCGTATCGTCGTATCGAAGTGACTTTAAAATCATCTATTCCTAAAATTGCGCTTGCGGTATTTAGTGCAAGTTCTTTAACCTTGTCAAGTTCCATATTAAACTCAAAGACATCATTTTTTTCGTATTCGTTGTCAGTTTTTTCTTCCGAAGCAAACTGCTGTCTTATAATTATTTTACCGCTTCCCTCACTAACGTTAAAAAGCATTTCGTCTTTCACAAACTTTGTGTCAGCCTTTATACAACCATCAGAATCAGCATACATCTCAATATCATCAAGTGTAGAAAAAACAGAAGCAATTCCATCGTATTTAGGTAAAAAAGCTTCCCCAGTCATCTTATATGTATAAAAACTCTCTCTATTATAGCTTGCCACATCAGCATTAATTTTTATTTCAGAATCATAATATTTTACCGATGCAACCAATTTTTGGGGAAAATCATTCTTAATTTCAGGCTCGAAAAGTATAATATTGTTTTCATTATTTTTTACATCATTATTTGTGTATTCATTGGGCACAGGGTTACAGCCGTTAAGTAATAGCGCAAAAACAACCACAATTATTAAGTATATTTTTTTCATACTACCTCCAAATAAAAAAAGTGATATTATTTTCAAAAAAATAATATCACTAAAAAAATCACATTGCAAGTATGTGGCTTTATCTTGCACAATATTGTCCTTAATCTGTAATTTTATTTTATACTGTAACCTTCAGCTTCGATTTTCTCTTTTATAACAGAATCAAAAAGCTCACTGTTCAACATCAAAACTGCAGTTCCTTTTTTATGGCTGACAACAGCTTCATCAACCTGAGCAAAGCTTTCAAGCGCCTTCTTTACACGTGCCTCGCAATGTTTGCACATCATACCGTCGATTTTAATAACCTTTTTCATATTATTCTCCTTTTTATTATCGTTCTTAAATTTTATAAAATTTAATCTCAGTGCATTGAACACAACACATACGCTTGACACGCTCATTGCCGCGGCGCCAAACATAGGCTCTAATTGCCATCCAAGCGTTTTAAAAAACACACCTGCAGCAAGCGGAATACCTATGCAATTATATATAAACGCCCAGAAAAGATTTTCTTTTATGTTTAACAAAACTTTTTTGCCAAGCCTAATGGCGTTTACCGCTTCAAATAAGCTTCCGCGCATTAAAACTACGTCCGCAGAATCAATTGCAACATCAGTTCCCGTGCCAATAGCAATGCCAAGATCAGCCGCAGTTAACGCAGGTGCATCATTAACACCGTCACCAATCATCGCAACTAATCCATTACGCTTAAGCATATTTATTAAATTGACCTTTTCGTCAGGAAGAACGTTTGCAGTAACGTTTAAAATACCAACCTTATCAGCAATTGCCTTTGCAGTAATCTCGTTATCACCGGTCAACATATAAACGTCGATGCCCATTTTTTTAAAACGACTAATTGCATCTATACTATCTTCTTTAACCGTGTCTGCAACCGCAATAATGCCTATAAATACATTATCCTTGCTGAAAAATAACGGTGTTTTACCCTCTAAAGAATAACGTTTTGCAATATTTTTATATTCTTCCTCAACAACGCATTGCATAAATGAAATATTACCGCCACGAATTTCATACCCGTTAATATTACCGCTTATACCGTTGCCTGTATACGATTTAAAATCACTAACATTAAAAATCTCAATATTATTTTGACTTGAATAATCAGTTATCGCTTTAGCAATAGGATGCTCACTCATCCGTTCCAATGATGCTGCATAATTTAAAAGAGCATCATCAACGCAAAAGAAATCCGTAACTGACGGACTGCCGTTAGTGATAGTGCCTGTTTTATCAAGAACAATCGTTTTAATTTTTCCTGCACATTCTAATGACGCCGCGTTTTTAAAAAGTATACCGTTTTGGGCGCCGATACCGCTACCAACCATAATTGCAACAGGTGTAGCAAGCCCAAGTGCACACGGACAGCTTATAACGAGCACGGAAATAGATTTTTCGAACACAAATGTAGCATCGGCACCTAAAACAACCCATACAATTGCAGTAATTAATGAAATAGCAAAAACCACAGGAACAAAAATTCCCGCAACCTTATCGGCAACCTTTGCAATTGGCGCCTTACTTTGAGAGGCTTCTAATACAGTATTTATAATTTTAGAAAGAATCGTTTCCTCGCCAACACTTACCGCTTTACACTTTACGTAACCGCTTTTTATAACAGTTGCACCATAGACCTTATCGCCTATATCTTTGTCAACAGGAATACTTTCCCCCGTGAGCATTGATTCATCAACCGAACAATTACCTTCAATAATAACGCCGTCAACCGAAAAGCTTTCTCCGTTTTTTACAATAAAAATATCATCAACCTTGATATCGTCCACGGAAACAATTATTTCTTTGTCACCTCTTACAACCGTAGCCGTCTGCGGTTTTAAAGAAACTAACGAATTTATTGCATTGGTTGTCTTTCCTTTTGAATAATTTTCAAGCATTTTTCCAAATGAAATAAGCACAAGAATCATTGCAGCAGAATCAAAATACAATCCCTCTGCATATCCTGATGATAAAAGCGCTTCAAAAAGCAAATAAAGGCTATAAATAAATGACGTACCCGAACCGACGCAAACAAGTGTATCCATATTGGGTGAGCATTTAAAAAGGCTTTTAATGCCGTTTTTAAAAAAGTTACAATAAAAAACTATAACGGTAAGTGAAAGCATGCATTGTATCGAATAATTAATTATTGGCTCTTTCATTAACGTATACTTATGCGGCACGTTAAACATATGTGTTCCCATAGAAAAGAACATAAGAATTGCTACAACAACAAAGGCAATAACAAGCCTGATTGCGTCTTTCTTTATCCCATTATTAACAACTTGTGATTTATCAAATATTTGTGCGCCGTATCCTGCGTTTTTTACAGCAAGAATAACTTCCTCTGTCGGTATTTTTCCATCAACAACCATAGAATTTGTTAGTAAATTAACCGCACAATATTCAACACCGTTCAATGAATTGACCGCATTTTCAACACGATTGCTGCAAGCGGCACAAGTCATTCCTGTAATTTTGTATTTAGTCATAAACCTTCTACCTAAAAATAATTCTCAATATAATTTTATATCTCATTATGTTAAGAGTCAAGAAAAAAATCCTCATAAGAGGATTTTTTATATAATAGCATCTTCAATTATATTATCAATGTGTATTTCATCAACGTCATTTTCGTTTATAATTCTTTTTAACTTTTCTGCAAGTGCAAGCTCAGTAAATATATCCTCAACAGTCTTAAACGGTGTCCGCTCACCTTCACGATAAAAGGTTAACCCATATACCTCAGCATTTTTATTTTCAATACTAATCACAGTTTTTACTATTTCGCACTTAATCATAATATCAATCCATTCGTTTGTATTGTTGGTAATATTTTACATCCCTGTGCGAAAATTGTCAACATATTTCTGTAATTTTCTGTAAAAAAATAATCATTTTGTAAAAAATGATTATTTTTATAATATTATGTATTACTAATTTTATAAATTTCGCTTATTAAAAGTTTTTTCATCTCGCCAAGTTCACCACTTGCAAGCATTTTTCCATCCTTAAAAACAACTGCTTTATCGCCATTGCCGCCTCCACCTGCAAGACCTATATCAGCATCCTTTGCTTCTCCGGGCCCATTAACAACACACCCCATAACTGCGGCTTTAATAGGCTTTTTAATCTCACGCGTGGCTTCCTTAACCTCCGAAACAATAGCTTCAAGCGGTATTTTGGTTCTTGCGCACATCGGACAAGATATAATTTCAACGCCTTCGTTATACATCCCAATGCTTCTTAAAATATTTTGTGCCGCATAGACTTCGTTTACAGGATCACCCGTAAGCGAAACACGGATTGTATCACCTATTCCTTCTAACAAAAGCGCACCAATTCCTATTGCATTCTTAACAACACCGATATCCTGTGTACCCGCTTCAGTAACACCTAAATGCAAGGGATAATCGCATTTTTGCGCAAGAAGTCTATATGCTGAAATCATTTTTCTTACGTTAGAAGACTTAACCGAAATACAAATATCATAAAAGCTTGTTTCTTCAAGCAAACGAACGTTTTCCATTGCACTTTCAACAAGCGCTTCCGCAGAATTCTCTCCAAATTTTTCCCGTACCGCTTGCGACAAGCTTCCCCCATTAACACCAATACGAATAGGCACACCGTGTACTTTACAGCAATCAGCAAGCATTTTTATATTCTTTTTGTCAGTTATATTTCCGGGATTAATCCTAAGCTTGTCAGCACCGTTTTCTACCGCTGCAATCGCTAATCTATAATCGAAATGAACGTCGGCAACAAGCGGTATACTTATGTGCTCTTTTATGCCTTTAAATGCTTTGGCGGCATTCATATCATATACCGAAGCTCGAACAATATCACAACCTGCTTTTTGAAGCTTTAAAATCTGCTCAGTAACTGTCTGAACATCAGCTGTGTCGGCGGTTGTCATTGATTGAATTGCAATTTTATTTCCATCACCGATATAAATATCGCTTATTTTTATTTTTTTACTCATCTATTTCACCCTACAAATAATCGCGAAACCTCAAGCACAATCATCAAACCAACAAGAAGAATCAACCCTACGGAATTAATAATTCCTTCGATTTTGCGCGGAATCTTATATTTTGTAATTCCTTCAATCAACGCAAAAAGCAATCTAAATCCATCAAGCGCAGGTATGGGCAAAAGATTCATTATGGCAAGATTCATACTGATAAGAACAAGCAGGTATATAATCATAACTACCGCTTGCCTTATACGTTGCCCTACCGAAAGCTGTTGTGCAACCTCGCCTGTTGCAGAATCTTCAACGTAATCTCCAACTAAGCCTATGGTTGAAATCGGCCCAGTAAGCTGATTTAAATCCACACCACCGGTAAATAGCTGGCCAAGTGTTTTATACATCATTTTTGTTATCAAAAGATTGTATCTGAACGAATACGATATTGATTCAAATACGTTTGGTTTGATAACTTCATAGCTGTAAGTAATGCCGATAAGATAATTATTACTTTCATTATCAAAATACCTAACGGCATCGTAGGATACCTTTTCTCCGTTACGCAAAACGGTAATTTCAAACCCATGTGTATTATCAATACAGTTTATTTTATCCTGAAAATCACTTACAGATATGATCTTTTTATCATTAATTGCATAAATTACGTCGCCTTCTTGTGCTACACCATATATGGAGGAACGTTCATCTATACGATTAAGCTTTGGCACGTCATATCCAACAGAACATGTAAGAATAGCCGTAAGCAATAACGCAAACAGAATATTAAAGCCTGCACCTGCAAACATTACTACTGCGCGCTTATACCACGGCATATTATTCATTGCCTCGGGGTCATCTTCCCCTTCTTCATCTTCACCGTGGAAGGCAACAAAACCACCCATAGGTATAGCCCTTAATGAATACCTTATCCCCTTTTTTTCTTTGGAGATAATTTTGGGTCCCATACCGATGGAAAATTCATTAATTTTAAATCCAAGCAATCTTCCTGCTATAAAATGACCAAGCTCATGGACAAATATGAGCAAGCCAAGCATTAAAATTGCAATAATAATAAAAGGAATACTTCCCAAGGTTAAGCCTCCGTTTTAAAAGACCTTCTTACAGCTAAATCTGTTTCATAAATATCATCAATTGTCGGCTCATCAATGACATTCATATTAAAAATAGTATGCGCTATCATATCAGGAATATCACAAAAACCGATTTTCTCTTTCAAAAAAAGCTCAACAGCAACTTCGTTTGCGGCATTTAATGCACACGGTGCATTACCACCCATCTTAATTGCATCAAAAGCAAGCCTTAAACACGGAAATTTCTCATAGTCAGGCTCATAAAAATGAAGAGTTTCGCGTTTTGCTAAATCTAAGAAGCTTGCCCCCGAGTAAAAACGATTTGGATACTCAAAAGCATACATTATAGGAAGCTTCATATCAGGTTCACCCATTTGTGCCATAACAGCACCATCTTCAAACTCAACTGCAGAATGAACAACGCTTTCAGGATGAATAATTGGTGAAATCTTATCTACCGGAACGTCAAAAAGCCACTTGGCTTCAATAACTTCTAGTCCTTTGTTCATTAAGGTTGATGAATCAATGGTAATTTTTTTACCCATATTCCAGGTAGGATGCTTCAACGCATCGTGGTACGTTACATTTTTAAGCTGTGCTATATCATAATTACGGAAAGGTCCGCCCGATGCAGTAAGGATTATTTTTTTTATATTATTTCCAGTGTTACCCTGCAAACATTGAAAAATTGCAGAATGCTCACT
>JAZQTV010000047.1:0-12624 GCA_045630945.1 Clostridia bacterium
CTCAAATTTATCTCGGTCATCGGCACAGGCTATAATACCGTTGACGTTAAAAAAGCACGTGAGCTTAACATTCCCGTTGCAAACGTGCCTTCTTACGGAACGGAGGGTATAGGTCAGCACGCGGTTGCATTATTGCTTGAAATCTGCAATCACGTCGGTCATCTTGACGGTGAAGTGCGCAAAGGAAGAAAAAATTCAAACGAGGATTGGTGCTTCTGGGATCACCCTTCCATAGAACTTGAAAACAAGGTTATGGGTATTATCGGTTTGGGCAGAATAGGCAAGATTGTTGCCCGTGCCGCACAGGCATTCGGTATGAAGGTTATTGCATTTGATACCTATAAGGAGGACGGCTTTGAATACGTTTCACTTGATCAGCTTTTGGAAAAATCGGACGTTATTTCTCTCCATTGTCCTCTTTTTAAGGAAACGGAGGATCTGATAAACAGAAAAACCATTGCTAAAATGAAGGACGGCGTTATTTTAATAAACAATAGCCGTGGCGGCTTGATTGATGAGGATGCTCTTTGCGAAGCACTTAACAGCGGCAAAATTTATGCGGCAGGTCTTGATGCGGTTAAAAACGAGCCTATCAGTATGGATTCACCCTTGTTAAAGGCAAAGAATTGCTTCATTACTCCCCACATAAGTTGGACGGCAGTCGAAGGCAGACAGCGCCTTGTAACCCATTCCATCGAAAACGTCAGCGCGTTTTTAGATGGAACCACCAAAAATATCGTAAACTAAAAAATGCGCTCCAAATCGGAGTGCATTTTTTCTGTATGGAAGAATTATAAAAAAGAACGATGCATTTTGTACGAGTATGGATTTTTACCTTATAAACTAAACTTATGTAAACAACGGGGAATGTATTTTCCGCTTACGTATTCAACACCGCGGACGAGGATATAATCCTCGTAAATCTCAACTAATTGTCCCATTGCGCGATCCTGTTGATAATATTCGGGGCGCACGTTAAGTCCAACACCCGTCCATACCATACAACCACCGTTTACGTAGGCAACGTTGTATTTAGGGTCGTAAACTGCGTTTACCATTTCGCTGTCCATATTGCTGTGGCAATGACCTGAAACGTGAAGAATATCCCCGTGCTTATCTAAAATTTCGCCGCACTTGTCGTCGTTAAAAACCTCAAAAGGATTTTTGCCGTCAAATTTAGGTGGAGCCACAATAGTTTCGTTTCTGTGGAAATGTGTCATAACTATTCTGTAACGGTCGCCATCGCATTTTGTAAGCTCGTTGTCAAGCCATTCCAATTGATCGTCCTTATACTGAAAGCGTGCAGTTTTATCGCGCCTTGTATCTTCGTTGGGGTTAAGGGCGATTACGGTAATACCGTCGTATTTAACGGAGAATGCTTCTTTAGGACCTATTGAAAGCATTTGTGCGCCTAAGCTTTCGTTGCGTGCGTGTTGCCAGTTCATAAAGGCGGTCATATCTTCGTAGTGGGGAAAGCTTCCCTGTGCGTACGGGTCCCAATCGTGATTGCCGTAAGCAACAAAAACGGGAGTCTTGGGAAAATGCTTTTCAATATATTCCCTTGCCTGCGTAAATTCGTTGGGGTATGAGTTATCGGTGATATCGCCCGAAACAACAACCATATCGGGCTGTAAGCTTTCAATGAACTCAAAAGCCTTTATTCGTGAGCTGGCGTTATGGAAATAATCGCCGCCAAAGTGCATATCGCTTCCTGCAAAAATGGTATAAAGCGGCTTCTTTCTTTGTGCCAACTTTTCTTCGGGAATGGTAAATACAAATTCAGGCAATACGATTTCCAACATAGCATCGTTGTATGCACGGCAAAGAATAGTTTTTGCTTCTTCGGGTATAACGATATTGTTTGTGGTATATTTTGCCCTGCCGTCGTATAACGGTAAGGATTTGATAGGCAGATAATTTTCAAGAGCCTTTCCGTTTTCGTCAGCCCAATAAATAGTTGCAACAACTGCCTGAGGTGCGCTTATTTCAACGGCAAACTGACCGTTGTCTGCCTTTTTGCTTGTGAAAGCAACGTTAAATAAAAATTCCATAAAAAACCGCCTTTATATATTAGGTGCAACGGATTTCCCGTTTGCATCTGCTATTTTGTATTTGTCAAAGGGGATTGAGCCTTCTGCATAATAGCCTGTGCCTGTTAACCCCGTTTCATCCTTTTCAACGATTAAGAACGAGCGTTGTGATAAATCTTCCTTAATGGGCAACAACCCCGAAGGGTGAGGCTCTTCAGTGCCGTCGTGAAAGCATATTGAAAGATATGCTGCTTCAATATAATGAGTGCTTTTTCTAAAGTACCTTTCATATACGTGACTGTGCCCGAAGGATACTGCATTTACACCGTATTCAGAATATAAATCCATTAGCTCTCCGCCGTGGTCGTAGGGGTAAGTGGCTTCACCGTTTTCGTTAACAACTGGTGAGCAAAGGTTAAATTGAACGTCCCAACCTTTATTAAGAATGTGAAAATGCTGAATAACCCACTTGAATTTACTGCTTGCATTTTTTAAATCCTCCTTAAGCCACTTTATCTGCGGACTGTCGGGGGCAATGGAATCGTAAAGACGCCAGCCGGGTGCTTCGAAATATTTAAAAAAGCAAAGGCGGTTTATGCTTAAGGAAATAATGTGCATATCGCCATAATCAACCGAATACCATCTTTTGCCTGTAACCGAATAATCTTCGGTGTTATAAAGTGGACGGAATACCTGCATAAAAATAGACCAACACCAATATTTATCGTCGCCTGCTTTTTCCTTTTCGGCATAGCATCTTAAATTGTCAACCTCATGATTGCCGGGGCAGAAAAACGTGGGCATATACTGCATTAAATTGGCGTTTTGCATACAGGGGAAAAATGCTTTTTTTCTTGAATCCTCACTTTGCCAGGATTCGCCTAAATCAAACCATGAATCAAGGCGCCAGCTTGTGTAGGTTGCATCGCCCGAATATAAGATAAAATCAAGCTTATGCTTGCCGATTTCATCAATGGTTTTATTACAATCGGGCAATCCTTGCAGATCGCTTAACTGCACAAAACAAAAGCCTTTGTCTTTTTGGGGGGCAGTATGAAAGGAATAAACCTTGGTTAAATTGTTATTTGAATTTATGCGGTAATATACCGTATCGTTAGGCTTTAAGCCTTCAATTTTAGCAACGTATTGCCAAACGGAAACGGGCGCGCACATTTCAGGATATTCAGGATAAGTGCCATCCTCAAGCGGTGCACGTAATCCTGTAAATTCGTAACGTTCTGCCTTGATGCTTGAACCTAATTTATCTGTAAAGCCCCATTGAACGACACCGTCGGTTTTTTCGCTTTGAAACCATAAAATATTCATTTCGTTTGACGGGTTAAGTGTCAGTAAATAAGGCTGTGACAAAAAGAAATTCATAATATTTCTCCTTGATTTTTGTTAAAACATTTTATCATAGTAAAATTTATAAGTCAATATTAAAAATGTGGGGCAGGGGGATGCCCAAATGAATTTTATTGTGATTAAATACAGAAAAAGCGCTTATTTTAATAAAATAAACGCTTTTGAAAATTAAATTCCCGTCAAGAATCTTTCGACAACAAGCTTTCTGAAATCGGGTGAAAGTGAGGCAAAATATGCGGTAAAGCCTGTAACGCGCACCACAAGGTCGGGGTGAAGGTCAGGGTTCTCGTTTGCTTCAAGAAGCTTTTTTTCATCAAGAATATTTATGTTTATCAATGTTCCGCCTTCTTCAAAATGGGTGCTGATAAGGTTAAGTATTATATCAATTCCCTTTTCGTCATCGGCAAGCTGAGGGTCAAATTCAATCTGCAATGGTGCGGTGTTACCGTATCCACACTGAACGGAAGCAATGCCCAATGACTGTGCAGTAGGTGCGCCGTCGTTGCGGAAATGGGGGTTGGGGTTTGCACCGTGTGAAATAGGCTCATAAGCCTTTCTGCCGTTGGGGGTGGCAGGTACGTTTTTGCCGTATTCGATAGTCCTTGCCCAAGAGAACCAACCGGGGACAAGGCATCTGCCTTCGGGCATTTTTTGTTCTTTAATAAGCTTAGTCCAGCTGCTTGTAAGCTCCTTTGCCCATTTGTCAGCAGTGGAAGCGCCGCTGCAATACTTTGGCGTTGAAGAAAGTATCGCCTGAACGCGCTTATCCTCAAAATTATTTTCAAGCTGTTCGTACAATGTATCCCACGAAACAAGCTTTTCCTTTTCAATACGCTCTTCAATAGCGGCTAATGAATCCGCTACAACTGCAAGACCTGCGCCGTCAACACCCATGGTGTAAAGGGAAGCGCATTTTGAAATATCTTCGCCCTTTTCGATGGTGTTTTCCATCATAAGATTCATAATAAGCTCGGGCGTAACTTCACCTATATGGTCGATATGCAGGTTTATTCCTTGCGCAGTGATATCAATGGCATGCTTAAGATGGTTTAAATAAAGTAAATAAAGCTTTTCTATTGATTTTTCTTTATCCGCTTTCATTTCTTCAAGGGCAATGGTAAACACCTTGGCAATATTGATTTTAACCGTGTCGTTCATCGGGAACTCCTTGCCCGGTACGCACATCCAGTTGCAACCAACGGCAATACGCTCACGCGCGGTCTTTTTATCAACACCGTTTTTCATATAACCTTCGCAAAGAGCCTTGTCGTTACAAAAACGGGGCCAACCGTTTTTGTTCTTTAAAAGATAATAAACTGCTTTTTTCAAAAATTCCTTATCGCAGTTTTCGTGTACGCGAACAGTTAAATTGCAGGAAATATTTATTGAATCTGCCGCCTCAAGAATCAGGTAAGAAAGGTGGTTAGTCATATCCTTATCAAATTCATCCACACCCGAAATCTGATAATAGTGGGGGTCGATAAGAAGCAGATTGGCAATTAAAAATTTTGCTTTTTCGTCGTCTAAAATCCCGTTTTTAATATCGTTTTCGTAATAGGGAAGAAGCAAACTATCAAGCTGAAAGCCTGCGCCGTCACGGGTGTACATACGGGCAGCGCAGTTAAAAAATGCTGTCCATTGGCATGCTTCCTGAAATGTTTTAGGCGCATCAAGGCGAATACTTTGGCAGGTCTTAAGCATTTCTTCAAGGCTTGATTTTATTTCGGGTCTAATCTCGTCTTGAAGCAAACGCTTAATTTCTTCAATATGTCTGTCAATAAAAGCAATTATCGCATTAACGCATTTTTCTTCTGCATCGTAAAAATGCTTTTTATCGGGATTTATTTTTCTGTATTTAGCTATTTTCTCTAAAAATCCACCAAAGCCAAGTGAAAAGCCAATACGGTAATCACATGCAAAGTGAGCATCACCGTCAATACCGGTCTGAATATTATATAGCTTCTGTAAGGGCTTTAAGTGATCGTAGGGGAAATTTTGCTCATCCCAACGCTTACTCCATTGCTCGTTTGCCGAATTCATAAGTGCCATTATTTTCGGTCTGTGCTTTAACCAATCGGGCATATAATGAACGTCACCGCGGTAGTTTACAAGCATATCACGCCATCTTCCGCACAGCATTTCCATAGGATCAACGTATGCGGGATGCGCGTTTATAAGGCGTACGAAATTTTCTGCCATACCGTCAAACCCGTAAAAGCTTCCGTTGTCTGAGGTGTATAGAGGTTCCATTTCGTAATCTTCGGTTATGGGAACCGTGCCAAAATCGTCAAGGTTGGTATATCCGTTTTGCTTGCGCTTTTCTAAGGTGTGGCGAATTTTAGTTTCGCGCATTGATGCTAATCTTTCAGCATAGGTCATTGAAATCTCTCCTGAACTCTACCTAATGCCCTTGCTTTTTCAATGCCAAGGGGGTGGTAATTTAAGTATTCGTGCTTTTGTACGTTCTTTAACGTTGAAATAAACTTGTTGATGCTTTCAACGTCGGTGACGCCTTTGATTAAAGGCGTTCTTATTACGTACGGCTTGTTTAACGCATCAAGTCTTTTGAAATTTTCAAGAATTGCTTTATTGGAAACACCTGTGTATTTCTTGTGCAGTTCTTCGTCAAAAAGCTTAATATCTGCCATAATGTAATCAATTTCAGAAAGAATTTCTTCATCGAAATATATCAATGAGGTTTCGATTGCGGTTGAAATTTTTTCTGACTTTATAAGCTTTATTATCTCTTTTAAAAATTCCTTATGGCACATAGGCTCACCGCCCGAAAACGTTACTCCGCCGCCGTTTTTAAAATATGGCTTATCAATAATAACTTCGTTAAGCAGCTCGTCTAAAGTGTATTCCTTGCCGCAAACAACTTTTGCGCCCGAAAAGCAACCCTCGTCGCATTTGTTGCAGCCTATGCATTTTTCGGGATAATGCATAACTTCCTTTTCAAATGAAATGCATTCAGGATTATGGCACCACGCACAATTTAAAGGACAACCCTTAAAAAATACGGTTGTTCTAAGTCCGGGCCCGTCGTGCACGGAAGCACGCTGAATATCTGCAATTAACGCTTTATCCATCTATTTTTTCCTTTTTGCCGCTTTGGGCGGATTTCATTGCCGCATCAATAACGGACATAACCTGAATATTAAAATCAAGAGTAACCGTCTTAATTAAAGGGGTGTTGGTTGCCTTTGCATATGCGTAATGATCGGGAAGATTCTTTATGTGTGGGTGAATGGCGCTTTCGGGTATGGGAAGTCTTTCGCCAAAGGAGTTCATAATAACAACGTCCTTGTTTTCGTCACAGAAAATTACACCATCGGTGCATACGTACACGGGACCTGTGGGAAGTGAAGCTTGCGGTACGGTCCACGTGCCCTCGACCACGCCGAACGAATCTTTATATTCAATGATTCCCGCCATATTGTCGGGTGCATCCATAAAGGGTGTGTTGTAGTTGCCTGCGTGCGCCATAACGGATAACGGCTTATCGTTTTCGTTGTCACGCGCCCACTCGTTAAAGAAGCAGCCGTAGCAACCAATATCAAGGAAAGCTCCGCCACCGTTTTTAGAGGAATACCACCAGGTAGAAGCACGTTCTTCATCTGTCATTTCCTGCGCCTTTTCACTAACACCGCGATGCTTTGCACCTTTACCCAAGGGGCCTGTGTGTCCGTTTATGTAGAATGCCTTAATAAGCTTGCCTACAATGCCTGAATTTAATGCCGCAAGCTGTGTGTGCAGATAGGGGCGCCATATAACAGGCCAGTTTACAACGGCTTCTATATTGTATTTTTCAACGGTTTCCTTTATTTTTTTTGCATCCTCAAGGGAAACAGCCATAGGCTTTTCGATGCTTACGTTAATGTGGCGCTTTGCGCATTCTTCTACTATTTCGGGCTTGCTTTTGTTATCACAAAGAATAAATGCCATATCGGGTTTTAAATCGTCGAGCATTTCCTTGTAATCGTCATACGGCTTAAGATTGAACTTTTCTACGTTGTTCTGAATGTTCCAAGCGCGAGTATAACGTGAAGAAGTGATTTCCTTTTCTTCTAACGGTACGTCAGCAAAGCCGACAAGTGTAAACCCGTCAGTTTCTGAAATATATTGCGCTATTTCGTTTACGTGCATATGCGCAAAACCAATTATAACTGCTTTAATCATAATAATTCCTTTACTGTTATTTCTCTGTTTTCTTCTGCTGAACGGTAGAAGCATTCAATTGCCTTTGTAACCTCAAGGTTCTGCGCCTCGGTTATAAGGTATTGTGCCTTACCGTTAAGCACGTCCATAATATGACGGTACATATAACGGTGCTGTTCAAAGGGAACACCCTTGAATTCACCGTTGTCAAACCATTTCATTTCGCTTTCTGCCTGGAAGCGACCTACGTTTTTATAAAGCTTTTCACCGTTGACTGATAAGCCTGCTTTGTCACCGCAGATAACCATATCAAGATTGGTGGTAGGCAGGTTTATTGCCCATGAGAATTTGAAGTTAACGCTCATACCGCCTTCAAGACGCATAAAGCCTGTTGCAAATTCTTCAACGTTAAATTCCTTGTAATCGTAGGGACGGGGGGTGAACGTACCTGCGTATGCACCGCTTTCGGCGATGCTTAAAAGAATATCTTCACCCTTGTTTGCAATCTTCGTGTATGCACTGCCCGAAACTGCTTCAACTTTTTTATCACCCACAATCCAAAGCAATGAATCGATAAGGTGTACGCCAAGGTCGCAGAACGGTCCGCCCCAGTTATGCTCCTTCATATGAAACATTCCCCAGGTGGGTATACCTATTCGGCGGATAAAAGCTACGTCGGAGAAATAGATGTCGCCAAGCTCACCGCTTTCAACAAGCTCCTTCGATTTTTGCATATAATTGCGCCAACGCATGCATTGGCAGGGGAAAAGCTTTTTGCCGCATTTTTTTGCGGTTGCCCACATTTCATCGGCATCCTTAAGGGTTAATGCAATAGGCTTTTCGCAGGCAACGTGTGCGCCTGCTTCAAGTGCCTTTATAGTCCATTCCTTGTGATAAACGTTGGGGGTGCATACCGCAACAAAATCGGGTTTTAATTCGTCAAGCAGCTGCTGGGGATCTGCATACCACTTTTCAACGTTGTGGCGCTTTGCAGTTTCTTCGGCTACCTCGGGTCTGATATCGGCAACACCGACAACCTCCACAAGACCTTCATTTCTTAAAACGTTTAAGGCAGGGAAGTGTGCACTGTTTGCAATCATTCCCGTACCGATTATAGCAACACGTAATTTTTTCATGTCAATTATCCTCATTTAATTAGCTTGGGTATCCTTAATGCCCTCGGAAAGTGCGTACATAACCATAAGGTTTAACGGCATATCAAGCATTTCGTCTAATTCGGCACCGTTGTCAAGATAATCAAGAATCTGCGGTGCAAGACGGCTGCAATCAAAAACCTGTGCAGTCTCAAAAACCTGTGTAGGCTTAATGGGCTTATGCGATTTGCCGTGATATATTTTAACTAAGTTACTGTGTCTGTCGCAAACGATAACACCGTCAGTGCCGTAGATAATAGGACCTGAAGGTATCTCGGCAGGATTGAAACTGCTCCACGAGCCTTCAAGCAAGCCAACTCCGTCGCCAAAATCAAGAAGCATTGCACTAAAGTCCTCAACGTCGGAAAATTCCGTAGTAAACTGCTTCTTAATTGCCTTCGCCTGTTTTGCCTGACGGCCGAAAATCCACGTGGAAAGCATTGCACCGTAACAGGCATAGTCAAGGATTGAGCCGCCCCCAAAGTCCTTTTTATACCACCAGGATCTCTTAAGGAAATCCTCTGACGGAAGCGCACCGTCGGGCGAATATGAGTAGGGACCCCAAGTAGCAGGACTTCTGTATACTACGCGCTGAACTTTTCCCACCTCACCGCTGTCTGCAAGTTCTTTTGCCTTTCTGAAAGCAGGAAACCATGCAATAGGCCAGTTAGTAATTATTTTCGTGTTGTGTTTGATTGCGCAGTCAACTAATTTTTTGCCGTACTCATAGCTGAATGAAAGCGGCTTTTCTACAATCACGGGAATACCGCGTGAAAGAATTTCCATACATATCTCGGTTTTGCCTGTATTTGTTGATGCAACGATGGCAAGAACGGGTGTTTGGTCAAGAAGCTCCTGCCAGGACTGAAACTTCTTCATTTCCTTGCCTGCACCGAGATTTGCAAGGCGCTCCTCGTGCGTAAGCTCATCAAAATCGTCGGTATCGGCATAACCGATTAAAGAAAAGCGTTCGTTTCCTTTAAATGAATTGTATAAGATGGATGCGTGGGGGTGACATACACCGAAAAAAGCTGTATTTATCGTTTTCATTTTTTTACCTGCCTTAAAACGTTGTATCCATCTTAACTGTTGCACCTGTTTTGATAGCCTCGGGAATTTTAATCATAATCTCAAGAATATGCTTTGCGTGAGCAGGGCTAAGTACAGGCTCGCAATCGTTTTCGATAGCATTTACAAGATCCTTAAGGCAGCAGCATTGGCTGTTAAGCTTTTCGGGCACGGTTTCCCATGGATCAGGAGTTATCCAACCGCGCATACCTACTGCATCCGAATCGATATATACCTCTGGCATAGGATTCGACATATAAGGCTTGGTAAATGAAATAGTGCCTCTTGTGCCGTAAATTTCAAGCTGAGGTGTTTTTGAAGCCTTCTGAGAAAAGCCTGTGTCGATAAAACCGGCTTTTCCGTTTTTAAAGCGAATGGTGATAAAGTATTCGTCGGGTATCTTGTCCGTCTTCATAAACTTACCGTTGTACGCACCTGAACGAACCTTACGCTCAGGGTCGGTAATAAATCCAAGGCAGCTTATGCTTTCAACGGGACCGAATACTGTGGTAGCAATCTGAAGGCCGTGCACACCCATATCAACAAGTGCGCCTGCACCGTCCTCAAAGAACCAAGAAGGATCGGCATTTCTGTACTGAAAATATTCGGGACCGCCGTGTGCAAGATTGCACTTAAGGTATGCAGGCTCGCCTATTGCGCCTGAAGCCATAAGCTGTTTTGCAACTGCAATGTCAAAGCGCATAGGGTGAATGGGTGCGCAGTTGAACTTTACGCCCATTTCCTTTGCTTTTGCTATCTGCATATCAAATGCTTCTACCGTAGGTGCGGCAGGCTTTTGCGAGATAAGATGCTTACCTGCATTTAAAACCGCCATATTGATTTCGTGGTGTGCCTGAATGCTTGCGGCATCTATTGCAATATCAAAGTCGCACTTTTTTATCATTTCGTGAACTGATGTGTACCAAGCGGGTACGTTGAAGCGCTTAGCAACCTCTTGGGCGCGCTCCGGAATAATATCGCATACCGCAACAAGCTCACAATGGGCTTCTTTGCTGATATTTGGGATATAAACACCCGTACCGAACATACCGCATCCCACAACTGCAACTTTCCATACTTTTTTCATAAGATAGTTCCTTTCCGTCATTTAAAAAATATTTTTGTCTATCATAATTATATAAAAAATATTTTCTTCTAACAAGAAACTATTTTAACCAAAAGTAGCACTATTTTAACATTTTAGCTTTAACGTTAAAGCTCGCTTATAAGAACGGTTCTGTTTTCTTCGAAAGAAAGATACCCTGCCTCAAGTATAGCGGCAGTATTTATGGTTTCTTCAGGCTTTACCATAAGCGGTTCCGAACCTAAAAGATACCGTGCAAAATTCCTTATTATATAAAAATGCCCAAAAAACGGGTGATCACCAAATTCGTTGGGTTCTGTTTCAAGGGGAAGAACTTCGCTTCCTTTGTATATTTCGCCTGTACCTGTATTAAAGCCAAGCTTTTCACCTGAAACGATGATACTGTTTTCATCCTTAAGATTTGCCGCCCACGTAGCCTTAAAAAGCATAATAATGCCGTTTTCAAAGGTTACTGCACCGCTTGCAAAGGATTCAACGTCCATATCGGCAGGGTTAAATGCGGTGCATTTGGCAGTACTGTCGCTTGTAAGCGCACCCGCCGAAATTGCATCTGCCACATCGTAAGCGTGAACTGTGTGCATTCTTGCGGTAACGGAAACGGGGGTAGGGTTACCTATAAGCCATAAGGCCGAATCAATAGAATGACTACCCATATCAAGAAACGAGCCGCCACCGTTAAATTCTTTTATATGAAATTTACCCCAATTGGGAATGCCACGGCTTCTTACACGGGAAAATTCACAACTGTAAATATTACCTACGCTGTTACTATCAACAAGCTTTTTTGCCGCAAGCCTTTGGGGCATATAGCGTAACGTCTGGCAAGCGGTAAGGGTAACGCCCTGTTCTTTTGCGTAGTCGTACATTTTTATCGCTTCGCTTTTCTTTATTGCAAGCGGCTTTTCACAAATAACGTTTACCTTGTACTTTAACGCAGTCATAACAAGCGGATAGTGATATTTATTTCCCGAGCAAACTGAAACAACGTCAATCTTGTGGCTTTTAAGCATTTCCTCTGCATCGCCGTAGAAATGGGGGATATTAAATTCCTCGGCA
Source organism: Clostridia bacterium (assembly GCA_045630945.1). Lineage (GTDB taxonomy): Bacteria > Bacillota > Clostridia > Christensenellales > QALW01 > UMGS1322. The sequence goes on from JAZQTV010000047.1 coordinate 11,937, forward strand.
GTCTTTTTTGCCGCATCGATATTGATGTCGCAAACGGCAACCAACTCATAGTATTCGCTGAATTTAAGGTATGCCGGAATATGCGCACTGCGTGCTATCATTCCGCAGCTTATAATACCAACCTTAAGCATTTTCTATCTCCTTTAAAAAAACTAAAGTTTCTTCGTCGGGTACGGTAGCCCTGTATTCAAGACCGATATATCCGTCATAGTCGAGGGAATTAATTTCTCTAATAATGCTTACGTAGTCAACGTTTCCCGTGCCCGGCTCGTGTCTTCCGGGTGCATCGGCAACGTGAAAATGACCGATAAAAGAAATATTGCTTTTTATTTCTTCTATATCAAAATCACCCATCATATTCTGATGATATATATCGTAAAGCATTTTTATTCTTGGCGTATCAAGCCTTTTTAAAAGCTTGAACACAGGCGTTGCGTAGGGCATTGAATAGTTTTTGCGGTCAATATCGTTTAACGGTTCAACAATAAGATTTACGTCGTTTTCCTCAAGAATTTCCTTGGCGGCGTCAAGGCATAAGAATACGTTTTCTTCGTTGTAGGGTGCATTCTCACCAATAAGCACTATCATTGCCTTGGCGTTAAGCTTTTTGTATACGGGAATACTTTCCTTTAACGCACTTAAAAATTCATCCTTGCGCCCATCGTTTATTATTCCGCGTGAAAGAGCA
>JAZQTV010000048.1:0-11658 GCA_045630945.1 Clostridia bacterium
GTATCGGTGCAGGCGTGACGGCAATCATTCAAAGCTCGTCAGCAACGTCGGTTATGGTAATAGGTCTTGTAAATGCGGGCGTTATGACGTTGATGCAGGCAACACCCATTATTATGGGTGCAAACATTGGAACAACTGTAACGGGTCTTCTTGTTGCACTTAAAAATGATTACTTCAATATGCTTATGTATCTGCTTGCGTTTGCAGGCGTTATGATGGGCTTTGTAAAGAAGGAAAAGGTAAAAATCATAGGTAGCCTTTTCTGTGGCCTCGGTCTTATTTTCGTGGGCTTGGAAGTTATGAGTAGTGAACAGGCATTCGGTAACCCGCTTGTTGAGGATATGTTTACCAAGATATTTGAGGTTGTTGATTTTCCTTTATTGCTTATACTTATAGGCGGCGTGTTTACCGCACTTATTCAAAGCTCTTCAGCGGCAACCGGTGTTGTTATTACAATGGTTGGCGCACAGGTTCTTCCATTGGAGCTTGCGCTTTTCATCGTTCTCGGTGCCAATATCGGTACCTGCGTTACCGCACTTCTCGCTTCCATCGGTGCTAATGAAAACTCAAAGCGCGTGGCACTTATTCACTTTACGTTTAACGTTATCGGTACGGTGGTGTTTGCCGCAATTATATGGATATTTAAAGCACCCACGGTTAATATTTTAACAAGCATCTTCCCCGGCGAAGATATTATGAGCCTGCAGATGCGCGTATCACTTTTTCACGTGGTGTTCAACGTTGCTACAACGCTGTTATTACTTCCATTTGTTAAATATCTTGTTAAGTATTCGTGCATCATTATTAAGGATAAAAAGGATAGCAAAGAAACGTTGTCCCTTAAATACGTGGACGAGCGTTTGCTTTCCGTTCCTCACGTTGCGCTTAACCAGGTTAAAAAAGAAATGGATTATATGCTCTCCCTCGTTGAAGAAAACATAAAGCTTTCCTTTGTTGCTATCGATACGGGCAGTAATGAGCATAATGATACAATAGCCGATAATGAAGAAGTAATTGACTTTACCAACGGCGCACTTACAAAGTTCCTTATCAGCCTTTCTTCAGGGGTTGAGGAAAATGCCGAAAAAACTATCGGTGCTTACTTCCACGTTTTAAACGACCTTGAGCGTATCGGTGACCATGCTGAAAACTTCCACGAGATAGGCATCGAAATGATTAAAAAGGATATTCACTTCTCCGAAAAGGCTCTTGGCGGTATAAAGACTATGCGTAATAATATGGAAAGAATGTTCGCCATCGCCAAAAACGCTTTTGAGAACAATGATACAAGTGAGCTTCCTGAGCTTGCTGAACTTGAAGAAGGCGTTGACGGTATGAAAAAACAGTTTATTGCAAGCCACTTTGCCCGCCTTGCAGAAGGCAACTGCAGCGTTGACGTAAGCCCGTACTATTCATCGGTAATCACAGGCCTTGAACGTGTTGCCGACCATCTTGTTAACGTAGGCTACTCAATTATCGATCCCACAGGTTCGGAAGACTAACCACAAAACACCCTACTTTATACAGGGTGTTTTTTTATATTGACACTGTTTAAACGTGTATAGTATAATGGTGTAAAGGCAGGGTGGATCGACAAAGCTGACGGTTCTCTTTTAACAGCAATTTAAACCAAGCTGACCTCAAATTTTATATTTAAGAAAACAAAAAAACAGGCGATAGCCTGTTTTTATATTTCTGTTGGTTCGTCGGGGTCAAGGTAATCAAGGTTATCAAGGCATCTGCCTGCACCGATAGCAACGCAGGATACTGCATCATCGGCAACGTAGCAGTTTACACCAAAGGTGGATGAAATAAGCTTATCAAGGCCAAGCATCAATGAGCCACCGCCCGTAAGCACTATACCGCTTTCGATTATATCTGCCGCAAGCTCAGGCGGTGCATCGTCAAGCACCTTATGTATTTCGGCTAAAATACGGTCGAATGAGTCTTGAAGAGCTTCCTGAATTTCTTCGCTTGAAACCTCAATACTCTTTGGAAGACCTGTTAATAAGTTTCTGCCCATAACCTCAGAAATGAGGGGCTCGCTTCTTGGCCAAGCAGTACCGATGTTTATTTTAAGCATTTCGGCAGTGCGCTCACCTATAAGCAAATTATGTTTTTTGCGCATATACTTAACTATATCATCGTCCATCTTATTGCCTGCAACCTTAATGGAAGTGCTTAAAACGCTGCTTCCAAGTGAAAGTAATGCAATATCGGTAGTGCCGCCGCCGATATCAACTATCAGCGCACCGTGGGGCTTATTTATATCAATATTAGCGCCTATTGCCGCGGCACGCGGTTCTTCCATTATATATGAGCATTTAGCACCAAGCCTTTGTGCCGCACCTAAAACGGAACGCTGTTCAACGTCGGTAACACCTGAGGGCACGCACATAATAATGCGGGGGCGGAAAATGCTTTTTTTAGGAAGCGCTTTCTTCATAAACAATTCAAGCATATCCTGTGTTATGTCGCAATCGGAAATAACACCGTCCTTTAAAGGACGTACAACGGAAATGTTTTCGGGCGCCCTGCCAAGCATACGCTGTGCTTCAAAGCCAACGCCCTGAACCTTGCCTGTTTCGGTATCGACCGCAACCACGCTTGGCTCACGTAAAACTATACCCTTGCCCTTCACGTAGATAAGTACGGTGGAGGTGCCAAGATCTATTGCAATATCCTGTCTTTTAAATAGCATAACAACCTCAAAAAAATTTAATATGCATAATGCACAAGTATATTATAACACAAAAAAATTATAAGTTCAAGTTAAATATATTTACGCGAGGGGTATTTTTATGCTATAATAATATAAATTTAAGGCAAAGTGTATAAATATGTTGACGAATTTTCTGTTATTCATATAATAATATTAAGATATTTTTTAGGAGAATAGTATGTTTAAGGAATTAAATGAGCTTCTTGAAGCATATAAGGAACGTGACCCTGCGGCAAGAAGCAAAATAAGTATTTTCTTGCTTTACCCCGGTGTGCGCGCAATGATTGATCACAGAGTGGCACATTGGTTTTATAAGCACAAGCATTTTTATATTGCACGTGCTATTTCACAACGTTCAAGAAAGCGTACGGGTATTGAAATTCACCCCGGTGCAACCATTGGCAAGCGCCTTGTTATTGATCACGGAATGGGCATCGTTATCGGTGAAACCACAATAATAGGTGATGATTGCCTTCTTTATCAGGGCGTTACCCTTGGCGGTTCAGGTAAAGAAAAAGGTAAAAGACATCCTACCCTTGGCAACAACGTGCTTGTTGGTGCAGGCGCAAAAGTGCTTGGCTCATTTACCGTTGGCGATAATGCACGTATTGCGGCTAACGCAGTAGTTTTAAATGAAATTCCCGAAAACGCAACGGCGGTTGGCGTGCCTGCAAAGGTTGTTCGCGTTAAGGGCGAAAAGGTTGATATTCTTGACCATACTCACGTACCCGATCCTATTCAGCAGGCATTAAAGAAGCTGAACGACAGAATCGACGCAATGGAGAATAAATAAAAAAACACCCTGCATTGCAGGGTGTTATTATTTTTGGGTTAGCCTCTTAACGTTGCGCCGAAGCGGTATTCAAGTGAACGTACAATCTTATCAAAGGATTTCTGGGCTTCTTCTGCCTTAAGGGTGCGCTCGGGGTTAAGCATTGTGATTGAGAATGCAACGCTCATTTTGTTTTCACCCAACGAATCGCTCTTATAAACGTCAAACAATTTAACGTTCTTTACAAGGGGCGCGCCTGCTGACTTAATTGCATCAATCATGGGACCGATTTCCTGTGAAGCGTCAACTAATACTGCAAGGTCACGCTCGATTGCAGGATATTTGGGCAGGGGAGAATAAATCATTTTTGTATTTGAAAGTGCAAAAATGTTTTCAACATCAAGCTGTGCCACAAGGGGACGTGCTTCGATACCAAACTTATCAGCGGTATCGGGATGAATTTCACCAATATAGCCTAAAATATGGTTGCCTACGGTGATAACTGCCTGTCTGCCTGGATGCATAAAGCCAAGCTCACTGCGTGCATAGGTTGCCCTTATGCCAAGACGCTTGAATATGGTTTCAATAACCGCCTTAAGTGTAAAGAAATCCTCGTTTTCACCCATAATGCCGATAGCAAGAGCTTTTCTTTCCTCGGGCTGCTCGGTAACGGGCATATTTTTAGGAATGAACAGCTTACTTAATTCAAATAAGCGCATACTGCTTGCACCCTTTGAAACGTTGGTAGCCATTACGGTAAGCATACTTGAATAAAGCTGATCACGCATAATGGAATAATCCTCGCCCAAGGGATTGATAAGCTTAACGGTGTTTTCGGATGAAAGACCTAAAACGTCGTAAGCTTTCTGTGAAATGAACGAATATGTTGCAATTTCGTTCATACCCATACTTACAAGCTCTTCCTTAATGGTATCGCAAAGAAGATGCTGCTTTGTCTTTGTTCCACGGGTAAGCACGCCTGAAAGCGGCTGTGAAATAATATGGTCATAACCGTAAACACGGATGATTTCTTCAGCAATATCGTTTACGCCTTCAATATCGTCACGGCGGGTGGGAATAGTGCATTCAATAACGTCACCGTTCATATTGGTTTGGATACCAAGGTTCTTTAATATTGTAAGAATTACCTCTGTGGGAACGGTAATACCTAAAAGCTCTTCAATGCGTTTAAGGGGAGCGTTTATGGTTTTTGCCTGAGGAAGAACTTCATAAATATCAGGATTGTAGCTTGTAACGTCACCTGCATCAAGCTGGTCGATAAGGTTGAGTGCACGCTTAAGTGCAAAATCACAGCTACCTGCATCAACACCCTTTTCAAAGCGGCTGCTTGATTCGGTCATTATACCAAGGGTACGTGCGGTTTTTCTTACACTGTCACGGCGGAATTTTGCGGATTCAAAGAAAATGCTTGTGGTGGTTTCTTTTATTTCACTGTTCTCACCGCCCATAACGCCTGCAAGACCTACTGCACGTGCGCCATCGGCAATAACAAGCATATCACTTGTTAAGGTGTGCTCCTTAGAATCAAGCGTGGTAAGCTTTTCGCCTTCGTTTGCACGGCGAACGATAATGGTGCTTCCGCTTATATCCTTATCGTCGAATGCGTGCATGGGCTGACCTGTTTCAAGCATTACGAAGTTGGTAATATCAACAATATTGTTTATGGGGCGCATTCCTGCAGAAAGCAGGCAATCGCACATCCACTTGGGTGAGGGTGCAATACGGATGTTTTCAACCGAAGCACCAACGTAACGGTGGCAAAGGTCAAAATCCTTAACTTCAACCTTTATGGGATTTATTGCATCCTTCTTTACGGTGTAGTCGGTTTCGGGAAGCTTAAGCTCCTTATCAAGACAAACTGCAACCTCGCGTGCAATACCAAGCACCGAATTGCAATCGGGGCGGTTAGACGTAACAGAAAAGTCGATAACGCAATCATCAGCACCGATTACGGTATTAACGTCCGTACCGGGTGCCCATTTTTCGTCTAAAATAAGAATACCATAAACGTCAGCACCGGGGAAGTCAGTGCCGTTAAGGCAAAGCTCCTCACCTGAGCACATCATACCGTTTGAGGGTACGCCGCGAAGCTTTCCCTTCTTAATGTGCATACCGTTGGGAAGGTGTGAATCGTGAAGTGCCGCAGGAACGTGTGCACCGACAAAAACGTTATCTGCACCTGTAACTATCTGAATGCTTTCAGCCTCGCCGATGTCAAGCTGACAAATCTGAAGATGGTCAGAATCGGGATGCTTTTCAATTTCAAGGATTTTGGCAACAACAACGTTTGACATAACGCTGCTTTTTTCCATTCCTTCAACCTCAAAGCCCTGTACGGTCATTTTCTCGCACAAAACCTCGGGTGTAACGTCGATATCAACGTATCTTTTTAACCAATTAAGTGAAACCTTCATTATTGTATTCCTCCCTTATTTGAACTGCTTAAGGAAACGGATGTCGTTTTCATAAACAAGGCGAAGATCGGGTATCTTGTTGCTTGTGGTGGTAATGCGGTCAATGCCGATACCAAAGGCGAAGCCGCTGTAAACGTCGGGATCAATTCCGCACTCGCGTAAAACGTTGGGGTGAACGATACCTGCACCTAAAATTTCTATCCAGCCCGTACCTTTGCATACACGGCAACCCTTACCGCCGCATTCTGAACAGGTAAGGTCAACCTCAACCGAAGGCTCAGTAAAGGGGAAGTATGAAGGACGGAACTTTATCTTAACGTCGGGACCGTACATTTCGCGTGCAAATTCTTCAAGCACGTACTTAAGGTGGCAAAGGTTTATGCCCTTGTCAACTACAAGACCTTCAAGCTGATGGAACACGGGTGAGTGGGTAGCATCAACCTCGTCAGCGCGGAAAACACGACCGGGGCAGATAACACGGATAGGTACGTTGCGTGATTTCATGGTACGAATCTGTGCAGCTGAGGTCTGCGTTCTTAAAAGAATATTCTTTGCAATATAGAAGGTATCCTGCATATCACGTGCGGGATGGTCTTCGGGCAGGTTAAGTGCCTGGAAGTTATAGTAATCCGTTTCAACCTCGGGGCCGTCAACAATATCAAAACCCATTGAACGGAAAATTTCGCACATTCTTTCCTGCGTAAGTGAAAGGGGATGCAGTGTGCCGCGGGTAACAGGCTCAGCAGGAATGGTAACGTCAACCACTTCGTTTTTAAGCTGTTCTGCACGCTTTTTGCTGTTAAGCTCATCCTTCTTGGTTGCAAGACCGTTTTCAATAAGATTACGAAGCTCGTTAACCTTCTGACCCATAACAGGTCTTTCTTCAGGGGTGAGTGAGCCCATTGAACGTGAAAGCTCAGTCAACTCGCCCTTTTTGCCGCAGAAGGTAACGCGCAAGGCTTCAAGATCATTAAGATCGTTAACGTTCTTTAACGCTTCTTCAAAGCGCAAGGTAACGTCCTTTAATTTTTCAAGCATAAAAAATCCTCCTAAAATAAAAAAAGACTTTTCGCCTAAGGGACGAAAAGCCGTGGTACCACCCTAATTCACACTCTAACAAGTGCCTCAACAACATAACGGTGTTTTGCCGCCCACGCCTACTGTTAATTCAACTGGGAACTCCAAAGGGAACTTCGCTTTATAACACCTAAGAATGCTTGCACCAATGCATCCCTCTCTGTGTAGGCGATTAAAAAGTTACTTTTCTTCTTCAACGTCTTTAATATTACAATGGATATTGTAGCACAACAAAGCAAATTATGCAAGTGTTTTTTAGATATTGCTATTGTATTATTTTCCTGTTTATGATATAATACGATGGAATAAATTTAAAAGAAAGGAAGGTGCAATAATTGAACCCGAAGCTTAAGGAAAAAACCTTTGAATCGCTTGCGGCAGTGCTTCCCATAACGGGCATAGTGTTTTTGATAAGCGTGTTCTTTGTGCCGATGGCTCTTGGCAAGCTTTTTGTGTTTTTGACGGGCGCAGTAATGCTTATATTCGGAATGGGCTTCTTTCAGCTTGGTGCCGAAATTGCAATGACACCTCTTGGTGATGGCATAGGCGTTCAGATGTCAAAAATAAAAAAGATGTGGCTTGTAATTCTCATAGGCTTTATTATGGGCATTATAATCACGGTTTCCGAGCCGGATTTGCAGGTTCTTGCACAGCAGGTGCCGTCAATAGAGAATATCGTACTGATTCTTACCGTTGCACTTGGTGTGGGAATTTTTCTTGCGCTTGCCATTATCCGCATAAGGTATAAGATAAGCCTTGCGCTTTTATTAGGTATTTTATACGTTGCGCTGATGATAGGCTCGTTCTTTATCCCGAAGGAATTCCTTGCGGTTGCGTTTGACTCAGGCGGTGTTACCACAGGCCCTATGACCGTTCCGTTCATTATGGCGCTTGGTGTAGGTCTTGCTTCAATGCGAAACGATAAGAACTCGGCAAGTGACAGCTTTGGTCTTGTTGCACTTTCAAGCATAGGTCCCATTCTTGCGGTGCTTATTTTAGGCTGTATCTTTAAGCCTACCTCGGCAGTTGTTGAAGCTGTGAACGATATTGACAGTATTCTTACCACTCGTGACGTTGTGCGTGTTTTTGGACAAAGCATACCCCATTATGCGTGGGAAGTGTTTATTTCACTTATGCCAATCGCCCTTGTGTTTGTAATATTCCAGCTTGCAACAAAAAGATATCAGAAAAGACAGTTAAAGAAAATTATATTCGGTTTAATTTACACCTACATAGGCCTTGTTTTGTTCCTTTGCGGTGTAAATGTGGGCTTTGCACCTGTAGGCTCGTTTATCGGAAAGGAGCTTGCTTCACTGCCGTATAAATGGATAATGGTTCCAATCGGTATGCTTATCGGTTATTATATCGTTAAGGCAGAGCCTGCAATACAGGTTTTGAACCATCAGGTAGAAAACGTTACTGACGGTACTATTTCGGTTAGATTGATGAACCTTTGTATGTCAATCGGTGTTTCCGTCAGCGTAGGTCTTGCAATGCTCAGGGTGCTTGTAGGCTTTTCAATACAGTGGATAGTTATTCCCGGTTACGTTATTGCACTTGTGCTTTCGCTTTTTGTGCCCAAAATATTCGTCGGTATTGCGTACGACTCGGGCGGTGTAGCCAGCGGACCTATGACCTCTACGTTCCTGTTGCCGTTAAGCATAGGCGTGTGCGATGCGGTAGGTGGCGAAATAATGACCGATGCTTTCGGTGTTGTTGCTCTTGTTGCTTTAACCCCACTTATTACTATTCAGCTTATGGGACTTGTATATCAGATTAAGCTTGGTAAGAGTCAGAAGAATGCTGAAAACGTTGTAATTATTCCTGATGACAGCGATGCAGTTGTTGATCTTGAGGAGGGCTGAAAATATGGATAATAATAACAAAAAAGGTGCGTTTCAATTTCTTATGCTTATAACTACGCCAAAGCTCGCAGATAGGTCGGTTGAATTTTTCAAGCAGGAAAATCTGCCGCTTCAGTACCGCTGCGCCGCAGAAGGTACCGCTTCAAGCGAAATTATGGATATGCTTGGTCTTGGAAGCGTAGATAAAGGCGTTTTGATAAGCATTCTGCCTAAGGAACTTGCCCGCGCCATGCTTGAAAAGCTTAAGGCTGAACTGCAATTATATACTGTAAACAGCGGTATAGCATTTACCGTATCATTGAACGGAATAAACAATCTTATTCTTCGTATATTTGAAAACGTTGAACAAACTTCAATCAGAAAGGATGAAACTGAAATGACGGATATGAAACACGCTTTAGTAGTTGCAATAGTAAACAGGGGCTTCAGCGGTGACGTAATGGAGGCTGCAAAAAGCGCGGGCGCAAGGGGCGGAACGGTATTCCATAGCCATCACGTAGGTAATGAGGAGATTTCTACCGCTTGGGGTATTGATATTAAGGAAGAAAAGGAAATAGTTCTTATTATCACCGAAAGCGAGCATAAAATAGAGATAATGAAAAGCGTTGCTGAAAAGTGCGGTATGCATAGCGACGCCAACGGTCTTGTGCTTTCTATGCCCGTTGATTCGGTTACGGGAATGTAAGATTTTATTAAGGTAAATAAAAAAGCAGAGCTTTTAACGCTCTGCTTTGTTTTTTACTGCGTATATAATATCCTGCCGCTTTATGTACGGGCAGGGGATATTGGGACGAATGCTGATAAGTCGCTTATATGCAAGCTCAATTCTTGCAACGTCGCTTTCTACCGTCATCTTTTTTCTGTATGCTGAATATATCTCGTCATCGGTTGCGTTTTGAGAAATGCCTAAAACTTCATAATCGGTCATATTCATACCTCCGTGGTAAATAATATGATGCAATTTAACAAAAATTCCTGTTTTAGCATAAAATATATCAGCAGAATTTTTTTCTGCCAATATGCTTGAAAGGATTTTTTTTGTATGCAGACAATTTGTATAAAGGAAGATGCGTTAAAGGTATTAAACAGTCTTCCGCTTGGCGCGGCATACGTGCCCGATCAGAACTTTACAACCCCCGTTTCACCCGAAAAGGCACTTGAAATGGGAACGGCTTGGAATGAGCTTTACCGTCCGTACAAAGGGGGTAAACTGTGATGGATAGAAAAATGATGACTAAAAAGCTTCAGGAGCTTGGTTTCATTCTTGTTGAGCTTAACCTGTATCTTGATACCCATCCCGATTGCAACGAAGCACGTACCCTCTATAATCGCTATTCCGCCGAGCTTGCGGCAGTACGTGAACAGTATTTTGAAAAATACGGCCCAACAATGAACTTTGGCATATGTCCTGCGGGCGACGACTTTTCTTGGGTAAATTCACCATGGCCATGGGAAAATTAAGGAGGAATTAAATTATGTGGATATATGAAAAGAAATTGCAGTTTCCCGTTGATATTAAAATGAAGGATCTTAAGATGGCAAAATTCCTGTTTGCCCAATACGGCGGCCCCGACAGCGAATTGAGCGCATCACAACAGTATCTTGCACAACGCTACACTATGCCAACCCCCGAAACCAAGGCTCTTTTAAACGATATCGGTATAGAGGGTTTATTTTGTGCATTTAATGATATATATTAAAAAACCAATACACTACAACCCATTACAAGACAAAACAGAACAACACAAGGCAGTACAACAACAACCCACTACAATCCTTTACAGGACTAAACAGGACAACCCACTACACTACAGTGTAATACAATAGAAATCAATAAAAAACAATACAGGCAAACTGCAATCGTATGCGGTCGCATAAATAAAGGAGCGATTTCTCGCCCCTTTGCCTTATAAATCGCCGTTATAGATTTTGTTCCAAGTTTCGTTTTCGTAATCTTCGTATGGTAATTTCCATTTTTCCTTATTGCCTGTATTAACGAAATAAGAAATGTATTGAATTCTTTTTTGTGGTTCATCTTCACTTTCTAAAAACAGTTCTTTAAATGATTTTTCGTTTATTACATTTGCTTTGTTTTCGGGTGGAAATATTAGTTCAAATTCGTGACCTTCTATTGTATATGTAACAATTAGAATGTCATTGTCTGCACCTTTTCCGTATCGTTTGAGTGCATTTTCTCGGTTCTTCTCGCACCTTTCATTATATTTCTTGTAGTCATTATCAATATTACCTTTCATAACACCCCACACGAGCGATATATCGCTCGGTACTGTGGGATTTATGTTGTCAAAAGCATATTGACAAAAAGCGGTCATAATTGCTTTGCATTGTTCAGGTGTGGAATTATAAATCATTTCTTTATAAGTGCCAAAAAATATGGCGGTGTCAGGTTTTTTAATTTGTTTCATTTTTAATTTTCCTTTCGTATTATTCTTCAAAGTCTTGAACATCTAAATATACTGCAACATATTTTGATGATTTGCATTTTCGTGTTTGTGGGTATTCTTGGCTCACATAGTTTATTTGCAAGCCGCAATATTCTTCAATAGTTGATACCATTGCTTCCACTTGTTGCGGTAATCCTGTTATTCTAATTTTCATAAATATTTATGCTCCTTTCGTGTTATTTGCCTTGCCTTTTTGGGTTTGGCAAAATAAATATGACAGATACATATACAACACAATTTTTTCTGCATAAGTTTTTTATACTTTTCAAAATTATTTACTTTACGAGATAAATATGGTATAATCTATTCGTTAAATAAGAAT
>JAZQTV010000049.1:0-1652 GCA_045630945.1 Clostridia bacterium
GGACGAAGAATATGGCAAATTTTGAAAGTTATTCAAGAAGAATTGATCAGATCAACGTTGTCCTTAAAGAGTATGGTTTTAAGGATCTTGACGAAGCAAGGGATTTTGCACTTTCAAAGGGTGTAGATGCTGAAACTATCGTTAGAGAAACTCAGCCAATCGCATTCGAGAATGCATGCTGGGCATATACGTTAGGTGCAGCACTTGCACTTAAAAAGGGTTGCAAAACTGCTGCTGATGCTGCAAAGGAAATTGGTGTAGCACTTCAAGCTTTCTGTATCCCCGGTTCAGTTGCCGATCAGCGTAAGGTTGGTCTTGGCCACGGCAATCTTGCATCAATGCTTCTTTCAGAAGAAACAGAGTGCTTCTGCTTCCTTGCAGGTCACGAAAGCTTTGCAGCTGCTGAAGGTGCAATCAAGATCGCTCTTAATGCTAACAAGGTTCGTAAAAATCCCCTTCGCGTTATTCTTAACGGCTTAGGTAAGGATGCTGCTTATATCATTTCACGTATCAACGGCTTTACTTACGTTGAAACAAAGTATGATTATTTTACAGGAGAGCTTGAAACTGTATACGAAAAGGCTTTCTCAACAGGCGACAGGGCAAAGGTTAAGTGCTACGGCGCAAATGACGTTTCCGAAGGCGTTGCTATAATGAGAAAAGAAAACGTTGGTGTTTCCATCACAGGTAACTCAACCAACCCCACACGTTTCCAGCACCCCGTTGCAGGTACCTACAAGAAGTGGGCTATCGAGAACGGTGTTAAGTATTTCTCAGTTGCTTCCGGTGGCGGTACAGGTAGAACACTTCACCCCGATAACGCAGCAGCAGGTCCTGCTTCCTACGGTATGACCGATACAATGGGTCGTATGCACGGTGACGCTCAGTTTGCAGGTTCATCTTCAGTTCCTGCTCACGTTGAAATGATGGGCTTAATCGGCGCAGGTAATAACCCCATGGTTGGTATGTCCGTTGCAGTTGCAGTTGCTTGCGAAGTTGCAATGAAGGGCTAATATTTTACAAGGCTTTTTAAGACTTTTGCGTTTTATTTGATGATTGTAAAATCCAAAAAACATAAATTTTAACGTAAAAAAGTTGGACACATCATTTTTGAGTTTTCTCAAATGTTGTGTCCAATATTTTTTTGTAAATTGAAAGGAGTTTTACAATGAAAAAATTAAAAAAAGAAAGGAGTAAAATCTAATGCTTCTGAGAAAGGTTGTAATAAGTATCGTGAATACTGGTGGCAGAGAAATTCAAGATATGTTCATAGATATAAAATGCAGGCAATAAAAGTTGATAAGAATCATATTGAAACTTATAGTTATCAGGAATTACAACTTCTGTTAATAAAGCCTAATATAAAAAAGTGTAAGTTTATTGAATATCAAAGTTGGGTTATGACTAACTTTTTATTTACTATCATTGCCATACTTCCCATAGTGGTTCAGGTAATGTAAAGATCAAATTGGAATTTAGATCACAAACATGCACCTCAAATTTATTAAGTCCCGGTATATCCTTTTGCAGTTTTGCATAATACTCATCAAATGAGAGTTTTAAATTGTTATCAGCACCATTGACCTTTTGCAATATTGATGCCCAAGTTTCATCATACTTTCCCCATTCTTCTGTTTTAATAATAATGAGAA
>JAZQTV010000050.1:0-25626 GCA_045630945.1 Clostridia bacterium
CCTCCGACTTCATTACAAAATATGAATGGAGATAATTGATATGACTACGGTAAAAGCGGCAAACATACTTATTCCCAACGAAAACGCAGACTTATATAAATATTCCTGCGTTGCGTGCGATCAGTTTACAGGCGACAAGGAATATTGGCAGGACGTTGATGCAATTTCAAAGGATGCGTTTTCTACCTACAACATCACCTTTCCCGAAATTTATCTTAACAAGGATGACGATAAGCGCATAGAAGCCATCAACAAAAATATGGTGGAATATCTTGAAAAGGGTTATTTTAAAGAGCTTGAAAACGCAATGATATACGTTGAACGCACTCTTGATAACGGCAAGGTACGCAAGGGTATAGTGCTTGCGGTTGACCTTGAGGAATACGAATACAAAAAGGGTACCACCTCTTTAATCCGTCCCACCGAAGGCACTATTGAGGACAGACTTCCCCCAAGGGTAAAGATAAGGAAAAACGCACCCTTGGAATTGCCCCACATAATGCTTCTTGTAAATGATGAAAGCAAGCTTTTGATTGAGCAGATAAATAAAGAACAGCTTACCCTTTGCTACGAAACAACGCTTATGAAAAACGGCGGCAGTATTAAGGGCTACGTTATAGGCGAAAAGGAGCAGGCACGCATACTTGAAACCTTAAAATTAACCGATTGCAAAAACGGTGACGACGTTATCCGCCTTGCAGTTGGTGACGGAAATCATTCCCTTGCAACCGCTAAAAAGTGCTGGGAAGCAATAAAGGAAACCTTAACCGAGGCAGAATTAAAAAATCATCCTGCACGCTACGCGCTTTGCGAGGTTGTAAACCTTCACGATGAAGCGCTTGAATTCGAGCCTATTCACCGTATTCTTTATAACGTTGACGTTGATAAGTTTATAAAGGTGCTTGAAAATAATTTTGATAAAAACGGGCAGAAAATAACGGTTATTATCAAGAACCAGCAAAAAGATTTTTACATTTCACCCTCACATTGCTTGACGGTTGGCTCAATACAGAATATAATAGACGCATATCTTAAGGAAAACGGCGGCGAAGTGGATTATATTCACGAAGCGGAACAGGTTGAAAAAAATGCACAGGCAGATAATGCTGTGGGTATACTTATTCCGGGATTAGCAAAAAGCGAACTTTTCCCCGCAGTTTTAAAGAACGGTGCGCTTCCAAGAAAAACGTTCTCTATGGGTATGGGCATTGATAAAAGATATTATTTTGAAGCAAGAAAAATTAAATAGGAGATAGATGAAATGATTAAGATTACAAAGTTTGGCGGAAGCTCGCTTGCTGATGCAGGTCAGTTTAAAAAGGTTGCGGATATTATTCACGCAGACGAGGCGCGTAAGTTTGTTGTGCCTTCAGCCCCCGGTAAAAGACATAAGAATGATGAAAAGGTAACAGACCTTCTTTATAAGGTGTACGCTCTTGCCAGTGCTGAGCAGGATACAACCGAGGTTTTTGAAAAGATTTATGAGCGCTATGAAAGCATTCGCAGTGAGCTTAATCTTAAAACCGACGTGCGCGCACTTATTGACGAAATAAAGGTACGTGTTGAAGGCGGCGCAACTATCGATTATGCGGCTTCACGCGGTGAATACCTTAACGGTATTCTTCTTGCCGAATACCTTGGTATTAAGTTTATCGATGCGGCAGAGGTAGTGTTCTTTGACGGTAACGGCGTGCTTGACACCGAAAAAACCAATACCGTTATGGCAAAGCGCCTTGAAAAATACGGCAGGGCAGTTATCCCCGGCTTTTACGGCTCACGCCCCGATGGCACTATTCAGACCTTCTCACGCGGCGGAAGCGATATTACAGGCTCGCTTGTTGCGCGCGCGGCAAAGGCAGATATCTATGAAAACTGGACCGACGTTTCAGGTTTTATGGTAACCGACCCCCGTATCGTACCCGAAACAAAGGCTATTAAGTATATTACTTATAAGGAACTTCGTGAGCTTTCTTATATGGGTGCTGCAGTTTTGCATCAGGATGCGGTATTCCCTGTTCAGCAAAGCGGTATTCCCATAAACATCCGTAACACCAACGCACCCGAGGATGACGGTACCTTAATCGTTAAGAAGATTGAGCCTTCAATGAAGAACGATGAAATGAAAATTACGGGTATTGCAGGTCATAAGGGATACTGCGCAATTACCATTGAAAAGAGTATGATGAACTCCGAACTTGGCATCGGCAGAAAGTTCCTTGAGATTTTTGAAAGAAACAACATTCTTTTTGAGCATCTTCCCAGCGGTGTTGATACAATGACCGCCGTACTTAACTACAAGGCTATTCAGAACAAGCTTGAGCACGTGCTTCAGGCAATTCAGGATGAGCTTCATCCCGATTCAGTTGAATTTGTTCCCGACCTTGCGCTTCTTGCGGTAGTTGGTCACCGTATGGCAAAAAGTGCAGGTATTGCAGGCAAAATATTTACCGCGCTTGGCAAGGAACACATTAACATCCGTACCATCGATCAGGGCTCAAGCGAAATCAACATCATCATCGGTGTTGACGAATGCAATCTTGAAAAGGCTATCCGCGTTATTTACGACGTGTTCAATGAATGATGAGGAAGATCTTAGCTGTTATATCGGCTTCATTGGCACTGATATTTGCGGTTATGGGAATTATAAGCGTTGTTACCTTGCATAACAACGCTTACTTTTCACCCGATTACAAAAAAATCGACCTTGCGCCCATATTAAGCAAGGAAATTTTTTCCGAAGAAGACTACAAAACCATCTTCTATCAGACGGGGCTTGGTAAATATGCCGTTGACAGTATCAGGAACGACGATGATTTTGTTGAACGGATTGAAGCCTTTCAAGCACAGTTCTTTAAAAAGAACTATACAAAATGCGTGCGCGAGGCTATTACAACCAATATGGAATATAACGTATCTAAAGCAGGGCATCAGGTCAAGGGGTTTGAGATATTTGATGTTGTACCCGGCTACGTTTTAATAATGGAAAGCAGTCATTCGTTTGGCTGGCGTCACGGTCACGCAGGCATAGTTATCAGCAGAACAAAAACCGTTGAGGCACCCATAATTGGTGAGCCTTCTATGGTGTATGATCTTTCTACCTGGCAGTATTATCCTAATTTTATTATGCTTCGCTTAAAGGATACGGATGATGCCACCTTAAAGAAAATTGCCGAGGGCGCAAAGAAAAATTTGACGGGCGTCGTGTACAGCCCGTTGGCAGGCGTATTTAAAAAGGATACAGGCCCCCGTCCCGAAAGCGTGCAATGCGCCCACCTTGTATGGCAGGCATTTTACAACTTTGATATTGATATCGATTCCGACGGCGGAAATATCGTAACCGTAAACGATATAAAAAATTCGGATAAGTTTGAAATAGTCCAAATTTACGGCTACGATCCAAGCGAATTTATGTGATAAAGCAAAGAACCTCGGCTGAATTTTCAGTCGGGGTTCTTTTGCAAACGGAAGAGAGGTTTAGTAGTATTGTGAATATTCGGGATAAACTGTAGTAATATCAATTACGTTGTTGTTTATGAAGTTTATTACTGTTTCGCAAACAAACTTAATACATTCTTCTTTTGTAGGGTCCGAGCAATTAATAAATATAACCGCCAAATAATCCTGTGTTTGTATTTTTAGTGTGCCATGATATGGCGCAAAATGTTTAACGTTATACGTTGCGTTTACGTCATCACCCCTATATACCCATCGAGGATCTTGAATATATACGTTTTCATCAACGTAATGAATTCTGCTATCGTTAGCAATATCTTCATCGGAAAGATACGCATTTTCTTTGTTGATTTCGGTTGTTTTTAAAAAGCTTTGTTTGTCTATTATGCACCAAACATTATCGTCTTTTGAAAACAGCATATCTTCGGCATTTTCATCGGGCAAAATAACTGCATTTTCGGGAAACTTACTTACATCAATATTTTTATACAGCTTTTTTCTGTAACCGTTAAGGTTGCTTTGTATAAGTGTAACACCTAAAAGACGCGAGTAAGAATAACTATCACGTTCAACTTTCATATATATAGGTATAGATGATAAAATTAAAGCAATGCAGAGTATGCCGATAATTAAATTGCGAGTAAAAGGGTTGATTTTTTTCATTTTGATTGCTCCTAATACAAAGAACTGAGGATTCCCGAAATATTGCTTTGACTATAAAGATAGTTGGGATGTATAGTCGAAACAGTAGGCGTATTGTGTGTTGAACCGTCCACGTATTTATTAAGATAGCCTAAAAGCACAGAATATGTTTCAGGGGAAATGCTACACACCTTTTGCTCTACGTTGTCAGACCTCATTATTCTGTATTCCATTGCGTTTGTTTGTACGTGCCTTAAAACACAAACGGAATATGTAACCATAGTTTGCTCTGTTGATGGAAGATCGTACACATAGGTGAAGTCGTCTTCGAATTTATCCATAGTTGCATTAAAAAGATTATCCACATCTTGTACAGCTTGGTATAAATCAATAATGGTCATAAGCTCGCCATATCCGGGAACAAGCTCGGATATTATGGCATTAGTACATGTTTGGATTGAGTTAATATAAGTATTCCATTGCTCCTCTACCCATTGAGCTTGCATTAGATCATTTAGCTCGCGTTTAAACTCTGCGGCATGCGATTGATTCTTAAAGGTATATACAAATTCTACGTGCTGAAGAGGGTCAACGGAAGCCATTGCATTATAATACTGCAATGAATTTGTTATATTGCCACCGTAGTTATAGTTGGGCTCATATGCTTTATGGTGAACTTTAATGGGCACTCTTATTCCATTTACATCTGTTTCCCAAATATAGTCAGATGATTTAAAGATATCAAAATCGTCAATATAAACAACCTGGTCATCGGCAAGGTCTATTACGTCAAGCATCCATTTAAAATATCCTTTATCGATATCATCACTATATACGTTGATGCTACCTTGTAAGCATACCCAAGTGTCCTCGGGCGTACGTTCGATACGGACGGTGCCGTAGCTGTTATTAGCGTATTGCTCAATAAATGAAGCCTCTGATGATGCCGCCCTTATCATTGAACGCGCAACACCTCTGCCGTCAGTTGCAACGTTAACAACCTTTACCCAGACTGTTATAACGTAAAGCCCTGCGCCGCCTTCATAAAAAACTCTGCCCAGGTCAAAAGCCGCCGTTGACCAAGCGTGTTGCCTGTTATAAATTTTAAGTGAACGCGAGCCGCTGTGTGCTTCTTCGTTTGTGATTTCTACGTCACAGCCGTACAAAGCGTTCCATTCATCATAGGTTGAAAAGACGGGGGCTTCAAAATCAAAGCGCCAGCGCTGGTTTACGGCAGGGGTCGTTAATGTAAATGCACCAACAACAAGGGTTATAATCATTATAACCGATAAAATTTTCTTTGTCATTTTATTTTGCTCCTTTGTTTATGGTCGTGTGCTTCCGTTTGCATTGTTATTTTATGTAAAAATGATGGGCGCTCCATAAATTCGGGATAATTTGGCGGGTTTTTGGGATATTCAGGCATTCGGATCGGTTGAAAATCGGGGTTGATTGTGGTAATATATAAATAAAGGAGTGCAAAAGATGATTAAAATTCTTATATGTGATGACGAGCCTATCTACCTTGAGTATATGGAAAAGGTAATTAAAAACAGAATAGCAAAAAGCATATACGGTGATTCCGGCTTTTTAATCGTTACCGAATCAAACGGCAAGAATGCGCTTGAGGCAATAAAAAAGGAAGCACCGCGAATTATCTTTCTTGACGTTAATATGCCCGGTATTTCGGGCTTTGAAATAGCCGATTATTTAAAAAAGAACACAAACACCATAATAGTATTTGTTTCGGCGTACGATACGCTTGTGTACACTTCGATTAAATTCAGTCCGTTCAGATTTGTGCGCAAAAGAAAAATAAAAACCGAGCTTAAGGAAGCGATAGATGCGGTGCTTGAGGAGCTGTTTTTCAGCAACGAATATATTGCGGTAAAGGATGAAAGAATACTGTTTTCCGATATACTTTATATAGAAAGCGATAAAAATTACGTGCGCATCGTGACCGAAACGGATGAAAGCCGAATGCGTTCCACCTTGACCGAGGCAGAAGAAATGCTGAGCGGCAAAGGCTTTTTCAGGTGTCATAGCGCATATATCGTTTCGTTGCGCAAGGTGCTTACCGTAAATGCAAACGAAGTGGTACTGAAAAACGGTGTGCGGATAAGCGTTTCGGAAAAGTACAAAAAGCAGTTTATGGAAGAATATATGAAATTTATGCGCATATAAGGGGTGGAATATGTTTTCTTACGAATTTATAATATACTTTTTTGCGGCAATTACCTGTGCGGTGTTTGTTGCCAAGGCGAACGGCGGTTCCTTTTTTAAAAACCCGTTCTCATACGTTGCGGTATTACTTTCCGTTTTTGTAAACGTTTCGGCATACGTTTTTAACCAAAACGCCATACTTGCTCTTTTAGTAAATGCGGTAATTTTCGTTTTGTATTCGCTTACACTTAAGGGGAAGCTTTTTAAGTGCATAGTAACTGCCGTTATACCTGTTGTGTTGATGGGCGGGCTTGGCATACTGTTTTTGTGGTTTATGGCGTATATTTCGGGGCTTGAGGTATGGGAATGCTTCGAAAAGGATTCCTACACGCGCAGTACGGTAATAGGATTCGTTCCGTTTTTATCAGCATTGATTCTTGTTATAATTGCAAGCTTTATACGGGATAAATCAAAACGCAGGTTTCAGGAATACTTTTTGCTTGTGATCTCGCCTGCGTTGATGTTTATAGTGCTGATGATAATTCTTAAGCTTTCAACGCTTTCGGATATGAAGGAGTACCGCTATCTTTTCATTATTGCGGTGGCGGCTGTGATTACCATATATATAGGTATATATTATCTTGTTTACAGGGTAACAAAAAGCCTGCGCATTGAGGAAGAAAAGGAGCTTTTTAAGCGCACCGTTGAAGCGCAAAAGCAGCGGTACAGCGATATAAACGATAGCTTAGAAAGAATTGAAAGGGTGCGCCACGATATTAAAAATCAGCTTAACGTGGTTTCGCTTTTGATAAGCGAGAAAAGGTATGTCGAGGCAAAGGCGACACTTGATACAATTTCCTCAAGCGTTTATACCTCGGGCACCATAATAACTGACGGCGACCCTGTTGCCGATTATATCATCAACGTAAAGCTTGGCTCGTTAAAGGATACGGTGATAGTTGTTTCGGGCGACAGCACACGGCTGAATTTTGTTGACAGTCTTGATCTTTCCATAATGCTTGGCTGTATTCTTGATAATGCGGTGGAGGCTATAAAGAATCAGTCAAAGCCTCACGTTGAACTGCATTTCTTTGAAAAGGCAGGCAACATAAGCGTAATATGCAAAAACAGCATCGAAGCCTCGGTGCTTAAGGATAATCCTTCCCTTAAAACAACAAAGCAGGCGGGGCACGGCTTCGGAATACGCACCGTGCGTGAAATAAGTGAAAAATATAACGGTATGATGACCGTGTATGAAGAATTTGAAATGTTTTGCATACAGATTTTATTGCCCATTCCCAACTGAATTATCTTTACACGCGCACTCCTTTTTGGTATAATGTTCAAGAAAAGGAGTGTTCTTTTATGGATTTTACAAGACTTGAAAATTATTTAAAGAACGTTGATAAAAATATGGTGCCTTCGTTGCGTTGTATAGTAAAAAAGGGCAATGACACCGTGTTTGAATATTTTGATGCACGTCAGGACGTGTATGAAAGCGAAAAGGAAAAGGAGCTTTATTATCTGTTTTCCGCAACAAAGGTTATAACCTGCAGTGCGGTTATGCGTCTTCACGAGGAAGGCAAGCTTTCTATTGACGATCCTGTATATAAGTATCTTCCCGAGTTTAAGGAGCTTTATATAGGCGGAAGCTGGCAACGCACCCATATGTGCATTGACCAAACTATGCCCAAAGCAAAAAATACCCTTTTAATTAAGCATCTTATGAGTATGACGGGCGGCTACACCTACGATCTTGGCCATCCCGAAATTCAAAAGGTTAAAGAAGAAACAAATAACAACGCGACAACCCGTGAGATAGTGCGCGCCATAGGTAAAATGCCCATTTTGTTTGAGCCGGGCGAGAATTTTAACTATTCGTTGTGCCACGATATTCTTGCGGCAATCGTTGAGGTTGTAACGGGAATCAGCTTTTTTGAATACCTTGATAAAATTATTTTTACGCCCCTTGGTATGAAGGATACCTTCTTCCTGCCCACCGAAGAACAGCTTAAAAGAATGCATAATCAGTATATGGTACGCCCCGGCTTCTTTATTGCAATGGAACAGGCGCCTGTATGCATTTATGCAACCACCAACAAGCACGAAAGCGGCGGTGCAGGCCTTGTTTCCACTATTTCGGATTACGCTAAATTCGCTTCCTGTCTTGCAACAGGCACGTCAAAGGATGGCTACCGTCTTTTAAAGAAGGAAACCGTTGACCTTATGCGCACACCTCAGCTTTGCGAAAAGGCACAGGCAACCTACGAGGCGGGAAGACCCGGTTATTCCTACGGCTTGGGCGTAAGAACTCACGTTGATCCCTCTAAAAGCGGCGGACTTGCCCCCGTGGGTGAATTCGGATGGGACGGCGCAGCAGGTGCGTTTACGGTTATCGATCCCGATAATAAGATTTCCATTGTGTACACACAGCACGTGCTTGCTTGCGGCTACTGTTACAGCCACATTCATCAGACCGTAAGAAACCTTGTGTACGAGGCATTTAATAAGGGAGAATAAGTATGAAGCTTGAAAAATGGCGCGCAGGCGAAATTGCCTTCAGTGCTGAAAACAGTTATAACGATCCTTTTATGGACGTGGATTTTTCCGTAACATTTATAAGTGAACAGGGAACCGAACTTGTGCGTCCGGGATTCTGGGACGGTGAAAACGTATGGAAGGTTCGCTTTGCACCTACCGAGCTTGGTAAATGGACCTATAAAACTTGCGCAAGCAGCGTGGATAACGGCTTAAACGGTATTACGGGTGAAATAGAATGCGTTGAATACACAGGCGAGCACGAGATATATAAGCGCGGCTTTGTTAAGGTTTCCGAAAACAAACGCTATTTTACCTATGCTGACGGCACGCCGTTTTACTATCTTGGCGATACCCATTGGCTTATGTATCGTGAGTCCTTTGAGGAAAGCAATATCGAGGGTATCGATTCTACCTTTAAGTTTATCGTTGATTACCGCTTAACCCAGGGCTTTACGGTGTACCAGTCAGAGCCTATCGGCGGTGATTGTGAGAACGGTATTCACGAGGAAGAATTAAAAAAGCTTCGCGATTTTGACCGAAAGTTTAAGTATGTTGCTGATAGCGGATTGCTTCACGCAAACGCACAGCTTTTCTTTGCAGGCACGATTCAAAAGCCTGAATACACCCCCGAATATCTTGTAAAGCTTACAAAGAACTGGGTTGCGCGCTTTGGTGCATATCCTGTTTTGTGGACCATTGCCCAAGAGGTTGACCCCGATTTTTATACCCATGCCGACGTTATTAAGTGGGACGTGGTAGGCGAAACGATTTACCTTAACGATTGCTATCAGCATCCGCTTACGGGGCATATGTGCAATCAAAACCGCTGCAATCCTGAAACTACAAGATGGGGTGAAAGAAAGTACCATTCTTGGTTTGGAATGCAACCGCAGGGTATGGTTCCGTCACACTATCAGGATTTTTATAATTACAAGATTACAAAGCCTATCGTTAATTACGAAACGGGATACGAGCATTTGTGGAGCGATGAAAAATCCGCCTACCGTTACGGCTATTTTGCCTTTATGAACGGCGCTTGCGGCTACGGCTACGGCGCCCACGGCGTGTGGAACGGTAACGTAAGCTATAAGCAATGGATGAACTACGGGGGCTATATGCACTGGTTTACCGGCACGCTTTTACCCGGTGCAAAGAAATTCCCCATAATGAACGGCTTCTTTAAGGCGTTTGATTGGTATAATGCGGTACCTCATTTTTCTGATAAGGAATATTGGTCGGCACCGCAGCACGCACAGTATTCAACCGTTGGCGATCACACTCACTTTGTGTTTGACTATTCAAACGATAAATCGGATTACACGCTTTATAAGGTGGAAAATGGTGAGTATACTCTGTTGTTCTTTGATATTGAATCAGGCTTAATGGAGGATATGGGCAAGGTAAGCGTAACTGATAATACTGCATACATTGCACGTAAAACGTTTAAGGGAACAAATATGTTTATACTTACAAGGTTCCCTGAAAAATTCCTTTCAATGCCTCTTAATATACTTACCGAAAACCGCGAAAGCATAATGATTTATAAGGGTGATAAGCTTGTGCTTAACACAAATAAGCCATGCACCTTCACGGTTTCGGATGAAAGCATTGCTAAAATTGAAGGAAACGTTCTTACCGCTATGGGTAAAAACGGTATTGTTACTGTTACCGCCCACGGTGAAAATGAAACTGCACAAAGAAAGTTCCTTTGCGTAAGGCAGAATTTTGATGCACCGCCCGCAAGCTGTGAGGCAATCGTGCCTTCGGATGCTCCCGATGAAATTACCCAGCCTAACCAAAAGCTTACGGTGTTCCCCAAATTCATTCCCGAAAACTATTGGTATCAGGATGCTGAAATGGTGTTGCTTGACAAAAACGGAAACAAGTGCGAAACTGCTTCGGCAGATAAGAATTTTATTGTAGCACCTTTATTTAACGGTGATATTTACGTTAAGTTCGTATCAAAATGCGGTGTTGAATCCGTACCTAAAAAGATTTCGGTAACGTGTATGGATGAGCCAAGCCTTACCTTTAAGGGTATAGCCACCGCTGACGACGATGACGGTAATTACGACGAAAGAGGTGTTCCCTCAAGGGCAATTTCGGGTAATACCGAACGTTTTTCAGGTTGGGCAAGCAAAAACGTTTGTTCATTTGAAAAGCCTGTAACCCTTTCCATCAAGTTAAGGGAAACCGCACCCATAAATAACGTAAGAATTCACACCACCGACTTAAGCTTTATGATAAAGGCGTTCGACGTGGTTGTTGAGGGTGAAGGAACAAGGACGACGGTTGCGCAGGTTCGTGATAACGAAAAAACGTTGCTTGAGTTGAATTTTGAGCAGATAGTTGCAAAAAGCATACACGTTGTGTGCTACAACGGTGATAATAACGGTTACGCACGCATCGATCAGATTGACGCATATTTGAAATAGAGGTTTTGGTATGAAAATATATTCTTCTGCGCTTGAGCTTGTGGGCAATACACCGCTTGTTCGCCTTGATCGCTTAAAGGAAGCGTTAGGGCTTGAAAGCGATATAATCGCCAAGGTTGAAGCCTTTAATCCTGCAGGAAGCAGTAAGGACAGGGTAGCCTTTAACATTATAAATGAATACGTTAAGCAGGGCAAAATAACCAAGGACACCGTAATTATTGAGCCAACAAGCGGCAATACGGGTATAGGTCTTGCATTCGCAGGTGCAATAATGGGTTTAAAAACCGTAATAGTTATGCCCGATTCAATGAGCCGTGAACGTATTCAGGCAATAAGCGCATACGGTGCGCAGGTTGTGCTTTCCGACGGCAAAAAGGGTATGGCAGGCGCAATCGAAAAGGCTGAAGAAATAAAAAAGCAGTACGCATCGGCAATAATTGCGGGACAGTTCGAGAACGAAAACAATCCCCTTGCCCATTATAATACCACGGGTGTTGAAATCTGGAACGATACCGAAGGCAAGCTTGATTACTTTGTTGCAGGCATCGGCACAGGCGGTACGGTTTCGGGTACGGGTAAATTCTTAAAGGAAAAGAACAGTGCAATCAAGGTTATCGGTGTTGAGCCATTATCCTCACCGCTTTTAACTCAAGGTAAGTCGGGCGCCCATAAAATACAGGGAATAGGCGCAAACTTTGTGCCCAAGACCTATGATGAATCGGCAGTTGATAGCGTGCTTACCGTTTCTGACGAGGATGCATATAAATACACCAAGCTTCTTGCGCGCACCGAGGGCATACTTGCAGGCATAAGCTCAGGCTGTGCCATTGCCGCCGCCGTGCAAATTGCAAAAGAACAAAAAAATAAAACCGTTGTGGTACTCCTTCCCGATTCGGGCAACAGGTATTTTTCAACGGAAGTGTTTGAATAAAACAAAGCATTAAAAATAGGAAATAAGCACCCCCGACAGCTTAGTCTGTCGGGGGTGTGTTTTTGTTCAGATTGCAATATATCAAATTACGTTAAGATTGCGTGTATGGCTGCAAAACATAATTTGATTTTCCGTTCATAAAATCCTCAATATCGCGTACTGCGTCTTCCACAGTACAAGGATGCCAGTGGGTCCCTTTAGTGTGATCTTCGTCCATTACGTCCAATACAAACATTTCGTCATACTCGTATAACTGAATAATTTGTCCGTGAGCTTTGGCAACAATAATGGGACAATCAATGGTAAAGCCTGCATCCGATTCAACATTTAACGCGGAAGTGGTCGTCAGAACCAAGGGATAACTGTTTTTTAGCCGATTATATACGTTTAAGACGTCGCGCACTGTAATATAAAACATATTTTGCCATCCTGAATAAATTTATCGTTTTTTGATTTCACCTTTGTATTGCAAATGGCATTGGGTAATGCACAGACCGTTAAGCTTGCGCATATCCTAAGGCTCCCTCAGGGAGGGAGCTGGCGCCGTAGGCGACTGAGGGAGAGTGCGGCATAAGAAAGCACATCAAGACTTCAAGTCTGCGCGTGCTTCTTTCCTTATCCTAATTTCTTGAATATCATATCGTTTATCTTATTGCGTATCTTAAGCATTGTTTTCGAATCGCAAACGCACTTGTCAAACACTACCGTACCGCATACGTCCTCAATAGCTTTTACGGTTTCCTCGTGTGAATAAAGCGAAGCGCAAAGCTCCATGGCACGCATATCCTCAAGGCCCTCGTAGAATGCGTTAAAGCGGTTGGATTCCCAAGCAGAGCCGTCGGGCGCGGGATATACCATATAGGTGTCACCGCTTACACCAAAGCATTCGCCTGAGGATGAGAAGAAGGGGTCAACGTGGTTGTATGACCACTGATTATTATAGAAGTTATAGCCCCAGTTAAGAAATCCCTTAAGCTTATACTTAAACAACTGTGTGCCGATAAAGCGTGTGCGTGAAAGCGACATTGCAAAGTGGCAGTTAGAAACGCCCTGTGCTTGACCGCCGCAATAGTAGCACCAAAGATCAGGCACGTTATTTTCAAGGAACGGCTTTATATGAGGTGTTCCGGGAACGGGGTGCTTAACGATGCCCTGCTCATAGAATTCGTAGTGGGAAAGTGCATCAAATTGAGGATAGCCTTCAATAATATCGGCAATCATTTCCTTGACGGCTTTATATTGGGGGAGATGCTCGGTAACAGGCTCATCAGAAATGTGGAACCAACACTTTTTATCCTCACCCCGTGCCTTCATATGTTCAATGAAGCCTTTAAGGAATGCACGCAGGAAGGTTCTGTATTCAGTGCCCAAGGGATCGGTTTCCCAGCCGAAAATGCGCTTATACTCACCGTCAACGTAAGCCATTACCTTGGGTGTTGCGGTTGCGCCCCACTGTGAAAACAGGTGGCATACCTCGTAATATTTTATACCGTTGCGGTTGCACATATCAAGCCAACGGTCAAGATTATCGTATTTAAAGGTGTATTCGTCACCGTTCTTGTAGATATCAACAAGCTGAACGGTGGTACGGTATTCATTGTGGCGGATATCAAGTGAATAGGTTAAAAGGGGCAAAAGAAGCATATTTCTGCCGCCCTCCACCGCCTTTTTGATAAAGCTTTCGCAAAATTCAAAATGCTTGTCAGAAAAAACAGGCACGTTGTAGTAATCTGCAAGGCAATCGGCATAAAACCACTGTGAAAACATCAGCTTCTGCTCGGGAAGCTCAACGTTTTTAATATCGATGGTAATTTCGTTTTCGCTAAGCACGGTGCCGTCGGAATTAAGACCGATACCGTTGGTGTAAACGGCATTCATAATTTTGATTTTTACCGTATGTCTGCCTGTAATTTCGCCCTTGGGGTCAACGGTCAGCCATAACGCACGGCTCTGATGCGGGGGTATAAAAACAGCGCCGCCGTAATTAAGGGGACGGAGAAGGTCGGGGTATAAGCCGGGTGTTTTCCTTAAAACGTCGTCATCGGAATGTGAGTACACCGCATAATCCGAGGGCACGTTTACCACCTCGCGAATGGTGATATATTCGCTTATGTCGCTTTCAATAACGGGAATAAGGTTGGTACGGGAATAGATCTCGTTCGTTACGTCAAAATGCATAAGCAATTGAAAAGAAAATCTTTGATTTTTAAAAATAGCCTGCTCCTTTAATTCGCTGAATTCTGAAAGCACGCTATCTAAAAAGCACTTTTCAAGGGAAGATGATATCTTTGCTTCAAACATAATTTACACCTCAAAAATATTTTTTATATATTATACCGCCCCAATGGCTAAAAGTCAATAATCAAGGTATGTTTTTAACAGGGATGTTGCCCCAATATTGTGGTGAGCTATGGCTTTGCATATGGCAAATGACGGTAAGAACGGGCAACACGTAACCAAGGACAATTATGAAAAAGAAAAAGATATATGATTTAATAAGTACTGGGGCGAAGATTTAAACTTCGCCTTATTTATTGACTTTTTCACGAATATAATATATTATAATGTCGTAATTTTTTCTAAGGAGTCAAGTATGGCGGCACAGGAATTCAGGTGTCTTAACTGCGGCGGCGAAGCGGTTTTTGATACCTCAAGTCAAAAAATGAAATGTCCCTTCTGCGATGCGGAGTATGAAACGGACGCCCTTAAAAGCTATGAAGAGGCTTTAAAGGAAGACGTTGACGACGATATGCGCTTTGAAATGCCTTCGTCTGAATGGGCAAAGGAAGAAAACGAGAAGGTAAAGCGCTATAAATGTAACACCTGCGGCGGCAGAATAATTGCCCAAAGCACTGAGGGTGTTACGACCTGTCCCTACTGTGACAGCGAGATTATTATAACTGAGCAGTTTTCGGGGGATATACGTCCTGATAAGGTCATTCCCTTCAAGCTTAATAAAAAGCAGGCGATAGCCGAGCTTTATAAGTATTTCCGTTCAAAGAAGCTTCTTCCCGATGATTTTAAGGATAAAAGGCATCTTCAGGAAATAAAAGGCGTATACGTTCCGTTCTGGTTATACAGCGCCAAGGCGACGGGAAGCTTCCGTATGCGTGCAACCCGTGTGCGCGTATTTCCGTTAGGCGATTACATATACACCGAAACCAGCTTTTTCGCGCTTTTAAGAAGCGGTACTCTTGATTTTAATAACGTGCCCGTTGACGGAAGTGAGAAAATGGCGGACGATATGATGGAATCCCTTGAGCCCTACGACCTTAACGACGGGGTGGATTTTAATACCGCATACCTTGCAGGCTTTCTTGCAGACCGTTACGACGTTGAAAGCGATACTGCATCCGCACGCGCAAACGAAAGAATACGCAACACCACTACCGAGCATTTTATGCACACCGCAATAGGTTATAATTCAGTGGATATTGAGCATTCAAGCATAAAGCTTGATGAAAGTAAGGCAACCTATGCACTTTTGCCTGTGTGGCTGCTTACAACCAAGTGGCAGGGCAAAAAATACGTTTTTGCTATGAACGGACAGACAGGCAAAATGGTGGGCGATCTTCCCGTTGATAAAGGGAAGTACCTTGCAAGGCTTTTCACCTTTGGCGGAATTTTCGCGGCAGGGGTATTTGCCTTAGGATATCTTCTTTGGTTAGGGGGTATCTTATGAAAAAGCTGATTTTGATAATCATAGCCGTTCTGCTGTTGACCTGCACGGTAAGCGCACAGGGCGCGTATGTTAAGGATACTTCGGGCAGGTTGAAAAATTGCGAGGACGAATTAAATATAAGTGCAGGGGAATTCTTTGAAAACCACCAAATAGGCATATATATGGTAACCGTACAGTATTCCACAGGGGATATTGACGGTGATGCCGACCGTTTTTATCACGCGAACGGCTTTGGCAAGGGCGAAGAAAAAAGTGGAATTATGCTGTACGTTGCGGTAATCGACAGGGAATACAGTATTTACGCTTACGGCAAGGCAATGGATATGTTCGATTCCGATGCCTTTGATTACGTTGAAGATAATATTTTAGAATATCTTTCTGATACGGATTTTGAAAGCGCATACAAGGAATTTTATACCTCAAGCGAATATATCGTCAGCCTTTATGAACAGGGCACACCATATAAAACACCGTTCAACTACGTTTTATGGATAGTTGCGGCACTTATAGTGGGCGGTATTGCAGGGTTTATCTACGTTTCCGGCCTTAAGGGCAGTATGAATACGGTGCGCGCAAACGATCACGCCTCACGCTATGCGCTTGATGGCAGCTTTAAGGTAAGCAATTCAAGGGATATGCTCGTGTTTAAAACTATTACGCGCGTAAGAAAGCCGCAAAACAATTCTTCAGGCGGCACGCGTAGCTCGGTGGGCGGTGGCTCGTTCAGTTCCCGTAGCGGAAGGTTTTGAAAATTCGGTTGATTTTTACATAAAAATATGCTAAAATCTATTGGCAATTTGGATTCAAATATGTCTAAAGGAATTTGTTTGTTATGAGAGAAAAATTAGGTTCGCGTTTAGGATTTATTCTTTTAAGCGCAGGTTGTGCAATTGGTATAGGCAACGTATGGAAGTTTCCGTATATGGCAGGCTTGTATGGCGGCGGCTTCTTTGTGCTTTTGTATCTGTTGTTTTTGGTTATTCTCGGTCTTCCCGTGCTTACAATGGAGTTCTCGCTTGGTAGGGCGGCACAGAAAAGTCCCGTTAAAATGTATCAGCAGTTAGAGCCGAAGGGTTCAAAATGGCATATTCACGGCTATTTTGCAATGGCGGGTAACTACATTTTAATGATGTTTTATACCGTTGTTTGCGGATGGATGCTTTCTTACTTCGTTTCTATGCTTGCGGGCAGAATGGAAGGCCTTGATGCAGGCGGAATAAAAACGTTTTATGAAAACGATTTGCTTGCAAATATGCCCATGATGCTTGTTTATACCGTAATTACCATCGTTGTTGGCTTTTTAGTGTGCTCATTCTCACTGCAAAAGGGTCTTGAACGTGTAACCAAGGTAATGATGGTTGCGTTGCTTGGTATTATGATAATACTTGCAATCAACAGTATCTTCCAGCGCGGCGGAATGGAAGGCATTAAGTTCTATCTTGTTCCAAGCATTGATAGCTTGCGTGAGGTAGGTGGCGGAAGTCTTTTAAAGGGCTTCTTTGATGCAGCGGTAGGCGCAATGAATCAGGCGTTCTTTACGCTTTCGTTGGGAATTGGCTCAATGGCTATTTTCGGAAGCTATCTTAATAAGGACCGTTCGCTTTTAGGCGAAGCAGTAAGCGTTGCGGCACTTGATACCTTTGTGGCAATTCTTTCGGGCCTTATCATTTTCCCTGCCTGCTTTGCAAACGGAATTGAGCCAAATAGCGGTCCTCCGCTTATATTTATCACGCTTCCCAACGTATTTTCACAGTTGCCCATGGGCAGAATGTGGGGAAGCCTGTTCTTCCTGTTCCTTTCCTTTGCGGCGCTTTCTACCGTGTTTGGCGTGTTCGAAAATATCATCGCCTGCACAATGGATTTGTTCAAGGTTTCGCGTAAAAAAGCGTGCCTGGTAAACTGCCTTTTGATGATAGTGTTAAGCTTGCCCTGCGTGCTTGGTTATAACGTACTTAAAGGCTTTATGCCCTTCGGTGCAGATTCCTCGGTGCTTGACCTTGAGGATTTTGCGGTAAGCAATATCCTTCTTCCCTTGGGCTCGCTTGTGTTCGTTATATTCTGTACGTGGCGTTGGGGCTGGGGCTGGAAAAACTTTAAGGAAGAAGCCAACCAAGGCAAAGGTCTTAAGGTTAAAAACTGGATGCGCGGCTATATGCAATTTGTGCTCCCCATAATAATGCTCTTCGTATTCGTAATAGGTATATATAATAAGTTCTTCGCAGCATAATAAAATAGACCGCTGATTTTATCAGCGGTCTTGTTTTTTATTTAGTGTGTGTACTTTTATACGCAAAACATAGCATACTATGACATAGGTAAAAGCACAAAAAAAGACCCACAACCACTGAACTCGTCAGCAATATGGGGCGTATAAACGGGGGACCCCAAGAAGCGAAGCTTATTGGGGCAGAGGAAACGCAATGGAGCGGCGCAGTTTTCTTTTTTTAAAGGAAACGAAGCAAGCGGAATTTGCGTAGACGAGGTGCGAATGAAGGGACGCAGTCCGAAAAAAGCACAAAAAAAGACCCACAACCACTGAACTCGTCAGCAATCATGGGGCTTTTAGCACTGGTGCGAATGAAGGGACTTGAACCCTTACGTCTGTTGACACATGATCCTTAGTCATGCCTGTCTGCCAATTCCAGCACACTCGCATCTATTAACATAGCCAATTATATTTTATAATGGAAAATCTGTCAAGCGTTTTTTTAAAAAATTTATTCATTAAATAAACAACCCGACAAATTACAACTGCGAAAGCTGAAAAAGCTGTTTTTTGAAATTATAATATGGTCGCTTACAATAATATTAAGCGGAGATAAGGCGCTTGCTATCTGCTTTGTGGCAATAATGTCAGAAGCAGAAGGCTCGGCAGATTTGCCTAAATGATTGTGCGCCAAAACTACCGTACAGCACTTGGTATCAAGAATATCCGTTGTAAGCGAACGAATATCTATGCCTGCCTTTTCTTTTGTGCCTTCGCTGTGCCGCAATGCCTTTATCAGATTATAATTTGTATCAAAGCACAATGCGTAAAAGACCTCATTCACTTCGTTTGTAAAAAGCGGAGTCATATATTTTACAAGTGATTCAGCCGAATTGAGCCTTGAAGGGTCGTTAGGAGATTTTTCGTAATACGCCTTTGCCAGTTGTGGAATCAGGTGCAAAAGAATCGCCACGTGCTCGGATACGTGATTCACCGTTGTAAGCTGTTCGATGGGCGTATCAAAAATCTTTTCAAGTGAGCCGAATTTATCAATCAGCTCGTGCGCCACGGGGTTAACGTCTATTCGTGGTATTGCGTAGGTAAGCAGCATCTCAAGCACAGCGTGCTCTGGCATATTGCTTAATCCTATCGTTTTAAAGCTTTCCTTTAATCTTTTGCGGTGTCCGCTGTGAGTTTCCATAAAAGCTCCTTAGTGTTTCTGTTGTTTAAGCCAAATTTTAATAACAAGTGAGTGGGGAAGAAGCTTTACAAGAAGCACCTGTCCCTTAATTCTGAAGCCGTGTATTGAAACCTGCTTTTTCTTGTACATATCTTTGTACGCGGTGTCAATAACGTCCTTCGCCTTATAAATTTTATTAAAATACGTTACCGCATCCTTTTGCTCGGTTTCGGCGCGCTTAAAGAATTCGGTTTCAACCCAACCGGGACAAACCGCCATAACGTGAATACCGCGGGATTTCATTTCCGCATTAAGTCCCCTTGAATACGAAAGCACAAACGCTTTTGTTGAAGCATATACGTTAAGATAGGGAACAGGTTGAAATGATGAAAGCGAGCAAAGCTGAACTATATGGCTATCCTTTGCCATATAAGGAAGCGAAGATTGCGTAATGCTTACAAGTGCCTTGCAGTTAAGGTCAATCATATCAAGACCTTCGTTTAACGGCACCACGTCCGTATGCCCGAACCTTCCAAAACCGGAGCAATTTACAAGAATTTTGATTTCGGGTTTTTCTGAAGCAAGAATATTGCAAAACTCCGCAATACTTTCGCTTTTTGTAAGGTCGCAGGGAATAACGCGCACAGGTGTTTTTGCACCTTCTTTAAGCTCGTTAAGTCTGTCTGCACGCCTTGCAAGCACCCATATTTCGTCTAAGTTTTCGTTCTGATCCAGCTTTTTGAAAAATTCCTTTCCCATGCCGGAAGAAGCACCTGTAACAATAGCTATCATAATAAAAAACTCCCGTATTTACATTTCTCTGCGCCCGTCAAGCGCTTTTGCAAGGGTAACCTCGTCAATATATTCAAGGTCGCCGCCAATGGGAATGCCGTGCGCAATTCTCGTGGTCTTTATGTTAAAGCTTTTCAAAAGACGCGCAATATATACGGCGGTAGCATCACCCTCAACGTCGGGGTTGGTGGCGATGATAACCTCGTTTACACCGTCAAGCCTTGTAAGAAGTTCCCTGATGCGAATATCGTCGGGGCCAACGTTATCAATGGGTGAAATAGTGCCGTGAAGCACGTGATATACACCCTTAAAGCTTGCGGTTTTTTCCATTGCAATAACGTCACGGGGATCCTTAACAACGCAAATAACTGCGCGGTCGCGCCTTTGATCGTTGCAAATGGCGCACTTTTCACCCTCGCAGAAGTTACCGCATTCACTGCAGTAATTTATTTTTTTCTTTATTTCGCTTAATGCCTCAACAAGCTCGTTCACGTCCTCCGTGGGTGCGCTTATGATGTGGTAAGCAAGTCGGAGTGCGGTTTTTCCGCCAATGCCGGGAAGCTTGGAAAAAGCATTCACAAGCTTGGCAAGCGGTTCAACGTAGATGCTCACTTAAAACAGACCTCCGCCCATACCGCCTGTTACCTTGTTCATCTTCTGATCGGAAAGCTCCTTTGCTTGTCTTAATGCTTCCTTAACAGCCGCGCAAACGGTATCCTCAAGCATTTCAACGTCGTCGGGATCAACGATTTCGGGATTGATTTTAAGCGAAACAAGGTCACCCTTGCCCGTTACCTTACAAATTACCATACCGCCGCCGGAAGAAACCTCTAATTCAGTTTCCTCAAGCTCCTGCTGAGCCTTTTCCATATCTGCCTGCATTTTTTGTGCCTGACGAAGTAACTGCTGCATATTTGCGCCTCCGCCAAAGCCTCCGCCGGGAAATCCACCTCTTGCCATAATTATATCCTCCTGATTTTTTTATGAAAACAGGTCAAGGGCGGCATTCATATTAGCGTTACCCTCGCTCTGTCCTTTTGGTTTTTCACCGATAACCGTCACTATTTTATATTCCGAGCCGGTTATTTCTTTAATAAGTTTTGCTACTGTATCAACGTTCTTTAAAACTATTCCTTCCTTTGCCTTTATGGCTTCGGGAATATAAATATTGAATTTGTCGCCGTCCACGCACCCGTCAAAGCTACGGAACATAAGGTATAACGGCGGATCTGTCTGCTTAAGCTTTGCAACTAACGCCGCCCAATGTCCGCTTGCCGATACCTTTTGCGCAGGCGCCTTCTGAACGGGCGCTTCAGTTCTTGCGGGCGCTTCGGATCTTGCAGGCTCCTGCCTTACGGGAATTTCACGCTTGGGCGCCTCTGTCTTAACGGGTACTTCCTCGTTCCAAGGGGGTGTTTCTTGCTTAACTGCAGAAACGGTAACACCGTTTTTAAGCTTTTCTTCAAGGGTTGCAATCCTGTCGTTAAGTGCAGAAATATCGGCTTCAAGCTGGGGCATACATATACGCGCCACCGCGCATTCAAGCTGAATATGCGGCTTTAAGTGAAGCTTGATTTCGCCTTCAAGGTCGGAAAGAATTTCGATACCCCTTAAAATCCTGTCACCGTTGGCCTTTTGTGCCTGTATCTTTAATTTTTCCTGCGTGTCAAGGGGAAGCGACTTTATTTCGGGGCTTTCGGGCGCAAAAAGCGTAAGCATAATATCACGCATATGCGACATAAGCTCTAACGTGAACACGCCTATATCCTTACCGTCTGCCTCAAGCTGACGGCATTTTTCAAGGGCAAGGGCGGTATCGGAGCTTATAAGCGCATCCGCAAAATCAAAAACGAAGCTTCTGTCCGAAACGCCAAGCACGTTAATTGCATCCTCAAGGGTAACGTTGCTTCCGCAGTATGAAAGGCATACGTCGGCAAGTGAAAGTGCATCACGCATTCCACCGGAAGCGCTTTTTGCAATAAGGTCAATGGCATTTTCATCAAACGAAGCGCCAACGTTTTCTAAAACGTACTTAAGCCTGTCAAAAATGACGGATGCTGAGATAAGCTTAAAATCAAACCGCTGGCAACGGGAAAGTATGGTTGCGGGCAGCTTGTGAATTTCGGTGGTGGCAAGAATAAATACCACGTGCTTAGGCGGCTCCTCAAGGGTTTTTAACAGCGCGTTAAATGCACCCCCTGAAAGCATGTGCACCTGGTCGATAATATATACCTTATATTTACCGTAGGCAGGTGCAAAAACTACCTTATCACGAATATCACGGATGTTGTCAACACCGTTGTTGGAAGCGGCGTCGATTTCGATGATATCCATATTATCGTCAGCTTCAAACGCCTTGCAAGCATCGCATTCACCGCAGGGATCGCCGTTTACGGGGTTGGCACAGTTAATGGCACGTGCAAAAAGCTTTGCCGTGCTGGTTTTTCCCGTACCCCTCGGACCTGCAAAAAGGTATGCGTGGGCAATTCTTCCGCTTTCAAGCTGGTTTGAAAGGGTGCGCACTATATGCTCCTGACCCACAAGCTCACTAAACCTTGCAGGACGGAATTTTCTGTAAAGCGCTACGTAAGCCATAAAATAAACACCATCTTAATATACTATAATTGTATTATACATTATATAATAAACCTGCGGAATAAGCAAGGGTATTTTATCGTTGCGCGGTGTGTGTACATAAAAAGTTAAAAATTTCTATTATTTTTCGTAAAAAAGTTTGACAATGAGTTTTCTGTAGTGTATCATATAATTGTATAAATATATCGTGGCAGATTGTCGCGTAAAAGAAAGGAATAAAAAATATGAAAAAGCTTTTAAGTCTTGTTCTTGCGCTCGCTATCGTTGTTTCGGCAATGGCAATGTTAAGCGTTGTTACCACAAGCGCAGCAGCAGAAAAGCAACTGGTAAACGGTAATGCCGAAGATACTACCGGTGCAGGCTGGGGCGTTATGCACGGCGGCAGCGTAGCTATTGTTGAAGAGACAGGCAACACTACAAACCACGTTGCAAAGTTTACGCCCAGCACGGCAACCTCAAACAACTATTCAACAATCACTTATGATTTCACACCCGCTATCCGTAAGGATGCAGCTAACGGCTACGTTGGCGGTGGCGCAGGCGTGTACAATATTTCCTTCCGCTATAAAGCGATAGGTGAATATGGTACAAAGTCCACCTTTAAGGTATATCTTACGTCTGCAAACCACGACAGTGCAAGCAACATAAAGGCTCTTCTTGGTGAAAGTGCTTTTGCAGTTGATACTTACACACAGATGACACCCGGAACACTTACCATGTCAAGCGATTGGCAGACCTATGAAGGTTCAATCGCTGTTTCACAGCCGTACCTTGATATGCTTGAAGCACTTAAGGCAGCAGGTAAGTCAAATGCTAACACACTTCAGCTTCGCATTTGCGGCAGCTCAAATGCTTACAATGGCAACACTCCCTTCGAGTATTATATCGATGACATTACAATTGAGAAGGAACCCGTTGCAGTAGGTAAGAAGGTGGAGGTTACAACCGCTTACTATAAGTCACATCCCTACTTCAGATTCCTTGGTAACTTCACAGATGATGACGTTGTAACTGAAGGTGAAAACAGCTACATTCCCGTAAGCTACGACATTTACAACACTTCAGACACAGCATATACCTACTTAATACAGGTTCAGGCAAACTGGACAGGCTTTGATATCAACAGCAAGAAGGAAATTGCCGCAGGTGCAAAGGATACAGTTTCACTTAAGATTCCCGTTAAAAAGGTTGACGGCGTTTGGTATGCAACAAAGGCTGATGGAACAATTGCAGTAGATAAGCACGATACCGATCCTAACGGCGAATATGCAAAGTGCACACTCAGCAAGATTTATGTTCGTATTGAGTTTGCAGCAGGCAGAAACGGCAATTATCCCGTTGGCACAAGCTTCGTTGTTGCTTTAAACGGTGAAAACGATCCCCTTATGAGCAAAACATCCATTTCAAACGATGCAGATACAGCAAACGGCGGTACAGGTGCTGCAACGGTTACTAACGTATATACGCTTCCTGAAATCGTTGAGCCTTCTGCAACTGCAACTACAGGTGCAAGTGCAAGTGCAAGCGCAAGTGCAACTGCAACTGTTGCTCCCACGCCCGTTGGTAAGAAGTTCACAGTAACAGAAGCTTACGTTAATGCATATCCCTATATGCGTGCAAATGCAGGCTTTACTGCTGAAGACGTTGTTACCGAAGACGGTAAGAGTTATATTCCCGTAAGCTATGACGTTTATAATGTTTGTGACATTGACATCAACGTAAACGTTTACTATCAGGTTTACTACACAAGCTTTGGCTGCGGTGCAGAAAAGAAGATTGCCGCAGGTCAGATGGCTACTTACGATATTAAGATTCCTGTTAAGCAGGTTGACGGCGTTTGGTATGCAACAAAGGCTGACGGAACAATTGCATCAAGTACACATCTTAGTCAGGATGCAACACTTGATCTTCTTGTATTCCGTACCGACCTTGTTAAATCCGGCGATTATCCCGTAGGTCTTTCATATATCATTGCCGCAAATGGTGAAGACGATCCTGTTCTTACAATCGATAAGGCTTCAAGACAGGGTGATACCGGTAAGCTTGCAATTGAAGATGTATTTGAGCTTCCCGAAATCTCCGAAGCTGATAAGCCCAAGGAGCCCACAGGTGTTACACTTGAGGTTATTGAAGACTTCTCAGGCAATGCTTATCTTAAGGCAGCTGACGGTTCAGTTTCAGCAGACGATATTAAGAAGGGTGTATACACCAAGAAGTTCCTTGTAAAGAACGAAGGCGAAGAAGACATCCACGTTTTATTCACAGTTCAGGGCTTACAGAATAAACAGTGGAAATCACCTGCTGATTCAGAAACCGAAAAGGTTCTTATTGCCGCAGGCGAGCAGGAATGGGTTGAGGTAACCTTCCCCGTAAACGATAACAACACCGTTGAAATCGGTGGCGAAGAAATTAGCTTCAGCACCCTTTTCTACCGTTTTGATATCACTAACGAAGCAGGCGCTTCCGATATCGCTGCAGGTACAAAGCTTACCATTTATTGCACAGGTTCCGACTTTGATGCAATGAGCACTATCACTGCAGGCGCAAAGAAGGCTTGGACAAATACAACAATCTACACAGCACCCAGCGCTTCAACAGGCGATACACTTCCCGTTGCAATGATTGCAACAGTAGTTGTTGCTTTCGTTGGCTTGGCAGTTGTTGCTGTTAAGAAAAAGGAAGATTAATTTCCTAAAACGGTATTAAAACCATAAAGACCCGCATTATTGCGGGTCTTTTTTTATTGGCGTCTTCAGACGTGGAAATAAACCCCCGGTTATACCGGGGGAAGAAAAACGAGCAGAGCGACAATAAAAAGGGCGAGCTAGAAGCAAGCCCAAAAACTGTTGAGAAAAATCAAACCTCCTAATATAATGGTAGTGGTTTGGCGACCGCATTACCAAGAAAAAGGAGGTTTAATTTTATGAAAAATAATAATGAAATAAAAAGTAGCGCACACTCAAAATACAGATGTCAGTATCATATAGTATTTGCACCAAAGTATAG
>JAZQTV010000051.1:0-27781 GCA_045630945.1 Clostridia bacterium
TGTAAACGATAACACCTTTACCTCGTCAAGATTTTATCCTGCCGACAGCGTGCATTAAGCCTTATCAACCGAACCGAAAAGCATCATCTTCTGCTTAACGGCTTCCTTAATATACTGTACCTTAAGATTTCTTGTTTCAAGATAAGGAAGTGCTTTCCCATCCTTCATTGCGTTTTTACCTGCGTTGCAAAGGTCGGTAAAGATATTTATTTTGGCAATACCCTCTCTTACGGTATTACGGAAATCATCGTCACTTAAACCTGAGCCGCCGTGTAAAACAAGGGGAACGTCAGTAGCCTTACGGATCTCTTTAAGGCGCTCAATATCAAGGCATGGCTTTTCCTTATATGCGCCGTGTGCAGTGCCGATTGCAATAGCAAGTGCATCAACACCTGTTTTTTCGATAAACTCAAGCGCTTCCTTGGGTGTGGTATACATATCACTTGCCTTATCGTCACCTGCGGCTGCTTCGCCTACGTGACCGATCTCACCTTCAACGGTTGCACCAAATGCGTGGGCAATTCTTACAACCTGTCTTGTTTCAAGCATATTTGCCTCAGCATCGCCTAAAGAACCGTCAAACATTACCGAAGAAAAGCCAAGCTTTAAGGCTTCCATACATCTATCAAAGGTCAAGCCGTGATCGTAATGAACTACCACGGGAACGGTTGCGCGCTTTGCCGCTTCAACAAGTGCTTTACCGATAAGCTGAAGTTCACCGTAAGGTAAAAGCACCTCAGCAGTGCCGATGATAATGGGCGAACGTAATTCTTCTGCCGCCGCAATAGCCCCCTCAAGCATATCGGTATCGGTGGTATTAAAAAGACCTACCGCATATTTTTCCCTTTGTGCCTTTTTAAGAACTGCATCTAAATTTACTAACATAGCTTATACCTCTAATCTTTCATATTTACTGTCAAGTGCCTCAATTTGCTCTTTTTCAAGCATACCATCCACAGAATTTTCGCTAAACAAGCTTGATGCCGCGGCACAGGAAGCAAATTCAAGCATTTTCTTATCCGAATAACCGTTATAAATGCCGTACAGACAGCCTGCACAATATGCATCGCCTGCACCTACACTGCCCTTAATAACCTCTTTGGGAAGCTTAAGCGACGGTACACAGGTGAATTCACCTGTTTTTGCATCAAGGCAGAAGCCTGCCTGCTTGCAATGCACAATAACCTTTTCTTTAACACCCATTTGCACCATAAATTCCATAGTTTTGCGGATGTTTTCAACGTGCGGCTTACCATCTTCGGTAGCAGGCTCAAGATCGGTAAGCATACAGCTTTCAATCTCGTTTAAAATGGCATAATCGGCGTATTTAAGGGCAGGAATAATGGTTCCCTTATAATCTGCCACACTACTGCTTACAACGTCAATAGAGGTCTTAATTCCCGCTTCCTGAACGTCATGAAGAAAACGTGCCATTACGGTTCCGTATTCAGCATCCTTCTTATCAAATTCATCAAGCAAAAGAATATAGCCTATATGAAGAATTGCCGCATTAAGTGACTTTATATCAATATCCTTAGGCGAAAATTCAGCATTGGCGCCCTTTAAATGAAAGAACGTACGTTCACCGCTGGGCTGACTCATAACGTCACAAAAGCTTGTGGGTGTTTCCTTTGTGTAGCTTATCTTTGAACAATTTATTCCGTGACGGGTAAGCTGATTAACAAGGAATCTGCCGTATTCATCATCACCTATCTTGCCAAGCACGGTAAGGGGAAGATTTTTATCAATCTTTGCAATATCAATGGAAGTATTAAGCGCACAACCGCCAACGGACGGCGTAACACGCGAAATGTTGGTAAGCATACCTATCTGCGGAAACGTATCAATGGTTTTTACGATATCGTTTATCATATTTCCCGCTATGGCAATGCCCTTGCGTTCACTTGTAAGCAAATAATCGGAAGTTACCCCCAATATGCCTGCAAGCTTGGGCAACTGTGTAATTTCGGGATAGCCTAAGCCATTTTCCCATCTGCTTACGGTCTTATCGCTTATATTAAGTCTTGATGCAAGCTCTGCCTGTGTTAAGCCTGCCTTTTTGCGTAATTCCGCAATTTTTTCACCTGTAATTTTTGCGTCCATAATTATCACCTCGCAGAATATATTATACACCCTTGATATTCAAAAGTAAACCTACTAATTAAAGATATATTAAATAGAATTTTTTGAACAAGTTTCTAAGAATTCTATGATGCATAGAGTTTTGGCGTATTAAAACGAACAACAGGCTTTTGCTTAGTAAAGTCTTACACGGTTTTATTTTTCGATACAAGTCGATTACGTTAAAAAACAGATATAAATACAGAAAAGTCCTTATTTAAAAGGACTTTTCTTTTTATCAACAAATGTTGATTACTATGTAAAAGAACGACTAAAAAATGACATTTTTTAGGTAATAGCGAAGAAGTAATAGGTAAAAAGCAAGCCCCAAGAACTTACGTCCTCGGGGCTTTGGTGGGAACAACAGGGCTCGAACCTGTGACCCTCTGCTTGTAAGGCAGATGCTCTCCCAGCTGAGCTATGCTCCCATTATGGTGATCCATCCGGGATTTGAACCCGGGACACCCTGATTAAAAGTCAGGTGCTCTGCCGACTGAGCTAATGAATCATTAAATTATTTTCGAGTTTTATATGGCTGGGGTGGCTGGGCTCGAACCAGCGCATGACGGAATCAAAATCCGTTGCCTTACCGCTTGGCTACACCCCAACAAAAAAAAATAAAAATGGGGTGAGTAGAGGGAGTCGAACCCTCGACCTCCAGAGCCACAATCTGGCGCGCTAACCAACTGCGCTATACCCACCATATCTCTATTAAAGGTGTTTTGGTGCGCCAGAAGGGAGTCGAACCCCCGACACACGGCTTAGAAGGCCGTTGCTCTATCCAACTGAGCTACTGGCGCGCTTACACCAACGCCTAAAATAAGGCTGGAGCGGGTGATGGGAATCGAACCCACGCAATCAGCTTGGAAGGCTGAGATTCTACCATTGAACTACACCCGCAAATCGGTCTTCTTTATCAAAGGCACG
The DNA here is from genome assembly GCA_045630945.1 of Clostridia bacterium. Classification (GTDB taxonomy): domain Bacteria; phylum Bacillota; class Clostridia; order Christensenellales; family QALW01; genus UMGS1322. The sequence continues at coordinate 3,049 of JAZQTV010000051.1, forward strand.
ATTAATTATATTATTAACCCTCGATTTTGTCAACGACTTTTTTGCTAATAACCGATTTTTTTAATACTTTTCTCTACGGAACGCTCAAGATTAAGATGGAAAATCTTTTTTATAAGCATTTCGTCATAATTTCTTTTTAAAAGTGCTTCTAAAATTTCATCAAACACGGTCGTATCCCCTGTGCCAACAATGCTTTCACACCCGTCAATATCACTGCCAATGCCAAGAATATCGCTTCCGCCCATATCAAGCACCGCTTCAACGTGCCTTAAAAGCTGTTCAATGCTTTTACCACCCACAAAGCCCGAATACAAGGTAAGCCCCATAAACGCATTTTTATCAATAAGCTTTTTTATCTGCCCACGTCTTAAATTGCGAGGGTGACTGCACACCTCAAACACGTTGCCGTGGCTGAATATCACGTTATTAAATTCATCTATGCAAGAATCGAACATTCTTTCACCTGCGTGCGCAAGGTCAATAAATATGCCTGCATTATCAAGCTCGCTTAAAAAGCACTTGCCAAATAAGGTGATTGCCGCATCGTGATAACAGCTTCCCCCAAGCTCGTTTTGCTTATTCCACACAGGCCCCACGTATAAGGGACGTTCCTTTACAATATCCTCAATGTCCCACAGGCTCGTTACCCAGCTTAAGCCTTCAAATGCTATGTATGCTTCCTCCACAGGCTTTTCGTTTTTAAACTCATCAATCTGCTTTTTTACAAGTTCCTTATCCGAAACGCTACCCTCAAACACCGCAAGCACGCTTTTTTTAACGCGTGAATCCCTTCTTAACGAGCTTTCTTCATCGAGAGCCTTTATCCACAAATAATCGCAATGTGCATCGAATACATACAAAAAAATCACCCTGTGTATACTATGCACAGGGTGTAATTTTTGTTATTGATTTGTATGAATTAAATGTAATCTACCTTAATATCCATTCCCATTTTACCAACATTTGAGCCTGCAACGTAAAGCTGATAATCAATCTTTGCATCCAAGCCGTCTTCACGCTTCATTATATCAAGATTTGTGGTAAATATCTTCATATCAAGTGCAAGACCGCCCATTGCGAAATAGCGTGTTTCATACGTAGTGGTCTTTTTAAAGAACATATTACCGCCTACGTCACCCTGACGCTGCACCATAACGGTGTCATCGCCTATTAAAAGCTGAGTATTTACCGCATCCTCTTCGCTTAAATTTTCTTCATAGTTAAGCTTTATGCCTTCCTCGGTTTCAAGGCATTCCGTGCGTGTGGTAAAGGTCATATTCTCTTCCATTTCAGGCTGCTTTGTAACAATAGTCAACAGTGCTTTTCTCATTTTTTCTCCCATCATTCTGCCAAAATGGCACTTAAGATACCTGTTCCGTCAATTTTAACTGAATATATATTTCCGCTTTCCTGACCGTCCATAATATACAACGTATCATCAATAACCTCTATCGCATACGTATTAAGAACGGAAGGCACGTTACCAAGTTTTGTTTTTTCAGTACCCTCAAAAGTCATACGGTAAACGTCGTTTGTTTCTTCTTCAACAAAGAATATATAGTCGTTTGTTGTGGTGAATGCGCTTGCGCTTTTGGTATGCACCTGAAGCCTTAATCTGTTACCGCCCTCACCCACTGCTTCACCTGCAACGTTATCGATAGGCTGAAGGAATATGCCTTTTTCTTCAACGTCACTTAAAACGCACAACATATATCTTTTATCAAGATCAAAGAAATACTTTCTGTAAACCGCTTCGCTTATCTGCGTAACCTCAAGCGTATTCGTGTTTATCTTAAAGGGAATTCTTGCAGAAACAAGATACACAATCTCATCAGTAGCATAAAGCATAAGGCCTACCTTATCGGCAAGCATTTCCTGAAGACCTGTTGCAATCTCAATACGCATAAGACCGTCACCGGAATCCGCACAGTAGTATATATAGTTTTCGCTTATTCTGATATCGTCAACCGCACCTGTTGGGAACGACTTTTCCTCACGGTTTTCATAATCGAAATAATATATACTGCCATCCTTTTCAAGCGCAAGACCTTGTTCGCCGTAGCATATGTAATCGGTATCGTTGATTTCCTTAAGCTTCTTATTTCCCGTACCGTCAATGTTTATTGAATAAACAATAACGCTATCCTTAGTTGGCGAGCTGTAAAAAATCGTATCACCGTAGATATACATATCGAAAGCCTTTTTATCGCTGACTGCCTGCTTTTCGCTTCCATCGGCACGCATACGGTATATTTTTCCTCTCGGAGTATTTGCTAAGGCTTCACTTACCGTTGCGGGCATACTTCCGTTGATGTAGTATATCCAATTGCCCTTTTTAATAACTATTCCGCCGTTTGAAGTAACCGCGCCATCAGGCTCGCTACTCTCAAGTGCCTTTTTGCATCCCGAAATACTGAAAAGCATTAAAAGAATACATATCAGCGAAACGATCTTTTTCATAATAACTCTCCTTTATTAAGGCTTTGTTTTTCAGCCTACTATTGCAATATCCTCATATTCGATACATTCCGTATCTCCGTTTGAAAGCGAAGCACGATATATCATATCATAATCACTGTCGGAAAGAAAATATAAGTATCCGTCAGTTATATCCAGCGCGGTATAGGAGAAGACGAACTCTTCTGCAATGCACTTTTCATCGGTGCCGTCAGCCTTTACGCAGAAAAGCTGATTTAGCGACGTTATGTTTACGTAATATACGTAATCACCATGCTTTACCATAAGACTTGCCGCGTTATCGGATATCTTTTTCTTTTCACCGCCGCCAAAGGGTATGAAGAAGATTCCCTCCTCGGCAGAATCGTTTTCCAACGTGTATGAAACGTAATAACCCTCGTCAGTAAAAAGGTAATCGGTATAACCGCCGTAAATTACTGACCTTGCGCTTCCGCTTACACCGTCATATTCGTAAACGGTGCCGTTCTGAAGCATATAGTAATATGCCGTATCACCCTTTACGTCAAGCACGTATGCAGGTGAATTGGTAACCTCGGTATAATTATTCTGACCGTTAATAAGCTTATATACGTTGCCTATTGAACCGTCAATCTCACGTGTAAAATACACGTACTTTCCGCTTAAAAACAGATTGTATACCTTAAAATCTGTAATACGGGTATTATTTGCGCCATTGGAATCAAGCCTGTAAAGCTTATAATCCTGTGTGTAATAGATGTATCCGTCTAAAAATCCGTAACAGCCGCCAAAGTATATATCGTCAATATTCTTATGCACCTTGTAATCGGTTCCGTCAACCTTAAGACTTGCGATTATGCTTCCGCCCTCATACACGCACACGTAAATTCTGCCGTTATATATATTGAATACGGAAACGTCCTTATTAAGAACAATTTCCATTTCGCTTCCGTCCTCTTTCATACGGCACAAAGCACCCGAGTACTCGCTGAAGCGTTCACCCTCGTGCCTTGTAAAATTATCACCGTTCAGGTAGTATATCCATTCGCCCTGCTTTGCGGCAAGTCCACCGTCAGATACGACCGGCGCAAGAGGATCTGCCACGCTTAAAGGCTTATCAAGACCCTTGTATTCACTTTTACAGCCGGAAAGCAATAATATACATATTACAGCCGCACTAACGATTTTTAGAAGTTTTTTTGTCATATCCACCTGTTTTTGCGCATATTTTAAAGCACCATCATTAAAGGAGTGTTTTTATGCGCAAGTTTAACTTCAATAAATTCAGAAAAGAAGAAAATAATATTCCCGCACCATCACCTAAGCCGCGCTTTAGCGCATACCGCACCATTATAACGCGGCACGATCAAATGAAAGAACGGCTTAAGGATGCGCCAAGTGAAATCATTAAAAATTAAGTTGTGGGCATTCTGCCTTCAAGTAAAAGCCCAAGCGCAGTAGTAAGCCTTTCAAGCGACTGAATACGCACGGTAAATACTGCGTTTACGCTTTGATTGCTTTCAAGCACCGCATAGTTTTCCGAAACCTTATAATAATTACCTGTGTACTGCATCTCCTTATTCTTTGTTACGCCCTCTGAGTCAGTAACAGGAATAACAACGTCAAGTGCATAACTCCACAAGCTTTCACCCTTTTCGGTATTTTCATCTACCACACCCTCAACCTGCAAGAACAGGAAGGTTGAATAGAAATATCTGAACTGTGTTTCATCAAGCTTGATGCCGTTTATATAATAAGTGTTTGCAGTATTTTCACTGCCGTCCTCATTATAAAGCACCTCGCCGTCTTCGCCGTAGCGAAGCTTACGGTCAATTGTTATAACGTATTCCTTACCATCAACGGAAATGGTGCCTGAACGCAACCAATTTATGTTAAGCGCAAGAAAATACGGGTTTGCAAGTGCCGCAGGGTTTGCAGCTAAAAGATTGAGTTGTTCCGTTTTTACAAGATATACGGGAACGTCTGTAATTTCTTCACCGTCGCCAAGAAGCACGCAGTAATAGGTGTTTTCCATTTCTTCTGCTTCTTTGCCGATGATAAGATGGTCAAGAAGCTTATTCTCAATATCAAAGCTTTGTAATTCAAGCGTGGGATTATCAAAACCGTACTTTGTAATGTTATCCCCCACATTATCGGCAAGGTATGCACTCATTTCAAAAGCATCAATATTACTGAAAAGCTCATCCACCGTAGTTGTATTGGTTGTTGAGTTCGTGGGTGAAATAAGCTGCCACGCATCAGTGCCGTAGATAGCATCTGGAATATATGCAAGCGTTGTGGTGTTTCTGTTCTTATCAATAATTGAAAGAATCTGTGCGCTAAGTCCCGTTCTTGAAAGACGGGGCAGGTTAAGATACTGTGAACGTTCTTTCGTATAGGTAAGGCGTACGTAATCAGTAACAACGTATATTTCGTCAACACCTCTTACACGAACGTAAGTACCCTCACTGTTGCCGTATTCACCGCCAACGTCAAGAATAATAACAGTTCCGTCGTTATAGGTTATAGTAACTACTGCATTGGGCTGATCAAGGGTGTACTCGCCAAGCTTTGCCTCGCTATATTCAAGCACGTACTTTGATTCAAGGTAGGAAGCGTACTGTGCAACGTTACGAACCTGCGTTTGATTAACGCTGCTATATACCTGACCTTCGATATTCCATTCCTGCGTAGTTCCGTTCATAAACGAGGTAAACACCATTTTTTCGCCCATAAGCCTGTTATCAAGCTCAATTTTGGCAATATCTGTTTTTTGATAGTTATAAAGAATTTTTACGTTACTGTTATCCTGAGTACCGTTATTGTTTTTGCCGAATAGCATATATCCCGCGATAAGTGCAGCAATCAACACAATTGCCGTTGTTACGATAATTATTGACCTTTTCATACCAATATGGCGTATTTTTGTGTTCTTCTTTTCAACACTAAGGATCTCCTGCGCTAAAGCATCTTCCTCGTTTTCAAGTTCACTTGCTATATCGCGATAGCTTTTATTTTCATCCATTAGCGGTTCTTCCTCCTGATCCAAACCACAACGCCTGCAATAAACAAGCCTGCAGGAACTAAAATTACAAGAATTATAAACCAAACCTGCATCTGAAGCTGTGAAAGACGTACGTAGCCGGGTGTAAGATTGATACCCATATTAACAATGGTATCAGAGGTTTCTCTGCCTGCAAGCCAGTTCATACCGTTACGAAGCACGTTTGCGTTACCTAAAAATTCACCCGTAGCGATGCTCTCTGAGCCGAGCAACAAGATGCGTGTGGTTGTTGTAGCGGTGCTTCCCGATATTGAAGTATTTACTCGTTCATACGCCGCCGCAACTGTGCTTACACCCTTCTTATAGCCCTCGGTATCGATATTAACCGAAAGCTCCCACGGTACTGTAATACTTGAAGCATAGCTTGTAAGGACTGCCGTAAAGGTTTCGGTATGCGTACCTGTAACAAGCTTGTTCTCATCATACTTATACTTATAGCTTGCGGTTTCGTTAGCACGGACAGGCTCCTGTGCAACACGCACGGAATAGGATATATCGTGGCTTTGATTTGCAACAAGCTTAATATCCTTTATCGACTGTGCTGTATGATTATCGCTGTTTGTTTCGGCAATAACACCGTCGTTAAGGTTTACGTTAAAGTATTCAAGCAATGCAACGTAATTCTTTAACGGTGCACCGCTGTCATCCTGAAGCTTTGAAGCCATAAACAACATTCTGCCGTAATCTTTATCAAGGAATTTTATAATTTGCTCGTATTCAGCCTTTGAAATATCACTTGTGGGCTCGGGCACAACGAGGATATCACCCTGCTGAAAAGTATTCTGTCCGCTTGTGAGGTCAAGTGCGGTTACGTTGAAATTTTCACGTCTGATACGATTCATCATAACCTGCATCTCGTCAGTATCAACCTGCTCACCATGACCGCTTAAAATGTAAACGTTAGGTTTGATGCCGGTACGGATATATACAAGCGCACTTGTTATCCACTTCTGAAGCACGAAATACTCAACACCGCCCTTGTTTTCAACAAGGTCTTCTAACTCATTAAACGCGTGGTAATTACTTTCGTTATCCTTTTCGCAGATAACTACCGCATACGTTTCAAGCTTCTTTATATCCGAAGAAAACTGCTGAAGTTTTGAGGGATTTACAATGGGATCAACGTTTACGTAAGTAACCTTATCACTTGCACCGTCAAACAATGCGGCAATATTCTGGGTGTACACGCTGTAATTGCTTGATGCGCCTGCAGGAATAAAGGTGTAAATAACAACGTCTTTATTAAGATCGTTAAGCGCGCTCTGCGCATTATTATCAAGTGTGTATGCCTGCGAGGGTGTGAAATCCACACGAAGACCGTTATTGCTTTCAACGTAAGTGGAAAGAACGTTAAGTGCAAAAACTGCAATAATAACAAGAACGGTTATGATTACAGAAAAGCTTCCGTATCTTAAATTCTGTTTGTTTAACTTTTTCATTTTATCATACCCCCGTCCATCTTCTTCTCTCAATGGCGCGAACTGTAAGGAAGACAAACAGTCCCGAAATGCTCAAGTAATAAATGACAGGAGCAAAGCCAACAATGCCGTCTGCAAAGCTTTGATAGCGTGAAAGCATATTTATGGATGACGCCACCGCCGAAAGAAGACTGCTGCCTACAAAGTTAAGCACGTTACTGCCAAGCCAAATGATAAATGCAACCGCAAAGCTTACAACTGCGGCAACTACCTGACTTTCGGTCATGGAAGAAATAAACACACCGATTGCCATAAACGTTGCACCGATAAGGAAGAAGCCTACGTACTGTACTGCAAGCATTGAAACGCTTAAGGTATTTACCGAGCCTGCAGGCGTATACACCGCAAGCATTATGGGGAAAATAAAGTTAAGAAGAATTGCAATAAGCAATACCGTAATGCAAGCAAGATACTTACCAAGCACAACGCTTGTAATGCTTATAGGCGAGGTCAGATATAACTGATCCGTCTTGTTTCTTCTTTCTTCAGCAAACACACGCATGGTAAGCACGGGTGTTATAAAGCTTAAGTAGATGGTCATATTCTGAAGTGACATTGCGTAATCTGCATATCCCGAATAGCCTGTACCGTACTGGTTTGTACTAAGGTTAATGTTAAAGAACAGGAATGCACTTATTACCATAAATATGGCTAAAAATACGTAGCCGATGGGTGAATAAAAGTAATTTTGTAATTCTTTTTTACATACTGCCCACATATCTTAAACCTCCCTTTCGGTGCCGGTAAGCTTAAGGAATATATCCTCAAGCGTAACGTCAACGTATTTTATCATCAAAATAGGCATATTAGCCTTTGCCATAGCATTGAACATTGCCCTGCGGATATCAACACCCTTTGCTGATTCGATAAGTATATCCACAGTATCCTTTTCCTTAACGCCAAGTCCTTCAACGAACTTAACGCCCGAAAGTGAACGTATTACCTTTGTGGCGGCTGATTCACTGCCTGCAATACGAACTATCATATTTGCACTTTCCTGTATACCATCCTGAAGATTTGCTAAGGTATCCTGTGCAACTATTTTACCGTCGTTTATGATTATTACCTGCTCACAGGTATCTGCAACCTCGGGAAGAATATGCGACGAAAGAATTATTGTATGCTTCTTACCAAGTGCACGAATCATACGGCGAATTTCAATTATCTGCTTGGGGTCAAGACCTACCGTAGGTTCGTCAAGAATAAGCACCTCAGGGTTACCTACAAGTGCCTGTGCCATACCAACACGCTGCTGATATCCCTTCGAAAGATTGCCTATGCGGCGGTCCATAACCTCATTAAGCTTAACAAGCTGGGCTATCTCGTCAATGTGACCGCTTATAGCGCTTGCCTTAACGTCCTTAATAGCGCAAACGAATTTAAGATATTCGTTTACAGTCATTTCCTGATATATAGGCGGCTTTTCAGGAAGATAGCCTATACACTTTTTAACCTCTCTTGGATTTTTAAGAATATCATAACCGTTTATTCTTGCAGTACCGCTTGTTGCCGAAATATAACCGGTTATCATATTCATTGTAGTACTTTTGCCCGCACCGTTCTTTCCTAAAAAGCCAACGATTGAGCCTTTTTTGATTTTAAAGCTGATGTTGTCTACCGCCAGCTTATCACCGTACATTTTGGTGAGATTTTCAACCTCTATCATATATTCCCTCCGTTATTCTTCTTCACGGTATGATCTGCTTAAGAACTGTGTAAGCTCAGGCTTCCACGTAAGCTCTACCGTACCTGTTGAACCGTTACGCTGCTTTGCTATAATGATTTCCGCAAGGTTTTTATCAACGTTTTCATCCTCATCCTGATAATATCCGGGACGGTGTACCAGCATAACAAGGTCAGCATCCTGTTCGATAGCACCCGATTCACGCAAGTCCGAAAGCATTGGCGTGTGTCCCTTTCTTCCGCTTGTAACACCACGGTTAAGCTGTGAAAGAACTATTATCGGCACGTTCAACGTACGCGCAAGTCCCTTAAGCTGACGTGACAAAAGCGAAACTTCTTGCTGACGGCTTTCCTTATTTTCCGTTGCCATAAGCGAAATATAGTCGATTACAACAAGCGCAAGATCCTTTATCCTTCGGCATTTACTTCTTATTTCAGTAACGCCTATCTGCGTAGTATCGTCAATATAAAGCCTTGAATTATTCAAAAGCTCCGTCGCATCATAAATACGTTCCCAATCCTCCGGTTCAAGATTACCGCTTCGAATCTTGTTACCATCAACTGCGGCGGCAGTACCTATAAGACGCATTAAAAGGTCATTACGGCTCATTTCAAGTGAGAAGAATGCAACCGCCTTCTTTTCTACCATAGCCGCATGCGAAGCCATATTCATTGCAAGTGAGGTCTTACCCATACTGGGTCTTCCTGCGATGATTATAAGGTTTGCAGGCTGAAGACCGCCCGTCATCTGATCTATCTCAAAAAATCCTGTGGGCACACCGCGTGTTTTACCGTGGTTAAGATATATCTGACGTATTTCCTCATAAACCTCGTTAACGCTTTCACTTACGTGGGTAAGCTTTGAAGCCTCGTTATTCATCGAAATATTAAAAAGCGAGCTTTCTGCGCCTTCAATAATTTCCTTGGCTTCCCTTTCCGCACCGTAGCATTCGGAAACGCTTTTGCCCAGGTCGGTTATCAAGCGGCGAAGCTTGTACTTTTCTACAACGATATCTGCATAATGCTCAACGTTAGCAACCGAGGGTACTGCACCTGTAAGCTCTGCAAGGTAGCTGATACCGCCAACGTTTTCAAGCATACCGCGCTTTATAAGCTCACTTGAAAGCGTTACCATATCGATGGGCGCATCCGCTTTAAGAAGCGTACACATGGCATCGTATATTTCCCTGTTGTTTGAGCGGTAGAAATATTCGCTGTTTTTAATTTTTTCGTAGACTATGTTAATGCACTCGTTATTAAGAAGTATTGCGCCCAAAACCGAGCGTTCACTTTCAATATCGTTAGGCATTACGCGGTCTTGCTCGCGCTGCTCGTTTTCCACAATATCACATCCTATAAATACATTTTTTACTTAAATGCTATCAGCCAAAGCTTTCGTTAAACTTTCTTTTGCCAAGTATATGAAAATGCAAGTGCTTTACGGTTTGTCCACCGTCATCACCTACGTTTGAAACAAGCCTGAAGCCGTTTTCAAGCCCCTGTTCGCTTGCAATGGTGCGTATTACCTCAAAGATGTGTGCAATAAGCTGATCATCCTCTTTTGTAAGTGCAACGGCACTTTCAATATGCTTTTTGGGAATTACAAGAATATGCACGGGTGCATACGGGTTTATATCGTTGAATGCAATCACCGTATCATCCTCATAAACCTTGCTTGAAGGAATTTCACCGTTTACTATTTTGCAAAAAATACAGTCCATTTTTCTATATCCTTTCACCTTGAAGTCCATCATCGGCAATACCGATAATTTTAACGTTTACTATTTCATTTTCTAAAGGCTCGCTTTTAAAATATACGGGAATATGCTCTTCAATCAATCCTATCTGAACACCGTCCGTATTTGTTTCACAAAGCACTTTTTTTGTTTTGCCTATAAATTTACTGCGGTATGCTTCGCCGCATTTTTTACTTATTTCACTTAACCTGTGCGCCCGTTCCGCTTTAACGCTTTTATCAAGCTGCCCCTCAAGCTTCTCGCCAACCGTACCCTTACGCACGGAATACGGGAAAACGTGCACCCAGCTAAAGCCAACCTTTTTTACAAATTCCAAAGTTTCATTAAACTCGTCTTCCGTTTCCCCCGGAAAGCCTGTAATTATATCCGTAGAAATCGCCGCAAGCGGATTAGCTTTACGTATAAGCTCAACTGCATCAAAATATTCCTTGGTTGTATATTTTCGGTTCATTCTTTTTAAAACGGTATCCGAGCCAGACTGCAACGAAAGATGATAGTGCTGCATAAACTCAGTATGGCGATTAACCTTTGTTAAAAATTCCTCACATATTACGTTGGGTTCAAGCGAGCCTAAACGTACACGCTCAATCCCATCAATTTGAGAAATCATTTCAACTATATCGCCAAGGTCGGTTTCATAATTCCATTCCTTGCCGTAAGAAGAAAGATGAATTCCGTTTACAACTATTTCCTTAAAGCCCTTGTTTTTTAAGCCGATGCATTCATTTAGGATACTTGCCTTATCGCGTGAGCATTCCCTGCCCCTTAAATACGGAATAATACAATAAGTGCAAAAATTATTACAACCGTCCTGCACCTTAATGAACGCCCTTGTTTTTTCGGTAGAAGCACAGGGCATATCGTTGTAGGTTGCGTACCTGCTTATGTCTTCAACAAAAACACCTGTAAGCTTATTTTTTATCATATCCGAAAGCTGATGCTTTTTTGAATTGCCAACAACAAGGCTTACGCCGTCTATTTCTTTAAACGCTTCGGGCGCCCTTTGTGCCGCGCACCCTGTAACGCATATAAGTGCATTTTCATTTAAGCCGTACGCCTTACGCACCGTCTGCCTTGATTTTCTTTCGCCCTCCTGCGTTACCGAGCAGGTGTTTATTATATAAATATCGGCTTTTTCGTTGAATTCAACTATCTGACAGAATTCAGCCATTTCTGCCTTTATTGCTTCTATTTCGCATTGGTTTACCTTGCAGCCCAATGCAGTTACCGCGCACTTATACATCCATTTCACCCATTAGCGCAAGCACTACACCGCCTGTGACGATTGCGGCAGTTTCGGCACGAAGTATTCGTTTACCTAACGAAACGCTTATTGCGCCTGCTTCCTTAAGCCTTTTGTGCTCGTTTTCAGTTATACCGCCCTCGGGGCCTATGAAATAGCCGATGCTTTTTGCCTTTTTTATTGCGCTTACAATGCTTACTGTTTTTTCTTCCTCGTAAGCAACTATTTTTTCTTCAGCTTCTCCAAAAAGCTTAAGTGCTTCAGAAAAGCTCATCGCGCTTAACACCTCAGGCACACGGCTTCTGCCGCATTGCTTGCATGCTTCAAGCGCAATCTTCTGCCAGCGCTCCTGCTTCTTTTTTTCTTTTTTGTCATCCTCGAACTTAACCACGGTACGTTCGGTTATAACGGGCACTATTTTGGTTATGCCAAGCTCGGTAACCTTCTGGATAAGAATATCCATTTTTTCATTCTTGATAACCGACTGAAACAGAATGATTTCTGCTGACGGCTCGTTTTCATTTTTGATGATGCTTTTAATTTCAGCCTCACATTCATCACCAACCACGGTAAGCGTAGCGTACCTGTCAAGACCGTCACCGGTAGAAACTATTATTTCGTCGCCCGCTTCCATTCTTAAAACACGGGCAATATGCTTGGACTCATCCCTATCAAAAAGAACGGTGCTTTCAGTAACATTTTCACTTGTGCAATAGAACCTGCGCATACTATACCCCTATTATCCCATTATGGTATTATAGATTATACTATATAAAGGGGAAATTGTAAACTGAAATAAAATTCACAATTCACTTATTTTTTTATCATATACCCCGTTTTTTTAGCATAATTATTACTACGTTTAAAACGGCAAGGAGGATAAAAATTGGAACAGTTCGATTTATACAAGGATATTGCACAGCGTACTAACGGTGATATTTATATCGGCGTGGTCGGCCCTGTAAGAAGTGGCAAATCCACCTTTATAAAAAAATTTATGGACCTTCAGGTGCTGCCTAACATAACCGACGAAAACGAAAAAATGCGCACCATGGATGAACTTCCCCAATCAGGAAGCGGAAAAACTATTATGACTACACAGCCAAAGTTTGTACCTAACGAGGCGGTAAACGTTTCCCTTGACGAATTTACGTCGTTTAACGTGCGTCTTGTAGATTGCGTAGGCTATCTTATTGACGGAATTTTAGGGCACACCGAGGGCGATATGCCCCGTATGGTGCGCACACCGTGGTCGGATGACGAGATTCCTTTTGAAAAGGCGGCAGAAATCGGCACGCGCAAGGTAATTTGCGATCATTCCACTATTGGAATGGTGATAACAAGTGACGGCTCATTCACCGGTCTTTCACGCAGTAATTATATTGACGCAGAAGAACGGGTAATAAGCGAATTAAAGGCCTTAGGCAAGCCGTTTATCGTAATTCTTAACACTAACGAGCCCTATTCGGTTGATACCCAAAAGCTTATTTTGGCACTCGAAGAAAAGTATGATGTCCCCGTTCTTGCGGTAAACATTCAGGATATGGAATTACCCGACATACGTGCCCTGCTTGAAAAGGTTCTATTTGAGTTTCCGTTAAGGGAATTAAGGATTCAGATTCCCCGTTGGATGCAGGCACTTGATGCGGATCATCCCTTAATTCAGGAAGTGCTTTCTACCTTCTCCTGCGAGGAGGATATGCTTAAAATGCGTGATTATTCCGCCCTTCTTTCCACTTTTACACCAAGCGAAAATATTCTTGGGCTTACCCTTGATAAAATACATCTTGGCGAAGGCGCGGTAACGTATTCAGTTAAAATCAAGCCTGAGCTTTTTTACAGTATTCTCGGTGCTGAATGCGGTGTTGAAATTAAGGGTGATTACCATCTTATCACCATGATGCGCGACCTTATTAGCGCAAAAAAGGAATACGACCGTATTCAAGATGCGCTAGAGCAGGTACGGCTTACAGGCTACGGTGTTGTTTCACCCTCAATGGAGGAAATGAAGCTTGAAGAGCCTAAAATAGTTAAGCAGGGCGGTCACTTTGGCGTAAAGCTTAAGGCAAGCGCACCAAGCTTACATCTTATGCAGGTTGACATTTCCACCGAAATAAGCCCCATCGTAGGCAGCGAAAAGCAAAGTGAGGAGCTTGTAAAATACCTTATGAGCGAATTTGAAAACGACCCGCAGCGCATATGGGAAAGCAATATGTTTGGAAAAAGCCTTCACTCACTTGTTATGGAGGGTCTTGATACCAAGCTTAACAACGTTCCCCCTGAAGCAAGAAGCAAGATAAAACGCACGATGGAACGCATCGTAAACGACGGTGGCGGCGGACTTATCTGCATACTTTTATAACAAAAAGCGACTTTTCAGTCGCTTTTTTTACAATATTTCGATAAATAGCAGATACATTAACGGTATGGTTATTACTGACAAATTATGGGATATAACCGCCATTGATGCACCTGTTTTCAAGTTTCGAAAGAACTATATGCGAATTATCTGCCATTATCTTCTTTTTGCGCAAAATGAAGCCTGCTACCATCAACGCAAACATCAAAAGCATCTGATTTAGCGTAAGTTTAAATATTTCCATAAAAATACCCTGCTGATTTTTTTAATATTTTAGCACTTATAGAAAAAAACGCAACAGCTTTGTTGCGTTTTTCGCTTTACTTTAGTTTTCAGCCTCAAGTATTTCCGTTCTTAATTTCATTACCGCCAAGGTCTGCTCTTTCGTTACGGGTGGAACCTTTGTTTCAAAAAACTCCGTCATATCCGCAAGCAGATTTTTAAAGAAGTTTGAGGTAATATCACGCTTTAAGCATTTACCGTCCTTTTCACCGTAAACAGAAAATGCCGCAGCAGGCGAGAAAATGATTACCGCCTTATTATTAGGCGTATCAACGGTAACGATACGCTGTATGCCTAAATTATCCACCCTGACATTCGTTGCATCCTCGCCAAGCAGAATGCTTGCGATTTCGGCAGTATGAATAATATATTCGTTAAAGTTACTGCCGCCGCCTGTTACAATAATGTTCTTTGCGCCCTCAAACTCATCAAGCTCGGTAGCATAGCGCAATGCCGAAGTTGAGAAAATCGGCGCATTATATTTTTCGCTTAATTCGAATATTTCAGCGGCAATTTTACCGTCAGATGCAAAGGTTTTATCAATATACGTAGGCTTGCCGTACGAAAGCACTTTTTTTGCATATTCAAGGTGCTTTTCGGGGTCAGAGGGCGCAAGAACCACGATATAATCACTTTTTTCACACAGTTCATCAAGGGAATCTATGCGCTCAATATTCATTTTTTTACACCATTCATCTGTTGAAACACCTGTAACAAGCGAGTGTTCCACCTCTGCCCAAGCATAAGTAACCTTCATATCTCTGCCTGTTTCCTCTATCCACCGGGGATAGTTATTTGCGTGCCATTCATCAAGATAGTAATCTACGAAACCAATCTTTTTCATTATAAAACTATTTCACCCTTCTTTTCTGCGGACTGATAAAGCACGTCAAGAAGCTTTGCGCTTTCAAGAATATTATCGATGTGGTTGCGGTTTTTTACACCTGTAACAACAGATTCAATAAACGCCTGATCCTCACGAAGATATGAGTTGGGAATATCGTATTCAGGTGCAACGGTTTCCAGGGTATCGCCCTTATAAACCTCAAACTTGCCGCCATAGGTAAGCCTTGCACCGCATTTATCGCCCATAAAATCAATAAACATTTCGTTTTTATTAATATTCTGCGCCCATGCGCCATTAAAGGAAATGCTTGCCTTATCGGTGCGCACGTAGCCTGTTACAAAGTCATCAACATCATTGGTGCCGTTTTCGATATCTGCAGTATCCTCTGCCCACATTCCCGTGTACTTATAGCTTTTCATATCCTTTGCCATTTCGTTATAGGTATCGCAGGTAACGTTTTTAAGTTTTGCACCGCCAAGAATGTAAAGAATAAGGTCAAGGAAGTGTACACCCCAGTCAATAAGCACTCCGCCGCCAGACTGTGCCTTTGTTGTGAATGCACCGCCTAAGCCGGGGATGCATCTGAAATTACGGAATGAGCAATATACGTGATAGATGTTACCGAACTCACCGTTCCTGTTCATTTCTTCAAGCATTTCAACTGATTTATTATAGCGGTTGCAAACACCGATATTAAGCATTTTGTTCTGCTTTTTAGCTTCCTCTGCCATTTCAAGCGAAAGCGCATAGTTTACCGTGATGGGCTTTTCGCAGAAAACGTGCTTGCCTGCTTTTAACGCATCCATAGTAACGGTATAGTGAGCATAGTTTGGTGTAAGCACATAAACTACGTCAACCTCGGGATCCTTAAGCGCAACGTTATAGTCGGTAATAACGTTCTCAATAATGGGAAAATCCTCTTTCATTTTTACAGCTTTTTCTTCAATAATGTCACAGGCATACTTTATCCTTACCTCATCCATTTTTGAAAATGCAGGAAAATGTGCATTACGTGCAATTCTTCCGCAGCCAATAACTGCAACAACCTTTTTATCCATATTAAATGCCTCCGTTTTTATATTTTTTATTTAACATAATTGTAGCACTTATGCTACCGCATTGGAATATCATTTTTGAATGTATTCCATATCATTTTTTAATATTTAGGCGTTTTCAAGGTGTTTATAAATATCTTTACTTAATATTTTATTGACATATGCATTTTAACACAGTAAAATAAAACAGTAGTGTTTCAGAAAGCGAGGAAGGAATTTGGAAAACAACTATCACCTTAACAAAGTGTTCTTTAGCTCACCTTTAACGCTGGGTGACGTTAAAATATTACAAATAGGCAGAATGTTTTGCAAGCACAATACCGAAATCGAACCGCACGTGCAGACCAACCTTTTTGAGCTTACCATCGTTACCGAGGGCGAAGGCGTTATTTCAACGGGTGACGTACCACAACACGTTAAACGAGGCGACATATATCTTTCAATGCCCGGTGACGTACATGCCATAAAGACCGATCCTTCAAAGCCTATGAAATTTGACTTTCTTGCCTTTTCTGCAATCGGCTTTTTAGGAAGCGAGTTTGATAGAATAACCCAACAGTTTCACTCACCGCACACAAGGCTTTTTAACGATGACAGAATAATGTTGCTTGTAGGCAACGCCATTTTAGAGCTTAATGAGAATGAAATGTATTCGAAGGAGCTTCTTTCAGCGCTTTTTACACAGGTGCTTATATATACCGTGCGCTCATTTAACACCGAACAGTTAAAAACTGCTTCAAACGATACTACCCGTGCCGAGCAGCTTTGCTTTAAGCTTATGAATTATATCGATACCCATATCTATACCTTGAAAAATCTTGACGATCTTTCGAAAATAACGGGTTACAGTTACGGCTATCTTTCATCGCTTTTTAAAAAGACCACCTCGAACAACCTTTCAAATTATTTTTACGAAAAGAAGCTTGATGCCTCAAGAATGCTTATTAAAGAAAACAAGCTTACCGTTACCGAGATATCAGAACTATTAAATTATTCATCGGTTTTTGCGTACAGTAAAGCGTTTACAAAAAAATACGGTATTTCCCCTAAAGCATACCAAAAAGCCAACAAATAAAGCACTTATGCATATATGCGCATAAGTGCTTTATTGTGTTTTTTATACGTCAAGCGATGCAGTGAACATAATATTGTCACCTTGAACACCCTTAAACAGCAGGGTGTTTTTTTCTTTCCGCATTAAAATAGCGGTCTTATCCCCTGCCATTATTTCCTTATGGAAATCTATCTGCATACCCTTCATATTTAAAGGTTTTGGGGGGTTTAAGGCATCGGTAATATAATCTGCATAACAAACGTTGTTTACGTGACCGTTTGAATCAATATCGGCAAAGGTGCTTGTTACTTCGCTTAAGGCTTCAGTAGCTTCAAAATCACTTACGCGTGATATTTTTTCGTTGAACGTGTCTTCCAAAACGAACTCGTCAATAGCCGCATACACGTCGTTTGCACGTGTCAGTTTGCGGGTAGTACTATCAATAACTGCCCATTGCGACGTACCCTTTATAAGTACATTACCTTCAGCATCCTTAATAAGATAATTCCTTATAAAATCAAGGCGATTTGGCTCTTTGGGCCATGTAACAGCAATTATATGCTGATACATAGAAGGCATTTTTACAACCTCAAACTTAACTTTAAGTATTACCCAAAGCAAGCCTTTTTCAAGCATTTTATTAAAGCCAACGCCGAGCTCCTCGGCGTGCCTACCTGCAACGTCCTGAAAAATATCCATTACCGCACTTGGCTTTATTTGACAAAACTTATCAAAATCCGATGAGCGCAAGTTATATTCAAGCTGAAATATTCCCTTAGCCAATTTTGTAATCTCCTATAATTTCCACGTTACGCTTGCCGTTCTCAACAGTTATCTTTATGCTTCCGTTATTTAACGGAATGGTAGCCTGTGCGTTTGCAGGTGCATTAAAATCATCATTAAGATATACCTTTTTGCTTACCTCGTCTACGCCGTCAACACCAAGGCAATCACGGAAAATGAAGCGTACAACGTGGCTTGCAAAGCCGTGGTTGCAACTTGCACCTGTTGAATCATTTTCCCAAAGCGTGCCCGTAAGCTTTGCCATATAATCAAAGTATTCCTTGATTTCATTAATTATCTGCTTACGGAAACCATTAAACGAAAGCACGTCCATTCGTAAATAGTTACCGATGAATGCATTTGCAGGGAACACGCCCGGCTGAGTTTTTTCACACTTGTGACCTGCACCGAAATCCCTTGCGATTATTTCAAGTAATTCGGGATAATTTTCCTTATCCGCAATGCCTGTAAAGAACGCATAGTACTGACAAACCTCGGTAATATCCTCAGGTGTAACCTTCTCACCGTTTTCATTATATACCTGATGATCGCGGAAGAATTTGCCGTTAAAGGAAAGCTTTCTTATGGTATTCTTTATGCCCTCTGCCTTTTGTTCAAGTGCTGAATCGTTATACATTCTCGCCATTGATTTAAGCATAGCGTAGTACATCATATTTGAAGGGAAGTTAACATCCTGCACCCACTTATTTGCCTGTGACCATTCAACAAATATCCAGCCCTTAAGCTTTTCAAGAAGTCCGTCCTCATTGAGATATCCCTTAAAATATTCTTCAAGCTGATACAGTCTTTCCTTGGCAATATCGATCATCCTTGTATCGCCTGTACGCTGAACGTATTCCTCAAGCTCAATTACAAGGAACATTGCCCAGTTAGGAATAAACTGTCCCTTGATTTCATCCGAGGGATAGCACATCGGAAACATTCCGTCCGAAACGGTGCCAAAGTCGGTTGCAAGGAAGAAGTTTTCCAAAAATCCTCTTTCTACGTTAGAGCCGCCTGTAAGATCCTTTTCAACTCTACCTGTAAAGAAGCTGTCGCAAAGCCAGCCTGCACGTTCACGGGAAGGACAGTCCATAAAAATATCAACTGCATTCTGTTCAAACGTATGTACTGCCGCTGAATAAATACGGTTAAGTGCATCGTCATCACACTTAAAGCTTGCAACGTTGCCCATTGAATTTACGTATTCAACAAGCTTGATATCCGAAATCTTTACCGCGCCCTTTAAGCAAACCACCTTAAGATACTGCATAGTGCGGGGTTCGATAGAAATAAAATCATATTTGCCTTCCTTAGCGTACACAGGAATTACGTTACTGCATCCGCTGTAATGCTTTAAAGGAAGCGCGTCATCCTCGCAAAGTATTTCATCATAAATAAAATACACAGTGCTATCCTCTTTACATTCTAAGGTACACTTAACAAAGCCGGTATTTTCATAAGGCAGCTTAAAGCTTTCAAATCCGTTATTTTCAAGCGTAAAGGAATAATCCTTAACCTCTTTTGCATCACGGTTTATTTCTACCGTGTTCATATCAAATAAAATATCACGGTAGATTACGGGAAGTTCCTCATCCTCATACGAAAAATTAGGATGTCCCAGCATGGGATGACGAAGATTTTTATGGTATTCTACCTTGGGAATATTAACTTTGCCGTGAGCGATGGAAAGTGAAAAATCAATTTCGTTATACACAGGATAAGGCGCGGTACGTGGCATTACTTTAACGTTTTCAACCGCTACAAGTTCAAGTGCATTAGAGAAGGTATTGGGAAGATTCCAAACCTCAATAAACGGACGCTGATAGCTATAACGCTCAACAAGCTGTTCCTTTGAAAGTACGCGTCTTACTGCAAAATCACCGTCTAAGCCCGTTGCCTTTACAACGTTATTATCAACCTCAATTTCTGCCATTAAGAAGGAAGGCTGAAGCACGTATTCAAATGAAAATACGCCGTATCTTACAACCTGAACGGTAACGTTATTTTCTTCACCGCGCTTTAATGCGGCTGTAAGATCTATCTGGTCCATACGCCAGAAGCCTTTACCTGCGCGCTGTGGGCCGTGAGATACCATTTTACCGTTTACATATAAGCGATAAAGTGCATCTGCGGCAATTCTTATTTTCGAAGATTTCCCGTTAAAATTAACGTTGCAGGAAAACTCAAGCAATATATTTTTTTCATCAACATAATCCTTTGCCCAAATGGGTGTTGCATTTTTAAACATAGTCTTTTCTTCGTGCACTATCAGTCAATCTGATAATCGCCCGAAATCCCTACCTTTCTTTCGCCATTTTTAATGGTTATTTTGACTGTTCCACTATTTAAGGGAATAATTGCTTCTGCATTTTGGGGTGCATTGTAATCATCATTAAGATACACCTTTTTATTGATTTCATCAATATAGTCAATACCAAGACAATCCCTGAAGATAAAGCGTATTGCGTGGCTTGCAAAGCCGTGGTTGCAGCTTGAGAGGGTTGAATCCTTCTCCCAAAGCGTGCCGGTAAGCTTCGCCATATAATCAAAATATTCTTTTATCTCATCGATTATCTGCTTACGGTAGCCGTTAAACGAAAGCACGTCCATTCGTAAATAGTTACCGATGAATGCATTTGCAGGGAACACGCCAGGCTGAGTTTTTTCGCACTTATGACCTGCACCGAAATCGTTTGCAATAATTTCAAGCAATTCGGGGTAATCAGCCTTATCGGCAACGCCTGTAAAGAACGCATAATACTGACAAACCTCGGTAATATCCTCGGGTGTTATCTTCTCTCCGTTTTCATTATATACCTGATGGTCGCGGAAGAATTTGCCGTTATACGATAATCTTTTGATAGTTGCCTTGATTTTTTCTGCCTTTTGGTCAAGAACGGTATCGTTATACATTCTTGCCATTGACTTAAGCATTGCGTAATACATCATATTTGACGGAAAATTAACGTTTAATACCCAATCGTTAGCCTTTGACCATTCAACGAATATCCAACCGTCAAGATTTTCAAGCAAGCCATCGTCGTTTATAAACCGCTTGAAGTAATCTTCAATCTCGTAAAGACGCTTTCTTGCAAGCTCTAATATCCCCTTATCGCCTGTGCGCTGAACGTATTCCTCAAGTTCAATTACAAGAAACATTGCCCAGTTGGGAATAAACTGTCCCTTTAACTCGCTTGAAGGATAGCACATAGGTACCATACCGTTAGGTGTCCTGTCAAAATCGGTTGCGTAAAAGAAGTTTTCCAAAAATCCTTTTTCAACGTCGGAGCGTCCCGTTAAATCCTTTTCTACCCTGCCGATAAAGAAGCTGTCGCACAACCATCCTGCACGCTCACGGGAAGGACAGTCCATATAAATATCAACTGCGTTTTGTTCAAATGTGCGCACCGCCGCATCATAAACGCGGTTGATTGCCTCATCATCGCAGTTAAATTTAGCCGTATTTGCCTTTGAATTAACGTATTCTATTAACTTAAGCCCTGAAACACTTACGCTTCCTTTAACGCACAGCACCTTAAGATAGTGTATCGTTCTTGGCTCAAGCGCTGAAAATTCGTGCTTACCTGCCTTCATATTTACAGGAAGAATGCATACAGAGCGACCGCGTCCTTTTATGGGCAGAATATCACCGTCACAAAGAACTTCATCGTGGATAAAGTAAACGGTGCTATCCACATCACATTCGAAGGTGCATTTTATAAATCCCGTATTTTCAAAGGGAAGTTTAAAGCTTTCAAACTCATTTAAGCCAATAGTAAAAGCATAATCCTTGATTTCCTGATCAAAATGCTCAATACTGTCCGTTTCAAGCTCATAAAGAATATCACGGTAAAAGGTGCCTACCTCCTCCTCATCAAAAGCAAAGGTAGGATTATTAACAACTGACGGTGAAAGGAAATCGTGGTACTCAGGTTTAAGATTTATATTAACCGTTCCCCTTGCAACACGTTTCACAAATTCCGCCTCATGAAAAAGCGGATACGGTGCGGTACGTTCCTTAATAACAACGTTTTCAACCGCTACAAGCGCAAGCTTTTCGCTTTTTTCAACGGGAAGATTCCACACCTCAATAAAGGGGCGCTGATACGTATATCTTTCAACAACCTGCTCCTTTGACAAAATGCGCCTTGCTTCAAAATCACCCAAAGTACCCGTTGCCGCAACAATTTTGCCGTCAACCTCAATTTCCGCCATTAAAAACGAGGGCTGAAGCACGTATTCAAACGAATGAACGCCGAAGCGCTCAACGTAAATTGCTATATTATTTTCGCCTTTGTTAAGGGGAAGTTCTACTTCATCCATTCTCCAAAAGCCTTTGCCTGCACGTTGCGGACCGTGGGACACCATTTTACCGTTTACATGTAAACGGTAAAGCGCATCTGCAGCAATTCGTAATTTTGATGAATCACCCTCAAGATTAACGTTACAGGAAAATTCAAGTAAGATATTTCTTTCTTCTACGTAATCCCTTGCCCAAACGGGAGCTGCATTTTTAAACATATATTTTTCTCCTTATTCCTCAAACACCGCGGGTACAACTATCAGCTTCTCATTTGACGGAAGCTCAAAAAATCTCGCCTCAGTAGTAACGGCAATTTTTCTGTTTGATCTGGTAAGGAAATCGGAAAGATTTTCTAATACGTCAAAGCCGTATTTGCCGTTTTTGTAATGCATAGGTATTACAATATCAGGGTCAACTGCATTTATTATCTGCCACGCTTCTTCAATATTAACGGTGTAGGTACCGCCAATGGGTATCATAAGACAATGACAGTTTTTAATATACGAAACCTGTTTTTCGTTTAAAACGTGACCAAGGTCACCTAAATGAACGTAGGTTTTTCCGCTTGCAGAAATAATGTGAACGTTGTTTTCGCCACGCTTTTCGCCCTTTTCGTTATCGTGATAGGTTTTCATCATCGTAACTGCAAAGGGATTCTGTACGCCCGAAACCTTTCTTTTTACGCCGGCAACTGCATTATGGTCAAAATGATCGTGACTGCACAAAACCATATCGGCAGTCGTTTTAACGTCATTATACCCTTTAACATCCTTAAACGGATCAATAACCATCTGATATCCGTTTTCATTAAATTTAAAACAGGAATGCCCAAAGTACGTTATTTGCATATAAACCATCCTTTAAATAAAGGGGCGATATTCATTCGCCCCTATAAATTATTCTTATTCAAGAACTGCTTTGATACGGCGCACACCTGCAGAAGAGCTTTCTTCCTTCTTTATCTTGAACTTTCCAAGCTCACCTGTGCGCGCTGCATGAGGACCGCCGCAGATTTCCTTTGAAAATTCACCCATTGTGTAAACCTTAACAACTGAATCGTATTTGCTTTCAAAAAGACCGATAGCGCCTGAAGCCTTTGCTTCTTCAAGAGGCATCTGCTCACAGGTGATTTCTACGTCAGCCTGAATTGCCTCATTTACAAGCCTTTCAACCTCGTCAAGCTCCTCCCTTGTAACCTTTCTGCCGAAGGTAAAGTCAAAGCGAAGACGCTCACTTGTGATGTTACTACCCTTCTGTGCAACGTCGGGATCATTAAGCACCTTACGAAGTGCCGAATGCATAAGGTGTGTTGCCGTGTGAAGCCTTGCAGTTTCTTCAGTCTGCTCAGCCAATCCGCCCTTAAAGCGCTGTTCGGAGCCCTGTGACGACTTCTTCTGATGCTCCTTAAAGCACTCTTCAAAGCCCGCCATATCAACGGTATAGCCTTTTTCGTTTGCCATTTCGCTTGTAATCTCAGGCGGGAAGCCGAATGTATCGTAAAGGTGGAAGGTGGTCATTCCGTCGATAACGGTCTTGCCCTCTGCCTGCATCTGAAGTGATACCTTCTCAAATTCCTTTAAGCCCTGCTTAAGTGTACGTGTAAAGCGGTCTTCCTCAAGTTTAAGCTGCTCGATAATGAAATCGCTGTGCTCCTGAAGTTCAGGATAAACTGCCTTGTACTGTTCGATATATACCTTTGAAATTTCAACAATAGCATTTACGGGCATTTCAAGGCTGTTTGCAAAGCGAATAGCACGACGGATAAGTCTTCTTAAAACGTAACCCTGATCAACGTTTGAGGGTGTAACCGCCTTGGGATCGCCAAGGATGAACGTAGAAGTACGGATATGGTCAGCAATTACGCGGAATGCCTTTGTAACGTCATCGTTTTCGCCATACCTTCTGCCGGAAATTTCTGCAATCTTGTTAAGTGATGCGGTAAACAGGTCAGTTTCATAAACCGATTTTACGCCCTGAAGCACGCCGATAGTACGTTCAAGACCCATACCTGTATCAACGTTCTTTTTGGAAAGTGTTGAAAGTGTACCGTCAGCGTTGCGGTTGTACTGCATAAATACGTCGTTCCATATTTCAAGATACTTGCCGCAATCGCAAGCAGGTGAACATTCGTCGCAGCACTTGGGCTTGCCTGTATCAATAAACATTTCGGTATCAGGACCGCAAGGACCCTGTGCGCCTGCCCACCACCAGTTGTTTTCTTTGGGAAGGAAGAAGATATGATCTTCCTTTACACCGTTTGCCATCCAGTATGATGCAGCCTCAGTATCCTTGGGGCTGTCCTCATCGCCTGCAAAAACAGTAAAATATAAATCATCTTTATTAAGTCCTAACCATTCTTTTGAAGTTAAAAATTCAAAACTCCAAG
>JAZQTV010000052.1:0-6491 GCA_045630945.1 Clostridia bacterium
ATATGATTGAAAAGAGCGTATACAACGGTAATTGGCATCTTGTTGAGTTTACAATGAATGGCGAAACCGTTATTGCAAACCGTGAAAGAGAAACCGTTGTAATTGACGGTGTTGAATATGTTGAATTCATTTTCGATGATATTTCGGCAAAGTACGTTAGTGATACTATCACCGCAACCATCAAAAAGGCAGGTGTAGTAATCGATTCAAAGGATTACAGTATCAAGGAATATTGCTTAAATATTCTTAGAAAAACTGATGATGCTGAATTAAAGACTCTTCTTGTTGATTTGCTTAACTATGGCACGTATACACAGATTTATACGGGTAACGTTGCAAACGGACTTGCAAACGCAACACTTACCGATGATGAAAAGGCACTTGGTACCGATATTGCTTCTGTAAGCCTTGTACCGGTAACAACAACCAAGTTTGCCGTTGTAAACGATCCTATTGCAGTATGGAAGAGCGCAAGCGTATTCCTTACTGATAAGATTGAATGTCAGTTTACGTTTGCTGCAGATAGCATCAGCAATTTAACCGTAGGCGTAAAGCTTGGTGACGGTGAGGAAGTGTTCATCAATCAGATATCAACAAGGGCAGATGGCAGAAGATATATTACGTTCGATCAGCTTAACGTTGTTGATATGCGCAAGGATATTTACGTTACCGTATATTCAAACGGTGAAGCAGTAAGCAACACCTTACGTTACAGTATCGAATCATATGCAAACGCAATGATGAACGTTGAAGAAAACTCGTTGGGTTCACTTGTAAAAGCACTTATTGCATACGGTGATTCAGCTAACACCTATATAAATTAAAAAATAAAACTATCAGATTTATTTCTGATAGTTTTTTTATTCAACAAAAAAGGGATGCTTTTTAAAAAGCATCCCTTTTTGTCATATACCATTATTGCTTAATTTAAACCATAAGCTTAATAATGCCGTTAATTTCATCACCCATAACGGCAAGTGCATAGGGCTTACCTGCTGAAAGCCTTGCTTCAATAAAGATATCCTCGCTGTTAAATACCTCAATGTCGCCGCCAGAATGAAGTGCAAGCACGTCAACAGGCTCCTTAACGTAAACGGCACCTGCAACGCTTGAACCGTTAGAACCGTTTTTGCGCCATTCAAACGTTTTATTACCTTTTCTTGCACGCAATCCCAATTCAAAGTCAACTGCAAGCACGCGCTTTGCATATCCCTTTTCGGTGAAAAGTATTATTTCGCCTTCTTCGGATATCTGCTGTGCGTAAATAACAACGTCGTCATCGTCAATCGAGATACCCTTAACACCTGCGGTAACACGGCCTGTAACGCTTATTTCGGATGTATCCATATTAAGACTCATACCATTCTTTGTTACGAAGAGCACGCTTGCTTCAGGTTGCTGAAGCTCAACGTTTACCAAAATGTCGTCGTTTTTCAAGGTAATTGAATTAAATTTATTCTTCTTAACTGCATATTCTGAAAGAACCGAAACCTTTATCATACCGCTTCTTGTCATAAACACAACGTTTGCTTCAGGTAAAACGTTCTTGTAGGGGATAGCAAGAAGTACCTTTTCGTTGTCCTGCCAGCCGGAGCAAAGTCTGCCCGGTGCGCAACCCTTGTCACGCCACTTATATTCGGGAATATCCTCAACCTTAACGTTATAGCTAAAGCCAAGATCGGTGAATATAAGAAGATTCATATCCGTTTGTACCTGAAGAATCGATACAAGTGCATCGGCAGGCGTTTCAGGAGCATCCTTGTTTGAAAGGTTATAATTCTTCACCTGAACACGCTTGATGTAGCCTGCACGGTCAATTGAAACGATAGCATCCTCAACGGTCTTAAAGGTTTCCTTTGTAACGTTTTCCTCTGAATGACCGTAAATAATTTCCGTTCTTCTCGGGTTTTTGAATCTGCGCTTGATATCAAGAAGATTCTTCTTAATAACTGAATTAAGCTTTGCCTTGCTCTGAAGAATGCTCTCAAGCTCCTTAATAAGCTCACGAACCTCTTTAAGCTCCTTTTCAAGCGATTCAATCTCAAGACCTGTCAAGCGCTGAAGCCTCATTTCAAGGATAGCAACAGCCTGTCTTTCGGTAAGGTCAAAAGCTTCTCTTAAGCGCTCTTTAGCGGTACGTACGTTGGGGGATGAACGAATTATCTTGATTACCTTATCAATATTATTGATAGCAATCATCAAGCCGGAAAGAATTTCTTCCCTGATTTTTGCTGCATCAAGGTCGTGGCGTACACGCTTGCGTTCAACCTCTTTTTGATATTCGATGTAGTACTTTGTCATCTGCAGTAAGCCAAGCTGCATAGGCTTACCGTCAGCAATGGCAACCATATTAACACCGAAAGTTTTTTGCATATTGCTGTATTTGTAAAGGTAGGAAAGTATCTTGTCAACGTCGCCGTCTTTTCTTACCTCAATAACTGCACGCAAGCCTTCGCGGTCGGATTCATCACGAATATCGCTAATCTGTGAAAGCGGTCCCTTCTTCTCGTTTACCATTTTCATAATTTCAACAAGCATTTCTGCCTTGTTGGTTTGATAAGGAACCTCGTTAATAACTATAAGCTTTTTGCCGTTAGGTGCGTTTTCTACGGTTGTTTTTGCACGCATAATAAGCTTACCGCGGCCTGTTTCGTAGGCTTCACGAATAGCTTCGCCGTTTATAATCTGACCGCCTGTGGGAAAGTCAGGACCCTTGATGTATTTAAGCATTTCATCAAGGTTCATTCTTGGGTTATCAATTTGAGCAATTACACCGTCAATAACCTCGGCAAGATTGTGCGGGGGAATGTTTGTTGCAAGACCAACTGCAATACCCATTGCACCGTTTACAAGAAGGTTAGGAAATCTACCCGGCAATATTTCAGGCTCTTTTCTTGTATCGTCAAAGTTAAGCGTCCACTTAATAGTATCCTTTTCAATATCCCTTAATAACTCCATAGCAAGCGGAGCCATTCTTGCTTCTGTATAACGGAAAGCAGCGGCAGAGTCACCGTCTATTGAACCAAAGTTTCCGTGACCGTCAACAAGGGGAGCACGCATTGCAAAATCTTGTGCAAGGTTTACCATTGCACCGTAAATAGATGAGTCACCGTGGGGGTGATATTTAGCCATTGTTTCACCAACGATGTTGGCGGATTTCTTAAACGGCTTATCAGGTGTAAGACCCTGCTCATACATAACGTAAAGAATACGTCTTTGAACAGGCTTAAGTCCGTCTTCAACACGGGGAAGTGCACGCTCCAAAATAACGTGCTCTGAATAGGGGATCATGGAATCGTGCATAACGCTTTCCATGGTCTGCGAAAGAATAATGCTGTTGTCAATAATCTGGTCATCTTTCTTAGCCATTTACTTCAAAACCCCCATATCCTTTGCAAATTCGTCAACCTTATTAAAGTTGGCGTTGTCAATAATATACTGTCTGCGTACGTCAACCTTATCGCCCATAAGAACGGTAACAAGGCGTTCGGCCTCTGTTGCATCCTCAATGGTAACGCGAACAAGTGTGCGGTGCGCAGGGTTCATAGTGGTTTCCCAAAGCTGCTCGGGATCCATTTCACCAAGACCCTTATAACGCTGAATATCGTATCCACGTCCAATCTTCTGTGCGGTCTCGATGCGCTCTTCGTCCGAATAACAGTAGAAAAGCTCTTTGGTTGATTTCTTTTCAATTCTGTAAAGCGGGGGAGTACCTATATAAACGTGCCCCTCTGTAATAAGCGGCTTCATATAGCGGTAGAAGAACGTAAGCAATAACGAACGTATGTGTCCACCGTCCTGGTCAGCATCGGCAAGAATAATTATCTTGTGATATTTTAACTGCGTAATGTCAAAATCGTCGTCAATACCTGTGCCAAGTGCGGTTATAAGCGAACAGTATTCCTCGTTGCCCAAAATCTGCTCAATTCTGCGCTTTTCACTGTTTGCAGGCTTTCCGCGAAGCGGCAGAATAGCCTGAAAACGTCTGTCACGGCCTTGCTTTGCACTTCCGCCTGCAGAATCTCCCTCAACTATGATCAGTTCGTTTTGCTCCGGCTTTTTGCCTGTACAGGAAGCAAGCTTGCCTACAAGTGCAGTAACGTCAAGGCTGTTCTTCTTTCTTGCAATGTCCTTTGCCTTTTTTGCGGCTTCACGAACCTTTGCGGCGGCCACTGCCTTTGCAAGTATTGAAGTACCTATAACCTGATTTTTAGGATCGTCAAGGAACTTTTCAAGCTGCTCAGAAATTATTGCTTCAACAGCAGGTCTTGCCTCTACTGAGCCAAGCTTTGCCTTTGTCTGTCCCTCAAACTGTATGTTCTGCATTTTAATTGAAATAACTGCAGTCATACCCTCACGGAAGTCCTCACCGTTAAAGTTAGGATCCTTTTCCTTTAAAACCTCGGTGCGTCTTGCGTAATCGTTTAATACCTTTGTGAGTGCGGTACGGAAGCCTGTTTCGTGTGTACCGCCTTCCTTTGTGGGAATGTTATTAACAAATGAAACGGTGTTCTCGTTGTACGAGTCGGTGTACTGAATAGCCGCCTCGCATCGAATTCCGTTATATTCGCCCTTAAAAAGAATAGGCTCGTCAAACACAGGGGTTTTACCTTCGTTTGAATACTTAACAAAATCCTTTATACCACCCTCGTAGCAGTAATGCTTTTCCTGTTCTTTACCTACGCGGGTATCAATAAGGTTTATTTTAAGCCCTGCATTAAGGAATGCAAGCTCCTTAAGCCTGTGCTTTATAGTGTCAAAGTTAAACGTAACGGTACCAAATACAAGCTTGTCCGGCTTAAAGGTAACAAGTGAGCCGTGCTTTGCACAGGTGCCCGTCTTTGTAAGGTTCATCTTTGTCGCACCCGATATAACGCTTTTTTTGTCCTCGGTGTACTGTCTTTCAAATTCGGCACGGTATGTCTTGTAATCCTTGTAGACCTCAACGGTGGTCCATTCCGAAAGTGCGTTAACAACGGAAGCACCTACGCCGTGCAAGCCGCCTGAAAATTCGTACTGATTGTTATCAAATTTTCCGCCTGCGTGAAGCTGTGTAAAGATAACCTCAACACCTGAAACACCCTTCTGGGGATGAATATCAACGGGCATACCGCGTCCGTTATCTTCAACAGAAGCAACGTTATCATCCGAAAGTGTAACTGTAACCTCATCAGCAAAGCCGTTAGCCGCCTCGTCGATTGCGTTATCAACTATTTCCCATAATAAATGATGCATACCGTCAGGGCCCGTAGTACCAATGTACATACCCGGACGCATTCTTACCGCATCAAGACCTTCAAGAATTTTTATGTCTTTAGCATTATAAGCCATCAGTAAACCTCCGCATCACTTGAATATATCAATTTTCTTTTCTTCGCCTTTTATAAGGCGTTTAACGTTTGAACGGTGCATAAACACCATTAAAAGAAACATAAACCAAAGTACGATTATCTCAAAAGGCTCGCCGCAAGCATCGAATATTGTAAAAACGGTTGCTGAAGCAAGCATTGTTGACATCGAAACAAGGGAATAAAGCTTTATGTACAGGTTAGCAATAGCGGCAAGAACGATAAAAACAGCACCAAGAATGGGGTTCATTACCGTAAGCAGACCAAGTGAACTTGCAACACCCTTACCACCCTTAAAGCCCATAAATACGGGGAAGTTGTGCCCTAATATAGCGGCAAGACCGCCAACAAATATATGGGGCGACGTAAAGCCATTTATCCAAGTAAAGCCATCAAATCCACTTCCTATAATAATGCATCCAAGCACGGCGGCACCCGCGGCTTTAATTGCATCACCGAAAAATACCGGTATGGCGTATTTTAAGCCAAAGTTTCTTAAAATATTGGTTGCGCCTGCGTTACCGCTTCCAAGGGTACGTATATCTTTTTTTGATATGGCCTTTGCCATCATATTGGAAAACGAAATATTACCTAAAAGATAACCCACAACAGCCGCGGCAACGTATCTTAAAAACAGGATCATTCTTCCTTCTCCTTTTCACGTAAGATAAGATTAATAGGTGTTCCCCTGAAGCCAAACGCTTCACGGAAACTATTTTCAAGGTATCTTTTGTAGGAAAAGTGCATCAGCTTCTGATCGTTTACAAATAAGATGAACGTAGGCGGCTTTACGGCTACCTGTGCGGCATATTTTATCTTCAGCCTGCGTCCGTTCTTTGTAGGCGGCTCGTTAAGCTGCATTGCATCTGAAAGAGTATCATTCAATACACCTGTGGAAATGCGCTTGCATGCAGATTCGTGTATCTCGTTTACCATATCAAGAAGCTTATGTGTACGCTGACCTGTTAATGCTGAAACGAATACGTAATCAACGTAATCCATAAACGCAAGGTCGGCACGCATCTTTTTCTTAAACTTTTCGCTTGTATTGGTATCCTTTTCAATAAGATCCCACTTGTTTACAACAACAAGGGAAGCCTTACCTTGTTCTTTAACAAAGCCGGCAATCTTAACGTCCTGCTC
>JAZQTV010000053.1:0-11869 GCA_045630945.1 Clostridia bacterium
CCGTCATTTTTTACGCAAACAGAAAGGTCCTCAATTGTTCTTAAATTACAATGTTTATTTTTACCGTTACAAATCTTTACTGTACCGACATTTTCACCATCCTTGATTACGCATTTACTTTCATAATTCGCAAAGCCAAACTTTATAAGCTTTGCTGCATCTGCAAATCTTTCCTCGCTTGTATCAGCACCAAGAATAACAGATATTAAACGCAATCCGTTTAATTTAGCCGTAGTCGCCACACAGAAGCCTGCTTCGGCAGTATATCCTGTCTTTAAACCGTCACAACCGTTCAACGAGCGTATTAACTTATTCGTATTAACAAGTTCAGTATATCGTCCGTCTTTTTCGTGCACAAGTTTATCCATCCACACGGTACCCCATTTAAAATACTGCTCGTGCTTCAAAAGCTCACGTGCCATTACAGCAACATCACGTGCAGAAGAAAGATGTCCATCCTCAGGTAATCCCGTACAATTCTTAAACGTTGTGTCAGTCATACCCAATTCTTGTGCTCTCTGATTCATTTTAACAACAAACGAATCTTCACTACCACTGATTCTTTCACCTAAAAGTACTGCCGCATCGTTGGCAGAAGCAATAATAACAGATTTGATCAATTCATCTATACCGTAATTATAGCCTGCATCAATAAACGCCTGTGAACCGCCCATACTTGCCGCTGTTTCACTTGCAGTGATCTTTTCATCAATCGATATATTACCGTTTTCCAACGCTTCATAGGTCAATAAAAGTGTCATAACTTTAGTAATGCTGGCAATGGGCAACCTTTGGCTTGAATTATATTCATAAAGCACCCTACCGCTTTGTGCATCAATCAGCGTTGCTGCTTTTGCACTTACAGTAATGCCCGTATCTTCTTTCTCCGCATAAGAAGTTATGGGCAATATCAGAAGACTAAACATAATTATAATAACTAAAAATTTACGCATAAAAAAACCTCCTTTCAAATTTTATTATTTTCAAAACAGGAGATTTATATTTTTGAAATTTTTAGAAACCAACTTTATAATATTCCGCTTACTGTTCCTACGAAAAATTTTGCAATCAAAATTATAACAGTGTTAATAATTATCATTATTACGCTTATAGCAATCACCTTCGTGTATGTATTTTCGCAAACCGATAAGCATTTTTTCATAAGAATATCTGCAATAAATATTGCCCATAAAATTATAACAAACAAGAATACAACAACTATAATTCCGTTAAAATTAATTTTCTCATATATAAACGAAAGAATTAATCCGCACTTAAACGAAACTGCAAAAAGATTAACAGGAATCAATATAACCAATACACGATTTATGCTTCCTAAAAGAAATAAGAAAAAATGTTTACACGTACTTAAAAGAAGAAAAAGCAAAATTGTCACAACACCTTTACCTTCAAAAAGCTGAAGCAAGCCAAATTCCATAGATTTCTTCGCAATTAAAGCCGTTTTTTCATCAATAGCTTGTTGGTAATTTATTCCCGTAAAAAAACCTAAAAATACAATAAAAATCAAAATATACAGTTGCTTATTCCTTATTTTAGACAACAACACATAATGCTCCTTTATCATCTCTAAATAAAGAATATTCGATAGCAACACGTATATATGATTATTTGTTTTTTAAGTGTTCCGCAATCATAAAAATAAACTCGCGATTAGTAGGCTTACCTCTTTCCATATCCACCGTATATCCAAAGGTTTTATCTATTTCTGTTATATTCCCCTTCTGCCAGGTATATTCAATAGCATAGCGAATATTTCGTTCTACCGTTTCAATATTAATATTCAGCATATCACTTATATGAATATATACGTTTTTTATTTCGCAAGAACACCCAAAGAAAAAAACCTCATAAACCGCATACACGCAAAACATATATCCTTTTAGCTGGGAACTCATTCCTAAGCTATCAAGCTTTCGTTTTATTTCATCCAACTTAATCACCTAACGTTTATTATATTAGTATAGCAATAAGTACGCAATAAAATATAATGACTGTTTTTATCGTATTTTAAGTTATAAGTAGCCCATATGAAAAAAACAGGCTTAAAAGCCTGCTTTATGCCGCATTATTAATATTTTGCTGATTTAACATCATATATTCAATAAATATGCCGTAACCACGTGTTGGATCATCAATAAGCACGTGAGTAACCGCCCCTACAAGCTTATCTTTTTGAACAATGGGAGAACCCGACATCCCCTGAACTATTCCACCTGTTTTATCTATTAAATTTTTATCAGTTACGCGTATAACCATTCCCTTTTCAGACGGATACGTTTGATTGTTCACCTTTACTATTTCAATACTGTATTTTTTTATTCCGTTCCCTTCAAAATCAGAATAAATAAACGCCTCGCCCTCTTCAACGTCATATTTCGAACCTAATTGAATTTCTTCAAACACATCAGTTTCATAAAACAAACCGTTCAAGCCAAACTTACTGTTATTTTTAATTGAACCGTATTGAATCGCATTAACGCCAAATGTTCCCTTTAACTCACCTGCTTTATGTCTTTCGGCTTTTTTAACACCGGTAACAACGCATTCCACTATTCGCCCATCTCGAATATTAAGCATTTCCCCCGTATCGTTATCGTTTATTGAATGCCCTAACGCCGCATAGCTTTTGTTTAGTGGGTCAATGAACGTTACCGTTCCAAGCCCTGCAGCACTATCACGCATTTTTATACCAAGCCTGTACTGACCGTCCGTTTTCGCCCTTACAGGCTCAACATCTGTTTCTATTACGTTCCCATTACGCTTAATGCTAAGACGCACCTTGCTTCCCTTTGAATTTTTAACGATGGCATCAATATTCGATATGTCATTTAATTTAATACCGTTTGCTTTTACTATATAATCACCTTTTTTAATTCCTGCTTTAGTCGCAGGTGAAACGTTTTTGCCCTGCTCGTTTTCTATTGTAACTATATCGTTTACATATAATCCGTCCGTATAAATTGCAATTCCTACTGTCTTTCCTCCAAGATATACCGTCTTATTTTGGTTTTCACTAAGATTTACAACTGCAATAGTTTCCGTATCATCACCAATAATAAAAACATCGTGATTATTATATATCATTGAAGCCGCAGATGCTTGCGAAACAACCGCAAGCGCACATATCATTATAACTGTAAATATTTTTTTCATTTTAATCTCCTATCTTCAGGCTTCAATTATTTTTTGAATTAGATCGCTTATTACACTTAAAATTTTATGGAATACGTCGCTTAAATTTCTAAAACAAAATTCTTATTACAGTTTATCCAATTTTATTATTTTTATAAAAAAAAGAGCCATCAGGCTCTTTAAATAAGATTATTTTTTTTGTAATTAACAGCATCGGAAATTATTTCTGATGCACGTTCAAGCGCAAGCGCAGTTTCGTTACCGCCACTTAATCTTGCAACTTCTTTTATCCGTTCGTTCATATCCATACAAGTTATTTCCGTATGCGTACGTTCGTTTTCTGAATATTTTTTTATTAAAAAATGTGTATCTGCAAAAGAAGCAATTTGCGGTAAATGAGTAATTGCGATGATTTGATGTTTTTTCGAAAGCAACGCAATCTTTTGGGCAACAACTTGTGCACCGTTTCCGCTGATTCCCGTATCAATTTCATCAAATACCATTGTGGAAATAAGCGCATCGTCAGCAGCAACACTTTTCATTGCAAGCATAAAACGGCTCATTTCGCCACCCGATATTATTTTGCATAACGGCTTTACAAGCTCACCAATATTGGCAGAAAACAAAAACTCAACCTCATCATAACCGTTAGGTAGTATATCTTGACTATCAGAAAAATCAACCTCAAGGGAAGCGTTTTTCATTCCCAACTGCGAAAGTTCATTTTTAATACGTTCTTCAAAAGCTATTGCGGCATCATGGCGCAACTCACTAAGCTTGTCAGCTTGACGAAAATACTCCGTTTTAAACTGTGCTGCTTGCTTTTCAAGTTCCTCAATGTGCTTTTCAGAATTCACAAGCCTATCAAGCTCTTCACACGCATCATCATAATATTTAAGAACGGTTTCTTCAGTACTACCGTATTTTCTGTACAGTTTTTTCAAAAGATCAAGTCTGTCTTCAATACGCTCAAGCTCATAAGGATCTGCTTCAAGCGAATCACTAAGACCTTTAATTTCGTTTGAAATATCTTCAATCTCGTAAAAAGCACTGTCAAGCCTTTCGTATAATGCCGAATATTCTTCACCTGTGTCGGAAACCTTTGCAAAAACCGAACACGCGGCACGCAGATCATCAAGAACTGTACCGCTCAAATATCTATCGGTATCAACAAGCTTTTCTTTAATTTTATCAATGTTTTTAAGTATTTCAGCACGTGCTTTAAGTGTTTCCTCTTCGCCACTGGTAATGCCTGCCTTTTCAATCTCGCTGATTTGAATCTCAAGCATATCAATTCTTTGATTACGCTCTTCCGTAGTTCCCCAATCACCATTAAGCTTTTCCTCACAGGATTTATAATAAGTGTAGGCACGACGCACGTTTTCTTTTTGAACAGTCACCGTTTCCCCTGCAAATGAATCTAAAAAGGAAATATGGCTTTCAGGATTTAATAAATGCTGATGTTCATGCTGACCATGTATATCCGCAAGCTTATCCGCAATCTTTTTTAAAACCGCTAACGTCACCGCGCTTCCGTTTATCCTGCATATACTTTTACCTTCCGAAGAAATTTCACGCACAATTATAAGTTGATTATCCTCACAATCGATTCCGTTTTCTTCAATAAGTTCATCTATTCCGCTTGAATTATAAAAAGTAAAAATTCCTTCAACGCGCGCTTTAGCTGTGCCTGTTCTAACAAGCTCTTTATCTGCACGTTCGCCCAAAACAAGATTAAGTGCATCGATTATAATTGATTTACCTGCACCTGTTTCACCCGTCATAACGTTAAAGCCATCATTAAATTCAATTGTAATATCTTCGATTAATGCTATATTTTTTATCGAAAGCTGTTGAAGCATAATATTTCTTTACCCTAACATTAAATTTAATTTATTTTTTACGTCGGCAACCTGTTCATTTGAAGCAACAACTATAATCATAGTATCGTCACCTGCAACACTGCCTAAAATAGCAGGATGTTTTAATGCATCAACCACAACACCAATGGTGCTTGCAGAGCCTGCAAGTGTCTTTACAACGATTATATTGTTTGCAGATGAAATCGAAAGAACCGTATTCACAAAAAGCTGCTTCATCTTGGGTGTAATTCCTGCATCCGCCTTATCAACGGACGTATATTTGTAACCGCCGCGCTCATCAGGAATTTTAGTTAAACGCAAATCCTTTATATCTCTTGAAACAGTAGCCTGCGTTACCTTAAAGCCTGCCTCAACAAGCTCAGCAACAAGCTCTTCCTGTGTTTCAATTTCCTTTTTAGAAATAATATCAAGAATCTTTATGTGTCTTGTAGATTTCATCTTACTGCTCCTTATCAAAATTCCATTCTAGGATTTTTTTCTGTAATCGTTTAAAAAAGCTATTCTGTTTTAA
Organism: Clostridia bacterium; assembly: GCA_045630945.1. Lineage (GTDB taxonomy): Bacteria > Bacillota > Clostridia > Christensenellales > QALW01 > UMGS1322. The sequence goes on from JAZQTV010000053.1 coordinate 5,548, forward strand.
ATTTATAAGTTTAAGCGGATGCGTCGCCTTTGAAATTTCAACCGTCATTATGGGATCGTTATGCTTAAGCATAACTCCGTCAAAAATGATTGCAAAGCCGCACTTATCCTCAGTTGTGAAGCGCAACACCTCATTATCGCCAAACACAAACGGCCTTGCACGAAGAGTATGTGCACAAATAGGCGTCATAAGCATAACGTTCAGATTAGGCATAATTATCGGTCCACCGGCTGAAAGCGAATACGCAGTCGAACCCGTGGGGCTTGAAACAAGCACTCCATCAGCTGATAGCGCATCAATAAACTCATCTCCCGCATATGCCCTAAACTTTAACAATCTTGCCCTGCTTGCACGCTGTAAGCAAACATCGTTAAGTGCATAATATTCCTTTGAATTAATCCTGCATGAAAGCATCATTCGTGTTTCCACAGTATAATCGTTATTGGAAAGCTTTATTAAACCGCCCTCAAGTTCATTAAGTTCAAGCGCAGTAAGGAATCCAAGATGTCCAAGATTTACCGACAATAAGGGCACCTGCATTTGCGATGCAGCTGCAGCAATCCTTAAAATCGTTCCATCTCCACCAAGAACGATTACTGCATCCTTATCCTTTAAAAAATCCTCTTGCTGTTTTTCGTTTTCAGGATCATCAAGATGCTTTACATCAAGAATAACTTCACATTCAAAGCCTAATCTTTCAGCAATCTCAACAACGTTTTTTGTTACAGAAAACGCCTTATCCTTGTTTTTATTAACGTATATACCAAGCTTTTTCAAATTAATCACCTTTCAATGCACTTTCATATACGAAAGTGAAATCAAAATCATTTATACCTTTTTTAAACAATGCTAAAAACTCAATATTCCCATCACCACCGCGAATTGGTGAAATACACATATCATAGATAGAAAATGAGTTTTGCTGTGCAGATTCCTGTATTTTCTTAAACACGTTTAAAAATACTTTTTTATCTTTTATTATTCCTTTTTTATTAAGATACATTGCGCCTGCTTCAAACTGAGGCTTAATTAACGTTATCGCAATTCCGTTCTCGTGTAAGCAGGAAAACATTGCATTATGTATTTCCGTCTGTGATATAAACGAAACATCGGCAACCGCAATATCTTTCTTGCCGTTTATCATTTCACACGTAAGATATTTTGCATTTGTATTTTCTAATAAAAAAACACGCTTATCATTAGCAAGTTTTTCGTTCATCTGACCGTGTCCGACGTCAACTGCCACAACGTTTTGTGCGCCAAATCTTAACAAGCACTCTGTAAATCCGCCTGTCGAGGCCCCTACGTCAAGCGCAAGCAACCCACCTACGTTAATGCAAAATTTATTTAGCGCATATTCAAGTTTAAGCCCACCGCGTCCAACATAAGAAATCGAATCCTCTACGGTAATTTCATCATTATCCTGCACTTCAAAAGAAGCTTTGCTGACGATTTTTCCATTTACTTTTACATTGTTCCCATCAATAAGCAATGCCGCACGACTTCTCGATTGCGCTAATCCGCGTTCAAATATAGCTTTATCCAATCTCATTTTTAATCACATCAATAATACTTTCAGCATCAAGCAAATTATCCTTGTACTGTTCTTCTACCGTGCCTACGTTTACAAATTTATCCGCAACGTAAAAACCCATTATCTTTACGCTTATATTGTTTTCGGAATAAAATCTAAGTATTGCTTCATATAAACCACCTGCCGCTGAATTATCTTCAATAACGTATACCGGGCCATCAGCAATCTCTTCTAACGTTTTTTCATCAAGTGGTTTAAGTACACGTGCATCGACAAGCGAAAGTCCAAGCTGTTGTGCAACCTTATATGCCGAATGCACCGCAAGCCCGAATGAAACAATCGTTCCCTTGCTGCCCTTAAGCAAATAATCCCACTCAAGATCAGCAAATATTTTATCACCATTTATTGCCTCACTACCCCCTTTAGGATATCTGATAGCAACAGGCTGTGTGCATTCTACCGAATACTCAAGCATTCTGCTGAATTCAACTGTATCGCGAGGCTCAAGAACAATCAATTCGGGCATAGCGCGCAAGAAACCGACATCATATATTCCCTGATGTGTCGCGCCATCCTCACCCGTTAAGCCTGCATGATCAATACAAATGGTTACAGGAACCTTTTGCAAGCAAATATCGTGAAAAATCTGATCAAATCCACGCTGAAGAAATGTCGAATATATAACAACAAAAGGCTTCATTCCACCTTTGGCAAGACCGCCCGCCATAGCAAGTGCATGCTGTTCAGCAATACCGGTATCAAAAAATCTTTCAGGATAACGTGATGCAAATTCATTAAGACCTGTGTTATAAGTCATTCCTGCGGTAACTGCACATATCTTATTATTTATTTCAGAAATCCTTAATAATGTTTCACCAAAGACTTTATTAAACGTATCACATTTCGCTCCGTTTGAATCCTGAGGCGAAACACCGTGATATTTTTCAGGATTTTCCTCCGCCTTATCACACCCTCTGCCCTTACACGTTACGGTATGAATAATTACAGGACCGTTACATTCCTTAACTCGCGAGAAAATTTCAATAAGATCCTTTAAAGAATGACCATTTATTGGACCAAGATAAGTAATATTCATTGATTCAAATATATTCTCGCCAATGAACATATACCTAAAAAAGTCACGCATATGTGCCACGAATGCAGAAAGTCTACCCGAATGATTGATTTTATCAAGCGCCTTTTTTACCCGTCTTTTACTTAACAGGTAACCTTTTGCAGACCGAAGCTTAGTAAAGTTCTTCGAAAGTGCACCAACGTTCTTTGAAATAGACATCTCATTATCATTCAACACAACAACAAGCTTTGAATACGGCATATTACCTGCATCATTTAACGCCTCAAATGCCATACCTCCGCCAATAGCACCATCACCAATTAAGGATATAACGTGATAATTTTCCTTCATATTATCTCGCGCACGTGCTAAACCAAGCGCCAAGGAAATAGATGTTGAGGAATGCCCTGCATCAAACGTATCGTATTCGCTTTCATTATGGGCAGGAAAACCGCTTATTCCATCTTTTTGGCGCAATGTATAAAATTCATTTTTTCTACCTGTTATAAGCTTATGCGCATACGTTTGGTGGCCAACATCAAAAACTAATTTATCGGTGGGTGTATCAAACACGTAATGCAATGCAATAATTATTTCTACCGAACCCAGATTTGAAGCAAGATGACCACCGTTTTTCTCGGTAGTTTTAATGATTTCAGCACGAATTTCATCTGCAAGCACCTGAAGCTCAGCCATATTAAGTTTTTTTAAATCTTTAGGTGAGTTAATCTTTTCAAGCATAAAAACCTACAAAAAAATGGTATAATAATATTTTCATAAATACTATTATACCATATAAATAATATTTTGCAACTATGCACATTTATAAATTTATATAATATTTTATAAATTTATTATTTGCACATCCTTATACAAAGGATAAACTTGCGTAAATACCTTACCCTGCTCATTTATGTATTGCCAACCTGCCACGTTGCCGTTTTCAGTAAACAATATTTTTGCAGAACATTCAGGCTTAAGCATAAAAACCTCTTCTAACGACCCAACCTCTTCAAAACCGAATTGCTCACCTAAATCAAGAAGGGCAAACTTAAGTAAAAGATCTATTTCATGCCTATATTCAATCGTAGCAGCCTTTGCAATAAGCTTTTCAGATGGCACGTAATACTTTTTATAAAGCTCCTCAAACGTTTCAGGACTATCCTTTAACGGTTTGTATAAAGGTCCTGTTTCAGTATTTCTTACCGCAAGCCTGAATCCAAACTTTTTGTACAATGCTACAAGTTCCTTGCTTCCTGCACTGCAAAAAAGACCTAAAGGCGCATCCTCATGCTCATTTATGTCCTTAAACCACATCTCTAAAAGTAAGCCGCCATATCCCTTGCCTCTGGCTTCGGGAATCGTTAAAAAATTACCGAAATTTCCTATTGCATTTTTATGACGTCCCCACCCATTCCATAAACGCGAAAGCATTTTACCGTCTTCATATGCAACGTAATAAATATCATTGCACTCTTCTGATGAAAATCCGGCAATACGGTACTGCATCATTTTTGCATAAGAATAAGTCATATCAAGCAAATCAATATGCTCCTTGAGCGCAATATGTGCATCACACCCGCTATTTAATATATTTGGAATAATCTTAACACATTCCATATTACTCAATCTCCAAATTATATTTTTTTAGAATGTATTCAGCAGTATTATAGATAAGGTCAATACCTAAATATTTAAGTTCAGGATCCGGATCAAAAAGAAATGACTGTGCGCCAGACTGCTCTGTAAACTTTCTTCTAAAATTAGGCCACGAATTTCCGTTATTAAACAGATGAACCTCCATATTAAACGGTCCATCATAACCGATATCGAGCATACCTTTAATTGCTTCGTCAAAATTTACAGTTCCCATAAGCAACGACATATGATCATCATTAAGGCCGTTGTTATCCTGAAGATGTACACCCATCAGCATTCCTTTAAGCTTGCTGATATTATCATACTGATCAAGCGCCTTAGTATTTGCGTGTCCTGTATCCCAGCACGCTCTGATTAAGGGATGATCATTCAGTGCTGCTTTTAATTCAAGAATATTTTCAGCAGTTTCGATTACAAACGGACGTTTATAAATCTCTTCTGAAATATTTTCAATCATCAGCATAATGTTGAATTTTTCAGCATACGGAAGAACGGTATTATAATATTTTATATTTTTTGCCATCATTTCTTCACGGTTTTCGCTATATCCAAAGCCCGAATGAACCGTTACCCTATCAATACCAAGACGTGAACAAGCTTCCATAGCTTTTTTCATATCCTCAACCTGTAAGTTGAAGTTTTCTTCATCTATACACGGATTAAACTTGTACGGTGCGTGAGCCATGGGAAAATCAATACCGAATTTAGATGCCGTCTCACCTACCTCGTCAATCGCCTTTTGAATACCGTCAGCTTCGTTACGAAACAAATTATCAAGTGAAAAATCCATATGACGAAATTTAGATTTACCGCACGCTTCAATATAGCCTTTTGCGGTATTTGCCAAACCACCAAATGCAGACGTTGAAACTGAAATTTTCATTTTACACCTCAATTAAAGCTGCTTCGTTGCAACTTCTACAAGAATCTTAGCAACAAATTCATCCAAAGTCATAGTACCTACGTCGCCCTCTTTTCTTGAACGAACAGATACCTTTCCTTCCTCAGCTTCCCTGTCACCGATAATAAGCATATAAGGTACCTTTTCAAGCTGAGCTTCACGTATCTTATAACCAATCTTTTCATTGCGGTTATCAAATTCAACACGAAGTCCTGCATTCTGCAGTTTTTCAACAGCAAGCTTACATGCATCAGCAGTTCTGTCGGTAAGATTCATAACCTTTACCTGTACAGGTGCAAGCCACGTCGGGAACGCACCTGCAAATTTTTCGATTAAAAGTGCAAGGGTTCTTTCGTAGCAACCAATTGAAGTACGATGAATAATATAGGGATGCTTTTTAGAACCATCCTTATCCGTATATTCCATTCCAAATTTTTCAGCAAGCATCTGATCAATCTGTATTGTTATAAGGGTATCTTCTTTTCCGTGAACGTTTTTAATCTGAATATCAAGCTTTGGACCATAGAATGCCGCTTCACCAACACCAACCTTGTATTCAATACCAAGATGATCAAGAATGCGCTTCATAACGCCCTGCGCTTCATCCCACTGCTCTTCAGTACCAATATACTTTTCACGGTTATCAGGATCCCACTGTGAAAATCTGTACGAAACGTCCTCATACAAACCAATCGTCTTAAGCATAAAATTTGTAAGTTCAAGACAATTTTTAAATTCGTCCTCAAGCTGTTCGGGCGTACACATTAAATGTCCTTCCGAAATCGTGAACTGACGAACACGGATAAGACCGTGCATTTCCCCTGATGCTTCATTTCTGAAAAGCGTCGAGGTCTCGTTATATCTTAAAGGAAGATCTTTATACGAACGGGGACGGTTAAGATAAGCTTGATACTGGAAGGGGCACGTCATAGGACGAAGTGCAAACACTTCTTCATCAACCGCTTCATCGCCCATAACAAACATACCGTCCTGATAATGATCCCAGTGACCGCTGATTTTATAAAGATCGCTTTTTGCCATTAAAGGAGTTTTGGTTAAAAGCCAACCGCGCTTCTGTTCTTCATCCTCAACAAAGCGCTGTAATAACTGAATAACTCTTGCGCCCTTAGGTAACAAAATAGGAAGACCCTGA
>JAZQTV010000054.1:0-18872 GCA_045630945.1 Clostridia bacterium
AGGATATCACCCGTGAAAGTGCAACACAGCTTATGACGGCGAACGGCTACATTGATATGCTTATTCCCCGTGGCGGCGCAGGTCTTATAAACGCTTGCGTTAAAAATGCTACCGTTCCCTGCATACAGACGGGCACGGGAATATGCCACGTGTACGTTGAAAAATCTGCTGATCTTGATATGGCAGTAAGGATAATTGAAAATGCAAAAACAAGTCGCCCAAGCGTATGTAACGCTGAAGAAGTGCTTCTTATAGACACGGAAATTAAGGATACTTTCTTACCTATGGTTTATGCCTGCCTTGTTGAAAAAAGAAAGCAAGAGGGCAAAATTCCCGTAGAATTAAGGCTTGATGCTTCTGCACAGGGCGTTATCGACGGTACGCCTGCAGGTGAAAACGATTTTGATACTGAATTTCTTGATTATATTCTTGCGGTTAAGTGCGTTGAAAACGTTTATGAAGCAGTTGAACATATAGCAAAGCATTCCACGGGACATAGTGAGGCTATTATAACGAATGACGAAAATGCAAAAAAAGCATTTATTCAGGGGGTTGACAGCTCGTCGGTATATATCAATGCTTCCACGCGGTTTACCGATGGTGGTGAGTTCGGGCTTGGTTGCGAAATGGGCATTTCCACGCAAAAGCTTCACGCTCGCGGACCTATGGGGTTAAGGGAGCTTAACACCTACAAGTACGTAATTTCGGGCGAAGGTCATATAAGATAGGAGAATTTTTATGAAATACGGTTTTATCGGCTGCGGCAATATGGGTGGCGCACTTGCAAAGGCACTCAGCCTCAGCACAAAGGATATTATGCTTTCGGATTATTTCCCCGAAAAAGCACAGGCGCTGGCAGATGAGCTTTTTGTTAAAAGCGGAACGAATCAGCAGGTGGCAGAAGGTTGCGAAAGGATATTTCTTGCCGTTAAGCCGCAGATGATGGAAAGCGTACTTACGTCGGTTAAGGCAGAGTTGATTGAAAAAAAGCCACTTTTAATTACTATGGCGGCAGGAATTAAAATGGAAAGAATACAGGAAATACTTGGTGAAAAGCTTTCCGTAATCCGCATTATGCCCAACATCCCCGTTTCTGTTGGCAAGGGACTTATTATGTATGATTTTGTTGATGCATCCAAGGAAGCGGTTGACGATTTCGTATCAGATATGTGCGGTGCAGGTATTCTTGATAAGATTGATGAGAAGCTTATCGATGCAGGAACGGCAGTTTCGGGTTGCGGGCCTGCGTATATGTATATGTTTATCGAAGCACTTGCCGATGGTGGTGTTTCAATAGGTCTTTCCCGTGAAAAAGCCATTCTTTATGCCGCCGCAACAATGGAAGGCGCCGCAAAGCTTCTTTTGGAAAGCGGTAAGCATCCGGGCGAATTAAAGGATGCAGTATGCTCCCCCGGCGGAAGCACCATTATGGGTGTAAAGGCACTTGAGGATAACGGACTGCGCTCTGCCGCGGTAAATGCAGTTGTGAAGGCTTACGAGCGTAATAAGGAATTAGGTAAATAAGAATCTATTTCAATCTTTGTCACAATGGAAAAGCCTTCCTCCGAGAGGAAGGTGGCACGCGAAGCGTGACGGAAGGAGCCTTCGGGCACGGAGAATGAGAATGACCTGATGCCCTTTTAATAAACGGAATAAATACTAATTAACTTAAAAGGAGAAAATATATGTTTTCGCTGTTTGCAAAAAAAGCTATGAACGAAGAAGCGGCAAAGGATTTTTGGGTATGGTTTGAAGAGCAAGAGGAATGGATCGTAAATTGTATTTCAAATAACGATGCGGCGTTTGTTTGGGCAATTGATGAACGCTTAAAGCCTGTGTTCCCTTATTTCAAGAAGGAGCTTGAATTTCAATTAGGATATAACGAAGGAAAAGGCGAGTTCTTTTTCTTTCACTTCGGAAACAAAAATCTTATCAAGGATGCTGATTCCTTTTCTGAAATGATGCCCCAAACTATTTCTGAGCGTTGGGCGTTTATAGCCGAGGAATAATAAAATCCCCGAAGGATCGGGGATTTTTTTATTCCAAGGAATTATAAAAGCCATAATATTCGCAAACATATTTTGCGGCGGAATACTTAAGCTCGTTTAAAAAAGTGTCCTGATTGCTTGAAGGCAGTTCTTCAAGCAATTCTTCGGCTAAAGAAAGCATTTCCTGCATAGAAACAATGCTTTCGTTGGCGGAGTTCAAGCCCTTAAGGGCAGATTTATGTAAGGAAACGCTTGTTTTTAATGCATTCAATTCTGCTTCTGCATCCTGCGGTGAAATATCTTGGGCAAGATTACTTGTGCTTTCAAGGGTATGCGCAATTTTGTACAATAGCTCCGATGCGCCCTGCACGGCTTCAAGCTGAGCCTTTTGCCCCGTTATTTTAATTTTTATTCCGTCAAGAGAAACGGTTATTACCGACGGTGTAAAGGCATCGGCAAGCTGTTGCGCCTCGGTCTGTGCAACGTCGCTTTTTGAATATACGCCAAAAATTACGTTATAAGTGCTTTCGTTTTTAAACACGTACCCACCGCCACCTCGTTCAACTGTGGCTGCGGCGGCTTCGTTGGCATTCTTTTCTTTGCCAAACGAGCCTGTTGATACAAGATAAAGGGTAAGCTGTGGCGTGGTAACCGTATCGGTGACGGAGCTTTCCGTTACACCTGCAAATTGTGCAACGGGCACGATTATTTTTTCGGCAATAAACTTGCCTATTGAATTTATTGAAAACACCGCCAACGCAAAAATAAGTATTATTGCCGTTGCAAAAAGATTTTTCTTTAATTCTCTTCGTCTTGTCCTTCTTGAAACGCCCATGTAAAATCACCTCAAAAAAATAATACGCTTAAGTTTAACAGTATATACACAAAAAACATTTGTTTTTGCTTGTCAATAAGCTTTCTCTATGATAAAATAAGCGTAGAAAATGAAAGTTTAAATGGGGAATATTGCAAAAAAGCGCAATATTCATTTTGTCCTATTCAAAAAATGACATAAAATACTGCATTTTTGCAGTATTATGAATGAAAACTTGCAAAAAGAGGTCGTTAAGGTGAAAAGAGAAGACATAAGAAACATTGCAATTATAGCGCACGTTGACCACGGTAAAACTACGTTGGTAGATGAGATGTTGAAGCAGAGCGGTTTGTTCAGAGAAAATCAGCAGCTTCAGGAGCGCATGATGGATTCAGGCGATATTGAAAGGGAAAGAGGTATAACCATACTTTCAAAAAATACGTCCATCAGATATAAGGATACGAAAATCAACGTTGTTGATACCCCCGGACACGCTGACTTCGGCGGCGAGGTTGAGCGCGTGCTTAAGATGACAAGCGGCGTTGTACTTCTTGTTGACGCTTTTGAAGGCCCCATGCCCCAGACACGCTTCGTTTTATCAAAGGCACTTGATCTTGGCCTTAAGGTAATCGTTGTTATCAATAAGATGGACCGTCCCGATGCACGCCCCGACGGTGTTGCCGACGAGGTATTCGATTTGTTTATCGAGCTTGGTGCAGACGATTCACAGCTTGAAAGTCCCTTTATATATGCTTCGGGAAGAAGCGGCACCGCAAGCCTTGATCCTAACGACCTTGGCAGTGATATGACACCTCTTTTCGATGCTATTCTTGAATATATTCCCGCACCCGAATGCGATAGCGAAGCACCCACACAGATGCTTGTTTCCACCATCGACTACAACGAATACGTTGGAAGAATCGGTATCGGTAAAATTGAAAGAGGTACGCTTAAGGCGGGTGATATGATATCCCTTTCTACCTACGGTGAGGAGGGCGCACGTGCAAACGTTCGCGTAACAAGCCTTTCGGTATTCGAGGGTCTTAAGCGCGTAGCGGTTGAGCAGGCTTCAGCAGGCGAAATCGTTGCGGTTTCAGGTGTTACCGAAATCAACATCGGCGATACGTTGTGTAAGCCCGATTGTATTGAACCCCTGCCGTTTGTTAAGATAACCGAGCCAACGGTTAGTATGACGTTCTCGGTAAACGATTCACCCTTTGCAGGCAAGGAAGGTAAATACCTTACAAGCCGTCACATCCGCGCACGACTTTACAGGGAAATTGAAACCGACGTTTCCTTAAGAGTAGAGGATACCGATTCAGCCGATAGCTTTAAGGTTTCGGGCAGAGGTGAATTGCATCTTTCAATCTTAATTGAAAATATGCGCCGTCAGGGTTACGAATTACAGGTTTCAAAGCCTGAGGTTTTATACAAGGAAATTGACGGCAAGCGCTGTGAGCCTATGGAAAGAGTTATTATTGACGTTCCCGATCAGTATTCGGGTACGGTAATTCAGCATATGGGTACTAATCACGGTGAGATGGTGAATATGATTTCATTAAGCGATACTATGCGCAGAATGGAGTTTATCGTTCCTGCACGCGGTCTTTTCGGATACCGTTCGTCATTCCTTACAGATACCCACGGCGAAGGTGTTATGAACTCTGTTTTTGAGGGCTATGCACCCTATAAGGGAGAGCTTCCCGGCAGAAAGAACGGTTCGCTTATTGCGTTTGAAACAGGCGAAACCATTACTTACGGCTTGTTTAACGCACAGGAAAGAGGCACCTTGTTCCTTGGCGCAGGCGAGCAGGTATATTCAGGTATGATAGTTGGTGAAAGCTCAAGACCTGAGGATATCGAGGTTAACGTTTGTAAAAGAAAGAATATGACAAACTCACGTTCAGCAGGTTCTGACGATGCACTTCATCTTGTTCCGCCCAAACGTATGAGTCTTGAGCAGGCACTTGAGTATCTTGGCGAGGATGAACTTGCGGAAATTACACCCAACAACATCAGAATACGTAAGAAGATACTTGACCCCACGTTAAGATACCGTGCGGCGAAGGTCAATAACAGAAAATAAATAAAGGATTGATTTTGTGAAAGACGAAAAAAAGTTCTGGGTGATTGTGGCACTTGTGTTCGTCGCCATACTTGTATGGCATATAACAAGCGCACTTATACCTGCCCTTGCAAGCGGTATTAAGGCATTAACACCGTTCTTGCTTGCGTTTATTACCGCATATCTGTTAAAGTATCCTGTTGTGTGGATGGAAAAACTTTTACAGCTTATCTGCAAAAAGAAAAAGTATAAGTGGCAACATACGGTTTCGGGAATATTCGTTCTTTTAGTGTTCTTCGGCTTGGTGGCGCTTGTTATAAGCCTTTTGCTTCCCGGCGTTATCGAAAACCTTAATAACCTTATAAATACCCTGCCTTCGTTTATCGAAAGAATAATGGTATTTTTAAGGGCAAAGGTAAACGAGCTTTCTGAAACAGTTGACGCATCGACACGTACAAAACTTCTTGAAGTAATATCGGGGCTTGGTAACGAAGCGCTTTCAAAGGTTTCGCAGGCGGCAGGTAACGTGGTGGGAACTATTACCAACGTTGCTTCAAAAACCGCAGGCTTTCTGGTGGATTTTGTGCTTTATATCGTTGCAAGCTTCTTGCTTCTGCTTGGATATGAAGATATTAAAAGATCGTTTAAGCGTGTGCTTAAGGTGTTCATTAAAAGTGATGAAAAATATGACGATGCCTGTGAATTTCTTCATCAGTGCGACGATATAGTTGAAAAATATATCGTTGTAAGGCTTTCCACAAGCCTTGGAATAGGTATTATTGGTTATATAGGCTTCCTGCTGTTCAAGCTTGATTATGCATTGCTGTTGGCGGTTGTAGTGGCTATAACGAATCTTGTGCCGTACATCGGTCCCTTTATCGGTGCAGTACCTGCAGTTGCAGTGGCACTTGCGATGGGCAATCCTTCAATCGCGCTTGGCGTTGCAATATTCCTGTTTGTGCTTCAGCAGCTTGAAGGAAACGTGCTTACACCGTGGATAACAAGCGATGCGCTTGACGTAAGCCCCATTCTTGTACTTGCAGGCATTGCGGTATTCGGTGCAATGCTTGGCATACCGGGTATGATACTTGGCGCACCTATCGTAGCAATTCTTTCGGGAATGCTTAAAAGTGCTATACATATAAGAGAAAATAAAGCTAATAAGGAGAAAAACGATGAGATACAGTAAAAATTGTGAAAAGGTGCAGGGCTCTGTAACTCTGCAGATAGATGCAAAAGCAAAGCAGATGAAGGCAGAAGGTAAGGACGTTGTTTCCTTCGGCGCAGGTGAGCCTGACTTTAATACACCCCAATATATCGTTGATGCGGCAATCAAGGCGCTTAACGACGGTAAGACAAAATATACCGCCGCCGCAGGTATTCCTGAATTAAGAAAGGCAGTTTGCGCGCTCACAAAGAAAAATCTTGGCATTGATTGCGAATTTGATCAGGTAGTTATTTCCAACGGTGCAAAGCAGGCGCTTTTTAATGCACTTCAGGCAATAGTAAACCCCGGTGATGAAGTAATTATCTTCGCACCCTACTGGGTAAGCTATCCCGAGCTTGTTAAAATGGCAGGCGGTGTACCCGTGTTTGTAAACACCATTGAAGAGCAGGGCTTTGCAGTTGATTTTGAAGCTTTCGAGGCCGCTGTTACAGAAAAGACCTGTGCAGTAATTCTTAATACACCCTCAAACCCCTCGGGCGCAGTAATGTCCGAAAGCGATATCAGAAGAATTGCCGAGGTTGTAAAGAAGAACGATCTTATGGTTGTTTCCGATGAAATATACGATTGCTTGCTTTATGATGGAGCAAAGCACTTCTCAATCACACAGATTGATGATGAAATGCGTGAAAGAACAGTTCTTGTAAACGGTATGTCAAAGGCATACGCAATGACAGGCTGGCGTATGGGTTATTCCGTAAGTAACAAGAAGCTTGCAAAAATGATGACAAGCTATCAGAGCCACGCAACAGGCAATCCCAACACTATAACGCAGTACGCTACCTTGGCGGCGCTTGAAAACGAAAATCCCGATTACGAAAAAATGCTTAACGAGTTTGATGCACGCCGTAAATATATGGTCCAGGCAGTAAACGCAATCAACGGCTTAAGCGCACAGACACCTACGGGCGCATTCTACGTAATGGTATGCATTAAGGATATTATAGGCAAGAGCTATAACGGAAAGTTAATTTCAGGCTCAATGGATTTTGCCGAAATTCTTCTTGATGAAACCATGACCGCAGTTGTACCCGGCGGTCCGTTCGGACTTGATAAATACATTAGACTTTCCTATGCAACAAGCATGGAAACCATTAAAAAAGGTCTTGAGAGAATCAAGAACTTTGCGGAAGGAGTTAAATAATGCTTAACTTAGATAAAAATAACAGACTTGCGGAAAACGAGTACAGCTATATGCTTCAGGATGTTGAAGAGCCTGAACTTTTCCGCACTTTTTATGAATATACTTCAATACCCAAGGTTGCTTTTAACGAACGCCACGTGCCCATGGTTACTCCCGAAAAAATCTGGATAACCGATACCACGTTCCGCGACGGTCAGCAGTCCACCTCGCCATTTACGGTTGAGCAGATCGTTGAAATCTTCAAGCTTCTTTCCCGTTTAAGCGGCCCCAATGGTATTGTAAGACAAAGCGAATTCTTCCTTTACAGCGAAAAGGATAGAAAAGCAGTTGAAAAATGTATGGAGCTTGGTCTTGATTTTCCTGAAATTACAAGCTGGATACGTGCTAACCCCAAGGATTTTGAACTTGTTAAAAGCATGGGCGTTAAGGAAACGGGTATTCTTGTTAGCTGCTCCGACTATCACATCTTTAAGAAAATGAATCTTACAAGAAGTCAGGCAATGGAAAAATATCTTTCCATTATTAAGGCGGCTCTTGATACGGGTATTGTTCCCCGCTGTCACTTTGAGGATATCACCCGTGCCGATTTCTACGGCTTCGTAGTACCCTTTGCGGCAGAGCTTATGAAGCTTGCCGAGGAAAGCGGAATTCCCATAAAGCTTCGTGCTTGCGATACCATGGGCTTTGGTGTTTCTTATCCCGGTGCTTCACTTCCCCGAAGCGTACAGGGCATAATTTACGGCTTAAATCACTATGCAGGTGTTCCCAGCGAACAGCTTGAATGGCACGGTCATAACGACTTCTATAAGGTTGTAACAAATGCGGCAACGGCTTGGCTTTACGGCTGCTCGGGCGTAAACTGCTCGCTTATGGGTATAGGTGAAAGAACGGGCAACTGTCCCCTTGAAGCAATGGCTATCGAGTATGCTTCCCTTCGCGGCACTACCGACGGAATGGATCTTTCGGCTATTACCGATATCGCAAGATATTTCGAAAAGGAGCTTGGTTACGATATTCCTGCAAACACGCCCTTCGTTGGCAGAAACTTCAATGCTACCCGCGCAGGTATCCACGCTGACGGTATGCTTAAAAACGAGGAGATATATAACATCTTCGATACAAAAGCAATTCTTAACCGTCCTGCTATGGTTATTGTTGATGCAACAAGCGGTCTTGCAGGCATTGCGTACTGGATGAACGGCTACTATCACCTTGAAGGCGAGAATGCTATCGATAAGCGTCATCCCATCGTTCAACAGCTTAAGGAGCTTGTGGACAAGGAATACGTTGAAGGCAGAAACACCGCTATGGGTGATTTTGAGCTTGATACCATGCTTAAAAAGCTTTCGCCTGAGATGCATGCGGCGTTTGAACATCAGCATCTTGCAGGTAAATTACTTAAAAACTGATAAACGTACAATATTTTTTAAAAAAACTTATGTTTTTTACAAAAAAGGTATGGAAATTTATTAGAAAATAGTTTATAATACAGGTAACAAATATAAAAGGGGGATCTATACTATGATCAAAATTATCTACGGCAAAAAAGGCACAGGCAAAACAAAGAAGATTATCGAATGCGCTAACGAAGCGTCACAGAGTCTTAAGGGTAACGTAGCATTCCTTTTTAACAATAAAGATTATATTCACGATCTTAAGCATCAGGTTCGCTTCATTAACACAAGCGATTACGGTATCAAGGGTGCATATCTTTTCCTTGGCTTTGTAAACGGTCTTGTTGCATCAAACTTCGATCTTGAAAGAATCTACGTTGATGGCTTCTTAAAGCATATGGACCGTCCTTTGAATGAGCTTGAGGATCTTTTCATTAAGCTTGACACCTTCTGCGGTGCAAACAGAATCGATCTTATCCTTTCAGTAAGCGCTGAAAAGGAAGAAATTCCTTCATTTATGCAGAAATACCTAGTTGATTAATAAGAGGTTTTAAAAATGTTATACACTTCCACAAGGGATTCTTCACTGAAATATTCGGCAGCAAAGTGTTTTGTTCAGGGCCTTTCAAGTGAAGGTGGGCTTTTCGTCCCCGAAAGCTTTCCTAAAATAAGCTTAGACGAAATAGCCGCTATGTCGGAAATGTCTTATTCCGAGAGAGCATTTAAGGTGCTCTCTCGTTATTTGACTGATTTTTCTGAGGGCGAGCTTAAAGATTGTATTGAAAGTGCTTACGGCACAAAGTTTGATGAAATGGGTGTTGCGCCCCTTCATTACGTAAACGATTCATGCGCGGTGATGGAGCTTTATCACGGCCCTACGCTTGCTTTTAAGGACGTTGCGCTTCAGATATTACCTCACTTCCTTAAATATGCAAAGAAAAAGGAAAACGAGGATGCAACCATACTTATTCTTGTTGCCACAAGCGGCGATACAGGTAAGGCGGCGCTTGAAGGCTTCAGCGACGTTGAGGGTATGGGCATAAGCGTATTCTTCCCCAATCAGGGCGTTTCAAGAATGCAACAGCTTCAGATGACCACACAGGAAGGTAATAACGTATTCGTTTGCGCAGTAAACGGCAACTTTGACGATGCACAGACAGGCGTTAAGCTTATCTTCGGTGATCAGGCGGTTAAGGAAGATCTTTTAAAGCAGAATATTAAGCTTTCTTCAGCAAACTCAATTAACTGGGGCAGACTTGTTCCTCAGGTAGTATATTACTTCAGCGCATACGCCGATATGCTTAAGGATAAGAAGATAAATGCAGGCGACAAGGTGAACTTTGTAGTGCCTACGGGCAACTTCGGTGATATCCTTGCAGGCTACTACGCTATGCGTATGGGTCTTCCCGTTAATAAGCTTATCTGTGCTTCAAACAAGAACAAGGTGCTTACCGAGTTCTTTGAAACAGGCATTTATAACGCTAACCGTGAGTTCTTTAAAACACAGTCGCCCTCAATGGATATTCTTATTTCCTCTAACCTTGAGCGTCTTTTGTTTGAACTTTCGGGCAGGGATGATAAGTTTGTAGGCGGTCTTATGCAGAAGCTTAAAACCGTTGGCGAATATAAGATTACCGACGAAATGCATAAGGAACTTGTTTCTGTTTTCGCCGCAGGCTATGCAGATGAGGATAAGACCCAAGCCGCTATTAAGGATATGTGGCAGAATAACAGCTACTGCATCGATACGCATACTGCGGTAGGTGTTGCGGTTTACGACGATTATAAGAAGAATACTGCGGATAACACGCCCACGGTGCTTCTTTCAACGGCAAGCCCGTACAAATTCCCCCATTCCGTTCTTGAAGCAATCTTCAATCAGGCACCCGATGACGAATTTGATGCGGCAGACGCCCTTAAAAATATGGGTGTAAAGCAGCCCGAGCAGATAGCTGCCCTTAAAACAAAGGAGATTTTACATACCTCCGTTTGCAATAAGGAAGATATGAAAAACACGATTCTTAACGCGGTGAAATAAAATGGAAAACAAAAAAACTATATTTTCGGGTATTCAGCCCTCGGGTTGCGTAACCATCGGTAACTATCTTGGCGCCCTCCGTTCATGGAAGGAATTGCAGAACGACTACAACTGCTACTTCTGCGTTGTGGACCTTCACGCAATAACTGTAAGGCAGACTCCGGCAGAGCTTCGTAAGCGTTGTGTTGAACTTTATGCACAGTATATCGCTTGCGGTCTTGACCCTGAACAGAACACTATGTTCTTTCAGTCGCACGTTCCTGCGCACAGTGAACTTTCGTGGCTTTTGACCTGCAATACGTATATGGGCGAAATGAGCCGTATGACGCAGTTTAAGGAAAAAAGCAAGAAGGCAGGCGCAAATGTAGGTCTTGGTCTTTTAAGTTATCCTGTTTTAATGGCGGCGGATATTCTTTTGTATAATACCGATCTTGTGCCTGTTGGTGCTGACCAGAAGCAACATCTTGAGCTTGCGCGTGACCTTGCTATACGTTTCAATAACACGTACAGCGATACATTTACCGTTCCCGATCCCTACATACCCAAGAACGGTGCGCGTATTATGAGCCTTCAGGATCCCTTAAGCAAAATGAGCAAGAGCGCTGAAAACGTAAATGCATTCGTTTCAATTCTTGATGAGCCTGATGTGGTTATGAAGAAGTTTGCCCGTGCGGTAACGGATTCGGATTCACGCGTTGTTCACGATATTGAAAACAAGCCGGGTGTTACAAACCTTATTGAGATCTATTCTGCCTGCACAGGTGAAACTGTTGAAAGCATCGAAAAGCTTTTTGAAAACAAGGGCTACGGTGACTTTAAAAAGGCGGTAGGCGAAGCAGTTGTTGAAACCATCAAGCCTATTCAGGATAACTATAAGCAGATTATGACCGACAAGGCATATATGGAAAAATGCTTCACAATGGGCGCAGAAAGAGCACAGTACGTGGCAAATAAAACTCTTGCAAAGGTTCAAAGAAAGATGGGCCTTGCATCAAGAAAACTTTAATATTTAAATGCCGAGGGTTCTCGGCATTTTTTTTGTTGAATTTGTGAGAAAAACGTAAAAAAACACTTGTTTTTGAATTTGGTTTGTGGTACTATATTTATATATTTACCATCGAGGTCTTTTTATGAAGCTTTTAAAGGATAAGATATTAAAAGAGGGTACTGTGTTACCCGGTAATATATTAAAGGTTGATAGTTTTTTAAATCAACAGCTTGATATTGCACTTATAAACGAGATAGGCAAGGAATTTGCTTCTCGCTTTAAGGATTTGGGCATAACAAAAATACTTACGGTTGAATCCTCGGGCATAGGTATTGCCTGTATTGCCGCACAGTATATGAACAACGTTCCCGTGGTGTTTGGCAAAAAACACAAAACACTTAAGCGCGGTGATGATTTTTATGCGGCAAAGATATTCTCGTTTACACATAACAGGGAATACGAGGTAACTATCGCCAAAAAGTTTGTAAAAAGCGATGACGTTATACTTATTATTGACGATTTCCTTGCAAACGGTGAAGCCGTAGCAGGTCTTATGGAAATAATCAATCAGGCAGGCGCGCAGCTTGCAGGCATAGGCATTGCGGTTGAAAAAGGATTCCAGGGTGGCGGTGATAAGTTAAGGGAAGCAGGATTAAAGCTTGAGTCCCTTGCTATTGTTGACAGTATGGAAAACGGAACCATTGTTTTCAGGTAATAACAGCCTTAAGGCTGCTTAATATTACAAAAATAAAAAAGGAGAAAAAGTTATGAAAAATCTCAAAAGAATTCTT
The DNA here is from genome assembly GCA_045630945.1 of Clostridia bacterium. Lineage (GTDB taxonomy): Bacteria > Bacillota > Clostridia > Christensenellales > QALW01 > UMGS1322. The sequence goes on from JAZQTV010000054.1 coordinate 12,448, forward strand.
GCACTTGCACTTGCAGTAATTATGATGACAGCATTATTTACTGCTTGCGGCAATGATGCAAAAGAAGGCGCAGACGGCACACAGGGTATTGCCAAAGAAGATATCAAGGTAGGATTTATCTTCCTTCACGATGATAAGTCAACCTATGATAAGAACTTCATCGATGCTGCTAAGGAAGCAGTTAAGAATCTTGGTCTTAGGGATGATCAGGTTATCATGAAGGTTAACGTTCCCGAATCAGTAGAGTGCTACAACACTGCTGCTGACCTTGTTGATCAGGGCTGCAACATCATCTTCGCAGACAGCTTCGGTCACGAAGAGCACATGATTAAGGCTGCTAAGGAATTCCCCAACGTACAGTTCTGCCACGCAACAGGCGTTAAGGCTCACACCGAAAAGCTTGCTAACTATCAGAACGCTTTTGCTGACATCTATATGGGCCGTTACCTTGCAGGTGTTGCTGCAGGTATGAAGCTTAACGAAATGATCGATGCAGGCACAATCACAGCAGAACAGGCTGTTATGGGTTACGTAGGTGCTTTCCCCTATGCAGAGGTTAAGTCCGGCTACACATCATTCTATCTTGGCGCAAAGAGCATTTGCTCCTCAGTTACCATGATGGTTGACTTCACAGGTTCATGGTATTCAGTTGACGATGAAAGAGATATCGCTAACTCACTTATGGACAAGGGCGCTGTTCTTATTTCACAGCACGCTGACTCACTTGGCGCACCTTCCGCTTGTGAAGCAAGAAACGTTCCTAACGTTTCCTACAACGGTTCAACACAGGCAACTTGCCCCAACACGTTCATCGTTTCCTCAAGAATCAACTGGGCTCCCTATTTTGACTATATGATTAACTGTGTAATCAATGGCGAGGATATTAAGGATGACTGGTGCGGTACAATCGAAAGCGGTTCAGTAGTTCTTACTGATATCAACACTACTGCTGCAGCTGCAGGCACAGCAGAAAAGATCGCTGAAGTAACTGCAAAGCTTAAGAGCGGCGAAATCAAGGTATTTGATACCAACAACTTCACCGTTAAGGGCGAAAAACTTACAACCTATCTTGCTGACGTTGACGATGCAGGCGATTTCGTAGGTGAGACAGAAGTTATTATTAATGGTATCTTCGAAGAATCCGTTAAGCGTAGTGCACCTTACTTTGATATCGATATCGACGGCATCACAATTCTTGCCGCACAATAATCGGTTAAGTTTTTATATGACAGACCCTTCTTTCAGGGAGGGTCTGCCATTTATGATTTTTGGAGCATTTAAAAATGTGCTTAAAAAGTGTATTTTTAAATGCTTCATTTAGGAGGATGTAAATGGAAAATAACGTACCCGCCATTGAGCTTAAGGGCATAACTAAAACCTTTGGCAGTATTGTGGCAAACCGTAACGTTTCACTTTCAGTAAATAAAGGTGAGATTCTTGCCATTCTCGGTGAGAACGGAAGCGGAAAAACCACGCTTATGAATATGATATCGGGCATTTATTTTCCCGATGAGGGTGAAATATTCATTAACGGTGCGCCTGCGGTAATACGCTCGCCTAAGGATGCTTTTGATTATAAGATTGGTATGATTCATCAGCATTTTAAGCTTGTAAACGTGTTTAACGCCGCAGAAAACATAATTCTCGGTCTTAAGAATGAGAAACCCAACAGAAAGGAAAGCATAAGGCGTATTGAAGATATCAGCGCAAAGTACGGCTTTGAAATGGATGCCTTAAAGCGTATTTCCGATATGTCTGTTTCCGAAAAGCAGACTGTTGAGATTATAAAGGTGCTTTATCGCGGTGCTGAGATACTTATTCTTGACGAGCCTACTGCGGTGCTTACGCCAAGCGAAACACGCAAGCTTTTTGCGGTGCTTACCCGTATGCGTGATGCAGGAAAGGCTATCATTATAATCACCCATAAAATGCACGAGGTGCTTTCGCTTTCGGATAGAGTTGCGGTTTTAAGAAAGGGTGAGTACATCGGTACTGTAAACACCAAGGAAACCACCGAATCTGAGCTTACTGAAATGATGGTCGGTAAAAAGGTAAGCCTTAATATTCAAAGAGGCGACTGTCCCGAAACGCCTACCGTGCGCTTAAACGTGAAAGACGTTGTTTGTAAAAATCGTGAGGGCGTAAACGTGCTTGAAAACGTTAGCTTCCACGTTAATGCAGGCGAAATTTTAGGCGTTGCAGGTATTGCAGGCTCAGGACAGAGAGAGCTTTTAGAGGCTATTGCAGGCTTACAGCATCTTAATTCGGGCGAAATAATCTATACCAATCCTAAAACCCATGCGGAAGAAAGCTTAAGGGATAAAACACCCTTACAGATAAGGGAAATGGGCGTGCGCTTATCGTTCGTTCCCGAGGACAGACTTGGTATGGGTCTTGTGGGTAATATGGATATCGTAGATAATATGATGCTTCGTAGCTACCGCAAGGGTAAATCCCTGTTCCTTGAAAGAAAACAACCTAAAAATCTTGCTGATGATATTATTTCAAGGCTTGAAGTAGTAACGCCAAGTGCTTCAACACCTGTGCGCAGGCTTTCGGGCGGCAACGTACAAAAGGTGCTTGTGGGCAGAGAAATTGCCGCCGCACCTACACTTTTGATGGTTGCTTATCCCGTGCGCGGTCTTGATATCAATTCATCGTATATGATATACAACCTTTTGAATGAGCAAAAGGAAAAAGGCGTTGCTATTATCTTCGTTGGTGAGGACCTCGACGTGCTTTTAGAGCTGTGTGACAGAATTATGGTTATCGGCTCGGGCAGAATTGCGGGTGTTGTGGATGCAAGAACCGCCACCAAAGAAGAAATAGGCAAGCTTATGACTAAATCAAGTACTGCCGCGGAAGGAGAGTGAGCAAATGGAAAAAACTAAAAGAGAGCCACTTTTTCACATTGTAAAAAGAAGTGACGTTTCTACCGTTAAAGCAATAATCATACGTGTTGTTACCATAATTGCCGCACTTATTGTAAGCGGAATACTGTTTGCAATTCTTTCAAAGCGCAACCCCATGGAAATGTATAAGGCAATGATAGCGGGTTCGTTTGGTACAGAGCGCCGTATCTGGCAGGTTTTCTATGCAACGGCTCAACTTTTGATAATAGCGCTTGCCATAACCCCCGCGTTTAAAATGAAGTTCTGGAATATCGGTGCCGAGGGACAGGTGCTTGTATCAGGTCTTGCCTGCTATGCAATGATGTTCTACTTTGGCGGAAAAATGCCCCTTGCACTTTTATGGATAACAATGACAGTGGCATCTGTACTTGCAGGTATTATCTGGGCGGTTATTCCGGCGGTGTTCAAGGCACAGTGGAATACCAACGAAACGTTGTTCACCCTTATGATGAACTATATCGCTATCTGCTTGGTAGAGTTTTTTGATATGATATGGAAGCGCGGTGGCTTAAAGACTTCGCTTCCCGTATTAGAAAAATACGGCTTACCCACCGTGGAAAACGCATGGCTTCTTAATATGATAGTTATAGGCGTTATCACCGTGCTCTTATACGTTTATATGCGTTTTTCAAAGCAGGGCTATGAAATAAGCGTTGTTGGAGAAAGTCAGAACACCGCACGCTACGCAGGTATTAACGTTAAAAAGGTTATTATTCGTACTATGGTGCTTTCAGGTGCGTTGTGCGGTGTAGCAGGTCTTATCTTTGTAGGCGGTCAGGATTTCTGTATCACCAAGGATACCGTAGGCGGTCAGGGCTTTACTGCAATTATGGTATCGTGGCTTGCCAAGTTCAATCCTATATTTATGGTGCTTACGTCGTTCCTTATTGCGTTCCTTAACAAAAGCCAGAGTCAGCTTACAACCCTTGGTGTTGATAAATCCATAGTAGAAATAATCGTTGGCATAATGCTCTTCTTCATTATCGGCTGTGAATTCTTTATCAACTATAAGATAGTATTCAATAAAAAGAAAAAGGAGGCAGAAAAATAAATGAATGCAGTTCTTTTGTTTTTAATAAGTGCAATCAAAAACAGTATGCCCTTCCTTTTAGGCTCTACCGGTGAAACTCTTACCGAAAAATCGGGTCACCTTAATCTTGGTATCCCCGGTATTATGTGCGTTGGTGCGGCAGGCGGCTGTATGGCTGAGGCTATCTACGTTGAAAGCTGTGGCGGAATAAGCAAAATAAACCCCGTGATTGGCGTTATTATCGCTATTGTTGCGGCATTCCTGTTTGGTGGCGCAATGGGTGTGATATATAGCTTCCTTACGGTAACGCTTCGTGCAAATCAGAACGTTACGGGTCTTGCACTTACTACTTTGGGAACAGGAATTTCAAGATATATAATTTCAACGACCGAGGCTGAATTTTTCGGTCAGACGTCAAAGTTCTTTACTGCGGCACCGCCGTTTAAGGATTCACTTGGTTGGTTCACGCAGCTATTCTTCTCGTACGGCACGCTTATTTACCTTTCGTTTGTTATAGCAATCGTAACGGCAATAGTGTTAAAGAAAACAAGAATAGGTCTTAACCTTCGTGCAGTAGGTGAAAACCCTGCAACTGCAGACGCGGCAGGCATAAGCGTTTCACGTTATCGTTATATTGCTACAATTATCGGTAGCGGCATTGCAGGCTTGGGCGGTCTTTGTTATATAATGGATAGCCTTAACGGTTCGTGGGAATATACCATTGATGCGATAGGTTGGCTTTCAATAGCACTTGTTATATTTACTTTGTGGAGTCCTGATCTTGGTATTATCGGCTCAATAGTATTCGGTGTGCTTTATACTGTGGGCAACTACATTCCGGGCCTTGCAATGCATCAGAAGAAGCTTATTGAAATGCTTCCCTATGCGGTAACGATCATCGTTCTGATTATCACAAGCGTTACAAAGAATAAGAACAGTCAGCCTCCCGAGGCACTTGGACTTAACTATTTCCGCGAGGAACGGTAATTTTTTAGCGAAAAAGCCGATATAAAGGCAATTTGAACGTCAAACGATAAGTTTTGTTTGACAAAGGAATTTAAATATTATAAAATAGAGTTAACCCAAAGCTTGCCATTTTTATGGCAAAATGCGGGTGTAACTCAATGGTAGAGTTCTTGCTTCCCAAGCAAGCAACGCGGGTTCGATTCCCGTCACCCGCTCCATTAAAATTCTATGGGAGAAATAATTTATTTGGAGGAAATAAAAAATGGCAAAGAGTAAGTTTGAAAGAACCAAACCCCATGTAAACATCGGTACCATCGGTCACGTTGACCATGGTAAGACAACCCTTACAGCAGCAATTACAACCTGTCTTTCCAAGGTAGGCGGTGCAGAAGCAATGGCATATGATGCAATTGATAAGGCACCCGAAGAGAAGGAAAGAGGAATCACAATCAACACATCACACGTTGAGTATGAGACCGAAACAAGACACTATGCACACGTAGACTGCCCCGGACACGCTGACTATGTAAAGAACATGATTACAGGTGCAGCACAGATGGACGGTGCAATCCTCGTAGTAGCATCATCAGACGGTCCCATGCCTCAGACAAGAGAGCACATCCTTCTTGCTCGTCAGGTAGGCGTTCCCTACATCGTAGTATTTATGAACAAGACAGACCTTGTTGACGATGAGGAGCTTCTTGAGCTTGTAGAAATGGATATCCGTGAAATGCTTTCAGAGTATGAGTTCCCCGGTGACGATATTCCGATCATCAAGGGTTCAGCATTCCAGGCACTTGAAGCAGCACAGAATGGCGAAGACGTAAAGAGCAACGATTGGTGCAAAGCAATTTTCGAGCTTATGGATGCAGTAGATAGCTACATCCCCACACCCGAGCGTGCAACAGATAAGCCCTTCCTTATGCCCGTAGAAGACGTATTCTCGATCACCGGTCGTGGTACAGTTGCAACAGGTAGAGTAGAAAGAGGAACAATTAAGGTACAGGATACAGTAGAAATCGTAGGTCTTACCGAGGAAAAGAGAAGCACAGTAGTAACAGGCGTAGAAATGTTCAGAAAGCTTCTTGACGAGGCACAGGCTGGTGATAACATCGGTGTACTTCTCCGTGGTATCCAGAGAGACGAAATCGAAAGAGGTCAGGTACTTTGCAAGCCCGGCACAATCAACCCCCACACAGAGTTCAAGGGTGAAGTATACGTACTTAAGAAGGAAGAAGGCGGCCGTCATACTCCCTTCCTTAACGGTTACAGACCCCAGTTCTACTTCAGAACAACAGACGTTACAGGTGTTGTAACACTTCCCGAAGGCGTAGAAATGGTAATGCCCGGTGATAACATCACCATGAGCATCGCTCTTATTACCGAAATCGCTATCGAAGAAGGTCTCCACTTCGCTATCCGTGAAGGCGGCAGAACAGTTGGCGCTGGTATCGTAAGTGCTATCATTAAGTAATTAAAAATTACTAAATTAAAAGCAGTGCTTTGCACTGCTTTTT
>JAZQTV010000055.1:0-9218 GCA_045630945.1 Clostridia bacterium
TATTATCTCTTACGCCAACGCTTTTCATATCGGGAACCGCAATAAAGTACTGCCATACCTTTAAGTTAAGACCGTTTTTATCAAATTCCTCACGGAGAATTGCATCAGCTTCACGAAGTGCGTGAAGTCTGTCGCGTGTGATTGCACCAAGGCAACGTACGCCAAGTCCGGGACCGGGGAAAGCCTGACGATATGCCATTCCATGAGGAAGGCCAAGAGCCTCGCCTACTACACGAACTTCATCTTTGCAAAGAAGCTTGATGGGCTCATCAAGTTCAAACTGGAGATCCTCAGGAAGACCGCCTACGTTGTGGTGAGCCTTTACTCCGTCACTTTCAAGAATATCGGGATAGATAGTACCCTGTGCAAGAAAAGCAATACCTTCAAGCTTGCTTGCTTCTTCATCGAATACCTTTATAAATTCGCCGCCAATAATCTTACGCTTTTTCTCGGGTTCTGCAACATCTTTAAGAAGATCAAGGAAGCGGTCGGTTGCATCAACGTATATAAGGTTTGCATCAAGCTGATTTCTGAAAACCTCAATAACCTGTTCACTTTCGCCCTTACGCATAAGGCCATGATTTACGTGAACACACACAAGCTGTTTACCGATTGCCTTAATAAGCAGCGCGGCAACAACAGATGAGTCAACACCACCTGAAAGTGCAAGCAAAACCTTTTTATCACCTACCTGCTCACGAACCTCTTTTATCTGTTCGTCAATAAAAGCATCGGCAAGCTCTTTGGTTGTAATGCGTTTCATAGAATCGGGACGTTTAATAATTTCCATAATATTTTCCTCCAGATTTTTTATGGCTAATATTATACACGAATATTATTTATTTTGCAAATACTAATATTATTTTTTGAAAAAATTTTTTATATTTTTTTCAAAAATTCAAGAACAACACTATCACAGACGTCAAGTCCCTTTTTAGTCAGGAATAAATGATTGGTGTTATTCCCTACAAGCCCAAGCTTTTTTAACCTTTTTATTTCTTCGGCATACGTTATCACAAAATCCTGATTAAACCTTTTTGCATATTCAAGAATATCTATACCCTCGTTCATACGAAGTCCCAACATAATGTATTCTTCCTGCATATCTCTTTGCAAAAGAATTTCCTTATTACGAATTATATCTTCCTGTTTTGTGTATTCTTCAAGGTTTTCGGTATTATTATATCTTGCGCCGCGGTAATATGAGTGTGCCGCACAACCTAAACCGATATATTCATTACACTTCCAATAATTTATGTTGTGCTGACATTCAAACCCCTTTTTAGCATAATTTGATACCTCGTACTGATATATGCCATTTTTAGAAAAAATACGCGAAATTTCCTTATACATCAGGCGTTCAGTTTCCTCATCGGGAATTGATATCTCTCCACGCTCATACGCCGCCCCCATAGGCGTTTTAGGGTCAATTATGAGGGAATAGCAGGAAATATGCGTAGAACCGTAATTAAGGGCTTTTTTAAGAGTTTTGCGCCACGCTTCAAGCGTTTGTTCGGGAAGCGCAAAAATAAGGTCAAGGTTAAAATTTTTAAAGCCCGCAAGCTTTATATTGTCTATTGCCTGTTCAAACTGTTTAAGGGTGTGGCTTCTGCCTAATTCATTAAGCGTTTCATCAGAAAGGCTTTGTGCACCAACGGATATACGGTTTACTCCCCCATTTTCAGCCGCCTTAAGCTTATCAATAGTCAAGGATTGAGGATTAGCCTCCATTGTAAATTCCGCTTCATTACTTATAACGAAATTTTTATGCAAAAATTCACACAAGTCTTCAATTTGATTTGGCGACATCATGCTTGGCGTACCGCCACCAATGAATACCGTTTCTATTTTTTCACCATTAAATTTTTGTGCTTCGTTCTTTAAGGCAGATAAATATGGCGGTAGAAACTCACTTCTGCCGCCAAAGGATATAAAATCACAGTATGAACATTTTTTATAACAAAAAGGAACGTGAATATATAATCCGTACATTTTAATCAAGTTTTAATACTGCAAGGAAAGCCTCGGAAGGAACTTCTACGCTACCAACCTGGCGCATACGTTTTTTACCTTCCTTCTGCTTTTCAAGCAGTTTTTTCTTTCTTGTAATATCGCCGCCGTAGCACTTTGCCAGTACGTCCTTGCGCATTGCACGAACAGTTTCGCGGGCAATTACCTTGCCGCCTATAGCCGCTTGAATGGGAATTTCAAAAAGCTGACGCGGTATAACATCACGAAGCTTTTCGGCAACCATTCTTCCGTGCGCATATGACTTATCCTTATGGACAATAACTGAAAGCGCATCACACATATCGCCGTTCAATAAGAAATCGAGCTTTACAAGCGCACTTGGCTGATAACCTGCAAGTTCATAATCAAACGAAGCATAACCGCGCGTGCGTGACTTTAAGGTATTGAAGAAATCGTAGATTATCTCGTTAAGAGGCATCTTATATTCAAGCACGGCTCGATTTTCATCAGCGTAGTGCATATTGATATACTCTGCCCGCTTTTCAATACAAAGATCCATTACGGCACCAATATAATCCTTAGGTGTCATAATATTTGCTTTAACAATAGGCTCACGCATTTCCTTGATTTCATCCACCTTGGGCAGATTTGCAGGGTTATCTATGCGAAGCTCAGTTCCATCGGTTTTGGTTATCTCGTATATAACGCTTGGCGCAGTTGTAACAAGGTCAAAATCGAACTCGCGCTCAAGACGCTCCTGAATAATCTCCATATGAAGAAGACCTAAAAAGCCGCAACGGAAGCCGTAACCAAGTGCCGCAGATGTTTCAGGCTCAAAAGTAAGTGAAGCGTCATTCAAGCCAAGCTTTTCAAGTGCATCACGAAGATCGTCATATTCACTTCCGTCAGCAGGATAAATACCGCAGAAAACTGTGGGCATTATCTTTTTATAGCCGGGAAGTGGCTCAAGCGCAGGATTATTATCATCCGTTATAGTATCACCTACTCGCGTTTCGCTTACTGTTTTTATGCTTGCGGAAATATAACCTACCTCACCTGCACAAAGACAGTCAGTGGGCTGATAATTAGGCGTAAACACGCCAACCTCGGTAACGTCAAAGGTATGGTTTGAATGCATCATTCTTATCTGCGTGCCAACCCTTACAGTACCATTCATTACGCGAACAAAGCTTAATGCGCCCTTATAGTTGTCGTAAACAGAGTCAAATATAAGTGCTTGCAAAGGCTCATCATCGCTACCCTTAGGTGCAGGAACGTCGCGAACGATCATTTCAAGAACCTCATGAATATTGATGCCTTCCTTTGCAGAAATACGCGGTGCATCCATACAAGGAATACCGATAATATCTTCAACCTCTTTTGCAACACGGTCAGGCTCAGCACTGGGAAGGTCTATCTTGTTGATAACGGGCAGAATTTCAAGATCCTGTCCTACCGCAAGATAAACATTCGCAAGTGTTTGCGCTTCAACACCCTGCGTAGCATCAACGATAAGTATTGCACCCTCACAAGCATTAAGCGAACGTTCAACCTCATAAGTAAAGTCCACGTGACCGGGGGTATCAATAAGGTTGAGCATATATTCTTCACCGTCATCAGCAGTATAGAACATACGCACAGCCTGTGATTTTATCGTTATACCACGTTCCTGTTCAAGCTCCATTGTATCAAGAAGCTGAGCACGCATATCACGTGAGCTAACTGTTCCCGTTGCATCAATCAAACGGTCAGCAAGAGTTGACTTACCGTGATCAATATGAGCAATTATACAAAAATTACGTATTTTGCTTTTATCAAACGCCATTGTTTTCCTCAATTATTTGCCGCAGCATTTTTTATACTTTTTACCGCTTCCGCAAGGACAGGGATCGTTTCTGCCAACTGTTGCAGTGCTTACTGCCTGCTGTTCAATACGCCACTGACGAGTAATTTCGGTACGCTTTTCTTCAGCAAGAACACCGTCCCACTCCTTTAACTCATAAAGCCACTTTGCCTTTGCGTTAAGCATATTGTAGAAAAGCTTTTCAGGTATGATGGTTAAATTAAGCTCTGTTTCCTCTTCAACAGCCTGTACGTCGATTTCATTTTCAAGCGAAGTATTAACACCGTCAAGGAAGGGTGCAAAAATTGCAAGCTCCATCCCAAAGCCCTCAGCAAGCGCCTTTGCAGTACCTGCTAAAGTAAAATTCTTTTCACCAAGAATCTTTTTATAAGCTTCGGTTTCCTGTGTATAATAGGTTCCCCAAAGCTCACGCTGTTGCATTTCTGTCTGACAAAGGTTCTGCATATTTTCCCAAGTTTCGTAAATTTTCATTGTTATTTCCCCTTACATTTTATCTAAATTTTCTTTAATTGCTACCAAGAACTCTTTACTGTTTACCGCTTTCTTGTTTTCAAGCGTTGAAAGTGCATAAAGATCCCTTGTCATTACGCCGCTTTCAATGGTTGCAAGCGTTGCTTTTTCAAGCTTATCAGCAAACTCAACAAGCGCATCAATACCGTCAAGCTGACCGCGCTTACGAAGACCGCCTGTCCATGCAAAAATAGTTGCAACAGGGTTTGTACTTGTTTCTTCACCTGCACGGTACTTATAATAGTGGCGTGTAACAGTTCCGTGTGCCGCCTCATATTCATACTTGCCGTCAGGCGAAACAAGAACACTTGTCATCATTGCAAGGCTGCCGAACGCAGTTGCAAGCATATCGGACATAACGTCACCGTCATAGTTCTTACAAGCCCAGATGTAGCCGCCCTTTGTGCGAATAACACGGGCAACGGCATCATCGATAAGCGTATAGAAATATTCGATACCGTTTGCTTCAAATTTTGCCTTATATTCGTTTTCATATATTTCGGCAAAAATGTCCTTAAAGCGATGGTCATAGGTCTTGGAAATGGTATCCTTTGTTGCAAACCAAAGATCCTGCTTTTTATCAAGAGCATATTCAAAGCAAGCACGTGCAAAGCTTTCGATAGATGCATCAATATTATGAAGGCCCTGTACAACGCCGCCGCTTTTGTCAAAAGTAAGAATGGTTTCTTTTCTTTCGCCATCCTTGCCACGAATAACAAGTTCGGCCGTTTCGCCCTGTTCAACACGGAACTCAACGTTCTTATAAACGTCACCGTATGCGTGACGGGCAATAATTATAGTCTTTTCCCAGTTTGATACTACGGGCTTAATACCGTCAACAATAATCGGTTCACGGAAAACGGTACCGTCAAGAATTGCACGAACTGTTCCGTTAGGGCTTTTCCACATCTTTTTAAGATTGTATTCTTCAACACGCTGCGCATTAGGTGTGATTGTTGCACACTTAACACCTACACCGTATTTTTTGATTGCTTCGGCAGATTCAACCGTTACTTTATCATCAGTCTTATCTCTGTATTCAAGACCGAGATCATAATATTCGCTTTTAAGGTCAACGTAAGGTAAGATAAGAAGTTCTTTGATCCACTGCCAAAGAACTCGGGTCATTTCGTCACCGTCAAGCTCAACAATAGGTGTAGTCATCTGTATTTTTGACATTTTATATTGCCTCCTCAAGCACATTTTAACATATTGCATTTATTATACTATAAAATTCAAAAAACACAAAGTGATTTTTTATAAAAAAATGATTGACGAACAAAAAATTTTATGTATAATATATTATGTTTCGGGGGTATAGCTCAGTTGGCTAGAGTACTTGACTGGCAGTCAAGGGGTCATGGGTTCGAATCCCATTATCTCCACCAACATTACGGTCTGCAATAGCAGACCTTTTTTATTGCAAAAAAATATTTTATATGATAAAATATAAAAAAATATTTCCGAGGTGTATTTATGCGTTTACTTATTATTCGTCACGCCGATCCCGATTACGCAATCGATGGACTTACTGAAAAAGGAAAAGTAGAAGCGGAGCTTTTGAAAAACCGCTTAATAAAAGAAGACATCACAAAGGTTTACTGTTCAATTTACGGTCGTGCAATGCGCACTATTGAGCCTACGCTTAACGCAAAAAACATTACTGCAACCTACTGTGACTGGCTCAGGGAATTTGATTATGCAAGAATTACCGTTCCGTATCAGGAAAACGAAAAAATCCCGTGGGATCTCTTGCCCGAATTTGCAAACGAGCATCCTGAAATATATTCAAAAGACGAATGGATGACTGCCGACTTTATTTCAAACTCCAACGTTTACAAAGAATATCAGAACGTTTGCACACAGTTTGACAAGGTTTTGGAGGCACACGGTTATAAGCGTGACGGCTTAAACTATACCGCTGTCAACCCCAATCACGATACGCTTATTTTTACCTGTCATTTTGGACTTGCCTCCGTATTGCTTTCGCACCTTATGAATTGCTCACCGTACGTTATATGGCAGCACGGCTTTACCCCACCTTCATCGGTAACAACCTTCTTTACCGAAGAGCGCAGAGACGGCAAAGCATTATTCAGAGCGAGCGGTATCGGTGATATATCGCATTTATACGTTAAAGACGAGCCTGCGGCATTTGCAGGTCGCTTTTGTGAATGTTTTACAGACGATACAAGGCACTAAAAAACAAGGACTATCTTTTCAGATAGTCCTTAATTTTTTCAAAGCGTAGCCGCCATAACTGCTTTTATGGTATGCATACGGTTTTCGGCTTCATCAAACACGATGGATGCATCACTTTCGAATACCTCGTCAGTAACCTCCATACAAGTAATGCCGAACTTTTCATAAATGGTTTTGCCAATGGTTGTTTTCAAATCATGGAATGCGGGTAAACAATGCATAAATTTACATTGCGGACCTGCATTTTTCATAATATCGGAATTAACCTGATATGGCATAAGCTCGTTTATACGCTCTTCCCACACGCTGTCAGGCTCACCCATTGAAACCCAAACATCAGTGTAAATGACGCTTGCGTTCTTTGTTGCCGTAATAGGATCTTCAATAAACTCGAGTACTGCGCCTGTTTCTTTTGCTATATTCAGGCACTCATCAATAAGCTTCTGATCAGGGAAATATTTTTTATTGGTGCAAGCAACAAAATGCATTCCCATTTTCGCACAGCCTACCATTAAGGAATTACCCATATTGTAGCGTGCATCACCCATATACACAAGCTTGATGTTTTCAAGTGTACCAAAGTGTTCCTTAATTGTCATAAAATCAGCAAGAATCTGTGTAGGATGGAATTCGTTAGTTAATCCGTTCCATACGGGAACGCCTGCATATTTCGCAAGATCTTCAACTATTTCCTGTCCAAAACCACGGTATTCGATACCATCAAACATTCTGCCCAAAACCCTTGCAGTATCAGCTATGGATTCCTTTTTACCTATCTGTGAGCCGGACGGATCAAGATAAACAGGGTGCATACCAAGGTCAGCTGCAGCAACCTCAAACGCACAACGTGTACGCGTGCTTGTTTTTTCAAACACGAGAGCTATGTTTTTATCCTGAAACATTTTATGAGGTACGCCATTCTTTTTCTGGCGCTTAAGCTCAATAGCATAATCAATAAGTCCGCTTATTTCATCGGTAGAAAAATCAAGAAGCTTTAAAAAGCTTTTTCCTTTTAAAGATATCATACTGCCTCCAATTAAAGAACCTTGGAAAGAAACGTCTTAAGACGCTCACATTTGGGATGATTAAATATTTCATCGGGTGTGCCTTCTTCGGCAATAATGCCATCATCAAGGAAAAGCACACGGTTAGCAACCTCACGTGCGAAGCCCATTTCATGAGTAACAACAACCATTGTCATTCCCTCTTTTGCAAGCTTCTGCATAACCTCAAGTACCTCACCAACCATTTCGGGATCGAGAGCACTTGTAGGCTCGTCAAACAGCATAACGTCAGGCTCCATACAAAGCGCACGAACGATCGCAACACGCTGTTTCTGACCGCCCGAAAGCTGATTGGGATAAGAATCAGCCCTATCTGCAAGACCTACGCGACCAAGAAGCTCTAATGCCTTTGCAGTTGCCTGTTCCTTTGTCATCCTTTTAAGCATAACAGGTGCACAGGTGAGATTTTCAAGCACGCTCATATGAGGAAACAGGTTAAACTGCTGAAAAACCATCCCCATCTTTTGCCTATGCTTATTTATGTCAACTCTTTTGTCGGTAAGGTTTTCACCTTCGAAGATTATTTCACCGCCCGTAGGCTTTTCAAGAAGGTTAAGGCAACGAAGAAACGTTGATTTACCGGAACCTGAAGGGCCGATAACACAAACAACATCTCCTTTGTTAATGGTTACGTCCATTCCCTTAAGAACGTCAACACCATCAAATTTCTTTTGAAGATTATTTACGCTTATCACTCTTTGCCAACCTCCTTTCAATTAAACCAAGCAGTTGTGTTAACAATACCACAAGTAACAAATACACAAGTGCAACCAACAACAACGGATTAACCGCATCGAACGTAGTATTTCTGATAAGGTTTCCGGCACGTGTAAGATCAACAACCGCAACGTAACCTGCGACCGAAGTCTCCTTTAAGAGAGCAATTAACTCATTGCCGATTGCGGGGAGAATATATCTTATTGCCTGGGGCATAATTATTTTCACCATCGTTTGAAGTTTAGACAATCCAAGGCTACGTCCCGCCTCCATTTGTCCCTTGTCTACCGCATTAATACCGCTTCTGATAAGCTCTGCCATATAGGCACCCGAGTTTATACCAAACGTAATAATTGCCGTTATCATACCATCTGCACTACGCATTATGATAAAGAAGAATATAAGTAATAATACCGTTATCGGAATACCTCTTACAACAGTAACGTATAGATCACATATTTTTGCAAATATTTTTAATGACGGAACATCTTCTGAAAAATACTTTATAATTGCAATCAGCGTACCAATAATCACGCCTATCGCAAGTGCACCAAGCGTTATAATAATTGTCGCTGTGAAACCCTCAATAAGCATTTTATAATTGCCTGTTTCAACAAAGGTTTCATAAAGTTTTTCTAACCACTTTTCCAAGTTATTTCTCCTTAATATAACGTTAGGGATAGCGTCAAAAATCGCTATCCCCACCGATTTTTTTAATTTACTTACTTCTTGGGTGCTTCGTAAACTGTATCATACTTTTCAAAGATTGACTGAATTGTTCCATCCTCAACAAGACCTTTTACAATTGTATTGATTTCTGCAACAAGATCTTCTGAGCCAAACGCAAATGCAAATGCATAGGGTTCGGTTGTCATAGCTTCTTCAAGAAT
>JAZQTV010000056.1:0-33196 GCA_045630945.1 Clostridia bacterium
CCTCGATTGCGTGGGTAAGAACGTCCATACCCGTATCCGCAGTAACACCTGCAGGCACGCTTTTAACAAGCACCTCGTCAAGAATAGCCTCATCAGGTGTCATATCAGGTGAAGCAAGCGGAATTTTTGAATGTGTCTGACTGTCGGTAATAACCGAGAACGAGGTTACTTCGCTTCCCGTACCGCTTGTTGTGGGTATAGCAATAAGGGACGGATTAAAATTCTTATCCATCTGATTTGCTATTTTACGGATCGCTTTTGCAAGATCCATTGCACTTCCGCCGCCCACAGCAATAATGCATTCAGGCTCAGCCTTTACTGCCGCAGAAATACCTGCAACAACCTTTTCAGTAGTGGGATCGGGCGTAACGTCGGTATAAAGCACGTAATCGATACCTGCACGTTCAAGGGGACGTGTTATGTGGCGTACAAGTCCACTTTCCTGAACGAACGGATCCGCTATCAAAAACGCCTTTTTATACTCAAGCTGTTCAAGACGGCCAAGAGCATTTTCTCCAAAGTATATATCGGTTATAACTTCAAATTTTTTCATAGAGCACTCCAAAATATAATATTATATGCTAATTATAACACATTATTATACAAAAAGTCAACAACAAACCACAAAAATCAAACACAACAGACCTTAAAAAAGTTCCGCTTCAGATATAAAAACGCACGGTGCTTCGGCTCTTTCGCACACCGTAGTCTATAAAGCTTTACCGTGTAAAAAACAAAGGCGTTTCGCAAAAACGAAACGCCTGTTATTTTATTGGTTCATCCAGCTCTTAATTACCCTTGCCGCCTCTGCCATTTCTTTTTTCCAATCACCTGTGCGAAGTCCTGCTTCAATGGAAACGGTACCGTCATAGCCTGCCTTTTTTAATTCAAGAATAAAGTTCTTTGCCGTGAGCTCATCCTTTTCATTGGGAACAAGACGCACCTTGTCACTGCCGAACTCAGCCTCGGCAATGTGAGTATGAACAAGCAGATCCATATTCTTTTCAAAGACCCCGTACGTTTCACTTTCAGCCATCATATGAAAGTTATCTGCAAGCACCTTTATTTCAGGTCTGTTCAGCTTGCGTGAATATTCACATGCATTTTTTACCGTATTAAACACGTTAGTCTCTTTTTTGCAAAGCGGCTCGATTACAATGGTCATACCGTATTCCTTTGCATAATCGGCAAACATATTGCCAAACTCGATAAGCTCTTTTTCGGCATCCTCCCTTAACACGTCGTCAGGAATTTTTCTAGTAGGGCCCGACCCCCAAACAAGCACCTTAATGCCCATTTTTTGTGCACGTGGAAAGGCAGTATCAAGCATTTTTTTGATTTCTTCCTTTGATGCCTTATCCTCGTCGAAAAATTTAGTTTCATTCCAAAACATTCCGTTTGCGCGGATAACGGGAAGACCAATCTCATCTATATTTTTAAGCACCTTTTCAAAATTCTCATCGGACATCTCAAAAAGTTCCCTGAAAGCATACTCGCAATAATCGAATCCGCATTCCTTGGCTAACGGATACGCTTCGCCTAAAACATTACAGCACACACCTAATTTCATATTTTTATACCTCCGTTTACTTTATTTTAGCATTATTTAATCGAATTTTCCTTTATTATATTAAAAACAGGCACTTAATTTATGAAAATATTAAGTTTTTATATTCAAGCGCAGTCATATTCATTTCGTTTTTGAACGTCTTCATAAAATGTGCTTCGTCGGAAAAGCCTGCGGAATACCCCACCGATTTTACAGAAAGGTCGGTGGTTCTTAAAAGGTCTGCGGCTATGGAAATACGCTTTTTTATAACGTACTTTTTTACCGTCGTTCCGTATTCGGCTTTAAAACTGCGCAAAAGCTGTGCGTGACTTATGCCCATTTCTGTACAAATGCGTTCAACGTTAAATTCCTGAAGCGTTACGCTGTCATCAATATACTTTTTTACCGCCTGAATGCCCGTAAGCCGCTTCTTTTGCGTGCATATCGCCATTATTTTATAAAATGCCGAAAGTGCGGTAAACTGGCCGCCCGAATCACCTGCAAGTTCATCCAAAAGCTCCTTTAAAATAACGGTCAGCTCGTTAAAATATTCTATCGGCTTTACATAGTTTTTATCTACGCCCAAGGCTTCGGCATAAAGCTTACCGTACTCGGTCTTAATATTAAACCACACGTATTCCCACGGGTCGTTTTTATCAGGAAAGTACCGCATTTTGGTATTTGCCGGCACCATAAACATATCGCCTTTTTTTACGTTATAGTGATTGTTATCAATTTCATATACACCCTTGCCCGAAAGCACGAAGTGAAGCGCATAATTACCGTACATATGAAACGTGCACACAGGCTTGACAAAACTAAAATCATCATAGCCTACGTATATTAAACACGAAGCCTCGTTATCGGGAAAGTATCTTAAAAACTGTTTTTCCTTTATAAAGCCTGACACATCAATTCACCCGTTTATATTGTATCACCGTTCATTAAATTTGTAAATGATAAATAAACACATAATATTGACTATTTTTTACATTGCATAATGCAAAAAAACACATTATCATATTAGTGAAAGGAAGTTGATAATTTATGCTTAACGCTTGTGTTATCGGTTTAGGAAACAGAGGCTATTGTCTTGTAAGAAGCGTGCTTTTAAAGCATCCCGATATTAAAATTATTGCAATTTGTGATATTTACGAGGACAGAATCAAAAGATGTGCCGATCTTGTGAAGGAAAGCGGAAGTGAGCCTTTAGGCTTTACCGATTACAAGGAAGCACTTAACGTAAAAGGACTTGATATTGCGTTTGTATTCACCGGTTGGGATACCCACGCACTTATTTCAATATACGCTATGGAAAAGGGCATTCCCGTAGGCAGTGAGGTTGGAAGCGAATACACCCTTGAAAATTGTTTTAACCTTGTGCGCACGCAGGAGAAGACCGCTACCCCGTATATGCTTATGGAAAACTGTTGCTATAACAAGGAAGAATTACTTGCTTCCGCCATTGCAAGAAAGGGTATTTTAGGTGAAATAGTTCACTGTCAGGGCGCGTACGGTCACGATATCCGCGATGAAGTAGCTTACGGTCACGTAAACCGTCACTACCGTTTTGATAATTACCTTAACCGTAATCTTGATAACTATCCCACCCACGATTTAGGTCCTATTGCCAAGCTTCTTGATATAAACAGAGGTAACAGGATACTTACCGTTTCCTCCTTTGCTTCAAAAGCGGCAGGCTTAAGGGATTACATAAAGTGCCGCGAGGACGCTACCGAAGAAATGAAGAATTCCGTATTCAAGCAGGGTGATATAATAACCACGGTACTCACCTGCAGTAACGGTGAAACCATCGTTTTAAAGCTTGATACCACCCTTCCCCGTTCATACGACCGTGAATTTACTATTCGCGGCTCAGTAGGCTCGTATTGTATGACAACGAACAGCGTTTTTCTTGACGGCGACACAGAATACTGGAATCCGAGAGAATACATTCACAAAACAATGAATAACGCAAAAAGGTATGAGGACGAGCTTTTACCTGATATATGGAAAAACGTTACACCCGAACAGCTTGCGGCAGGTCACGGTGGAATGGATTACTTCTGCTATGATGCGTTTATTCAGGCAGTTAAAAATCATACCGAGGTGCCTATTGACGTTTACGATTCTGCAGTATGGCAGGCAGTAGGCGTGCTTTCAGAAAAATCCATTATGCTTGGCGGTATGCCACAGGAGATGCCCGATTTTACAAACGGTCAATGGTATAAAAGAAAAAGAAAAGACGTTGTTGACCTTTAACCCAAAATTTTATATAATATATTCGAAGCGACTTGCTTCGAATATTTTTTACGAGGTACTTACTATGAAGCTTGCCACACAAACCGACGTTCTTGCACAACGCTTTGGTGAAGAAAAATCCATTGAAATTATTGCAAAGTTAGGTTACGACGCCATTGACGTTTCCTGCTTTGATATGTTTGATAAAAACACCGTTTCAAAGAAAAATCTTCCCGAATACAAGGAATATGCAAAAAAATTGCGTAAAATAGGCGAAGATAACGGTATATACTTTAATCAGGCACACGCACCGTTCCCTTCAAGCCTTATGGATAATCCCGAGTTTGATAAAAAGGCTTATGACGCTATCATTCGTTCAATGGAATTTGCGGCAATTATGGGCGTAAGAAACATTATCGTTCATCCCAAACAGCATTTCACATACATTTATGGCGAAAACCCCCGCATACTGCGTGATATAAACCTTGAATTTTATAATTCGCTTATCCCCTACTGCAAGGATTTTAACATCACCGTTTGCCTTGAAAATATGTGGCAGTTTGATTCAGAACGCAAGATAACACCTTCGACCTGCTCATGCTTACAGGAGTTTAACGAATATATCGACCTTATCGATAGTCCCTACATTCAAGGTTGCCTTGACATCGGTCATGCAATTATAGCAAAGGAAAACGTTGCCGAATTTATAAGAGGTATCGGAAAGCGCCTTAAGGCACTTCACGTGCACGATACTATGGGCGATTGGGATGCACACCGCGTGCCCTTTACCCTTAACCATTTTTCCTACTGGCAGGAAATTATGACTGCACTTAAGGATGCCGGATACGAGGGTGAGCTTACTTTTGAAGCCGATAACACACTTAAACTCGTTCCTGATTCCTTGCTTATACCTACTGCCGAATATATGGTTAAGATTGGCAGGACACTTATTGATATGTTTGAAAAAAGCACCTGATACGGTGCTTTTTTTGTATATTTTATAAAGCAAAAAGCGGCTCTTTTGAGCCGCTTTTTTACCATTTAGGCTTTGTAATTATTTCAGCCATTATAATGCCCTTGACCAAGCTTTCGCGGTCAAATTCCACTTCCTCGTCCGAAATCTCGGTAGCATATACGCTATCCTCAACGTGTTCGGTCACGCAGTGGCTTGGGTTAGGTTCAATACACTCGCCTTCGGTGCTTTTGCTTCCTTCGGAGCTATAATATTTTTGACTTTCCTTTTTACCGGAGCTTTCCTCACGGTAGCCCTCAGCACCGGGACGGAAAATCTCTGCCTCGTCATAAGATTGGGCAGGTTGAGGACGTTCTTCATCCGTGCGTGTGTTTTCCTTCACCCTTGCGGCGTTACGCGCAATAAAGAATATTATTGCGATTATTGCTAATAATATTTCCATTAATCAGCCTTGGGCTTATTGCCGTTAGGATCAGCAATGCTTGAACGCATACGTGTATCGGCAATCATATTTTCCATTTTGTAATAGTCCATTACACCTAAGTTGCCGTTCTTGAATGCTTCTGCCATTGCACGGGGAACCTCTGCCTCAGCCTCAACAACCTTAGCACGCATTTCCTGTACCTGAGCCTTCATTTCCTGCTCTTTTGCAACTGCCATCGCACGACGCTCCTCGGCCTTTGCCTGAGCAATCTTCTTATCCGCCTCTGCCTGATCCATCTGAAGCTGTGCGCCGATGTTTCTGCCTACGTCAACATCAGCAATATCGATTGAAAGAATTTCAAACGCAGTACCTGCATCAAGACCCTTGTGAAGCACCGTACGTGAAATAAGATCGGGGTTTTCAAGAACTGCCTTATGGCTTTCAGCACTACCTGCCGTAGTAACGATACCTTCACCTACACGGGCAATGATGGTTTCTTCACCTGCACCACCTACAAGCCTGTCAATGTTTGCACGAACGGTAACACGAGCCTTTGCCCTTAATTCAATACCGTCCTTTGCGATTGCGGCAATGATGGGTGTTTCGATAACCTTGGGATTAACGCTCATCTGGACTGCAGTAAGAACGTCTCTACCTGCAAGATCAATAGCCGCAGCACGCTCAAAGTTTAACGGAATTTCTGCACGCTGTGCAGCGATAAGTGCATTTACAACCTTTTCAACGTTACCCTTTGCAAGAAGGTGTGCTTCAAGCTTACTCATATCAAGATCAAGGCCTGCCTTTGTTGCCTGAATCATGGGATAAACTATTCTTTGAGGATTAACACGTCTTAAACGCATGGTAGCAAGCTGGAATATACCAACACGCACACCTGAAAACACTGCGGTCATCCAAAGACCAATGGGGAACAAGCGCAAGAAAAGAATAAGAATAATTGCAACGATCGCAACAACGCCTATAATAACCGCCTGTCCGGGATTGATTGTGGCTTCATCTGCCAAAGTCTGAAATACCTGTAACATCTTTTGTTACCTCCTTATTGTTTTTTAACTATAATACGGCGTCCCTGAACCTGTGTAACAAATACTTGTTCACCGGCTTCAATAAAATCACCGTCAGTTACTACGTCATAGCGCTCACCTTCAATAAGCGCAATACCTGCAGGCCTTAAACCTGTAATTGCCTCGCCCGACTTATTTATAAGTTCGGAACAGTCCTCGTTTGCTGAAAATCCTGATTCCTTGTCAGCCTTAGTGGAAAGCACAAGCGGATTTTTACCTGAATGTGCGCTTTTTGCGAACACCGTAATAACCGTTATTACGATAGCAATAATCAAAAGCACAACAAAAAGCACGTACACCCCCATAAACTGCGCAAGGCCCACAATACCCAATATGCTCAAAATTATGCCGCTTATTCCTGCAATACCAAGTCCGGGCAAAAAGCACTCAATTATGAGAAGCAACGTTCCAATAACGGCTGCGGTAATTGACAATCCTAACATTTTTACACCTCCGAAACAAATTTTTTTATTTTAAGTGAAGTATTGGTTATACCCATTTCCCCCACAATATAAAGCGTTTTATCATCTCTTTTTACTGCCGCGGCAGTATTTTCATAGGTTATAACACGAATATCCGAATCAACGTTACTTATAAGAGCGGTGCTAACGTTGTTTTCTTTAACCACGTTAAGATCGTTTCCGTCGCCCGTGTAGTAGTAAAGAAAACCTCTCTCATACGTCACCTTTGAGCTTTTAACGTCGCCTGCGGTATTTTGTACGGTTTCGCCCTTAAGAAGCGATACGCTGTACGGCGGAGTTTTTCCTTTAAAGCAGATAAGTCCTTCCTTTACCGCTTTAACGGAATTTATTTCACTTATTACCGCCTTCTTCGTTTTACCCTTTTCAAGAAGCTTAACACTTCCCGAATTAAATAAGTACGTGTACGGCGCACAGTAATAAATGCTTTCAAGTGAGCAGGTGGCGCCAAGCAGATAACTGTACGAACCGCCGTTTTCATCTAAAATATACGTGCGCACCTGACCGTATTCTTCTTTTTCGTAGGCAAAAACGTCATCGTAATCAGAAATATACCTGCCTGTAATAATGTTTTCGGCTTTCTTTACGGGAAGATTATCCTTAACGTAATACAGGTCATAGCTTAACGTTTGTCCTTCCTCATTACATGAAACGAAAAACGTGTGTCTGTTTTCGCATATGCGCGAAAAAACCGCAGATGGAATTTCAAATATAATCGCGCCCGAAGAATATACGCAAAGCTCGGCAACCTCAACCGAGGCGGTGCGCTTTTTAACGGTATGCTTGCTTTTTACTATGTATGCCCTGTCGTTTTTATGGTCAGCGGCAACAATCTCAAGCCCATCCATAAGATGATTGCGGTATTCACCCGTTGAAGAATATATGGGATATAACGTTTCACCGTTAGCCTTGGTACCGTTATTCATTCTGTAAACGAACGTATCACCGCCTGCAAATTCCGCCTGTGCAACGTTTTCTTCTATCTTTATCACGTTACCGTTACGGTGTAAAAACAAGGTATTGTTGCGGTCAATATACAAAAGCTCACCGTTATCTAACACACGTAACGTTTCAAGCTTCACGTTTTCGGCAATTATTTCGGGTGCGTTTTTCCCTTTTACTACGCCTATTTTTGCATTGGTCTTTCCGTTTTCAACCGCTATTTCGGTAGCAAATATCACCAGATCCTTGCCACGTAAATACGTAACGAATCCGTTTTCCGCATTGGCGGACGGATAGCTGACGGTAACGTCGACAAGATATGCGCCGTTACGTTCAACACGCCACAGTTTATTATCCTCGCCCACACAGTAAAACGGAAATATTTCGCTGGGCACTGCAAGGAAATCATACTTGGTTATCGCTTCGTTTTGAACGGGAGCCTGTGCGCACGCAGTAAAAAGAAGCACGATAAGTAACAGTATGCTTAATCTTTTCATTTTATTGAATCATAAAGCCTTTCGTACTTTTTAGCCGATGCATTCCACGAAAAATCTGCGTTCATAGCATTTTTAACTATCTTGTTCCATTCAGCCTTGTTATCAAACACCTTGCGTGCATAACGCAGGGTATTAAGCATTTCGTAAGCATCGTAGTTTTTAAACGAAAAGCCTGTTCCCGTACCTTCCGCCTCGTTATAAGGAACAACCGTATCCTTTAAGCCGCCCGTTTCACGCACAACAGGAAGCGTGCCGTAACGAAGGCTCATAAGCTGTGAAAGTCCGCAGGGTTCAAACAGTGACGGCATTAAAAACGCATCGCAGCCTGCGTATATTTTATGGGAAAGCTCCTCGGAATAAAACAGGTTGACCTTTATTTTATCAGGATATTTCGCTTCAAAATATTTAAAGCAATCCTCGTATTTTTTTTCACCCGTCCCAAGCACTACAAGTTGAATATCCTCATTAAGCATTTCTTCAAGCACGTGATCGATTAAATCAAAGCCTTTTTGATCGGTAAGCCTTGAAACAATGCCTACAAGCATGGTGCCTTCTTTTATAGGTAAGCCCATTTCCTTTAAGAGCGCTTTTTTATTTTCAACCTTAGGCACAATATTCTTTACGCTAAAGGGCGCGTAAACGTACTTGTCGTCTTCAGGATTCAAGGTTTTATAATCTATGCCGTTCACTATGCCGTACAACACGCCCTGACGGGATATAATGAAGTTTTCAAGACCTTCGCCATAAAAGGGGGTCTTTATTTCCTCCTTATAGCTATCGCTTACCGTGGTAATAATATCGGAATAGTACAATCCACCCTTCAAAAGATTCAGGTTACCGTAGGCTTCCATAATTCCGCTGTCAAAATAGGAATTGGAAATACCTAAAACATCCTCGACAATATCCCTGCTGTATATGCCCTGAAATTTAAGGTTATGAATGGTAAGGACGGTTTTTATATCCTTATAAAAATCCTGTTTTTTAAATTCATCGTGTAAATATACGGGAATCATTGCACTTTGCCAATCGTGGCAATGAATAATATCGGGTTTAAAATTTATTAAGGGAAGCACCGTCAGCACGCTTCGTGAAAAAAACGCAAACTTTTCAATATCCCCGCGTGCATCCCCGTACGGCGTAGGCGCGCTGAAATAAAATTCGTTATCAATAAAATAATACTTGATGCCGTTGTTTTCCGCTTCAAAAACACCTGCGTACTGATTACGCCACGCAAGGCGCACGGTGGTGTTTAGCTTGAATTCAATCCCTTGGCTAGTTTTCATACAGGCGTACTTGGGCAAAAATACTGCTATTTCGTATTTTTCCTTATCAAAGTATTCAGGAAGCGTACCTACAACGTCAGCAAGACCGCCCGTTTTAATAAACGGAACCGCTTCCGATGCCGCAAACAGTATCTTTTTTGCCATAATACCCGCCCTTTCTGATGATTTATATTATTATATCACATTTTTTCAGGAATTTCAATGTTCATTTTATTACGTTTCAGAATATAATTCGTCACAGCACCAACGGTACGGATTTTCGCATATGCACCGCAGGAGCTATAATCGTAACTTCCCAAACACTTCTGCTTTCGCTTGGGCAATTCTTTTTCCGCATCCATTTACATCACCTGTATCATAATAATGCTTGATTTTCGTTCATTATAACACAAATCGGCAGAGAAAACAAGTTCTCTGCCGAAATGACTGAATTGTGTGATTATTTAGAATATCTCGTTATTCCTTGTTATAGGATTGAGGGGGAAGGGATTATAATCGTTGAAGGTTATATCACCGTACAAGCCCTTTACAAAGGCCTCGATTGTTTCCTTGTTTACGCTATATGCGTTAACGAATGTGGGTGCAGCGGTGAAGTAGTTAAAGTAAATATTAGTATTGCCGAACGAAACTGCAACGGATTTTTCCTTCGCAACGGTCATAACGTCCCAAAGCATCTGACACTTTTCACCAAAGAAGTAGGGGCCGCCGCGGGGCGCGTGCATACCGATATACGTTGCATACACGATAAGGTCGTAATTTTCAAGCGTTTTGGTATCAGAAACCTCATACCCGTCCTTTATTTCACATTCTACACCGTGTTTTTCAAATTCCGCCTTCATATACTCAAGGTTATCCTTGCAAAGATCGGAATAGCCGATATAAAACACCTTTACCTTTTTGATTTTTTCCTTATTAACGGGAACGAATCCACCATGGTTTGCAACAAGGGTAAGTCCCTTTGCCGCAGTCCTTTCATTTAAATCGCACATCCTGTCATAGATGTCCTTTTTAACCTCTTTTGCGGCCGGAACAACCTTTTTGCCGGCATCAAGGTAGCCGTACTTTGCCTTCATTGTAAGAATTCTGAAGCACGCATCGTTTATACGTTCCTCAGTAATCTCACCATTAAGAACTGCCTTTTCAACGATATCGATATAATCAAGGTCAAGGGGACCGAGCACCGCATCAATACCTGCGTTAAGCATCTTGATGTAAAGCTCTTCCTTAGAATAAACGGACATAAGTCCCTTCATTGACATATCATCGGAAACTACTACCCCCTTAAAGCCCATCTTGCCCTTAAGAAGTTCGGTAATAACCTTATACGAAATGCTTGACGGTAAAAGCACACCGTTTACACGGGTATCATCAACTGCACGGAAGGTCTTATGGCCTATCATAACACTGTCAACACCTGCATCGATACAAGCCTGGAACTCCTGCCCCTGTGTTTCCCACCAATATTCAAAGCTTTGTGAATAAGCAGACGTACAGAAATGCGCATCTCTGTATTCATAGGGGTCTGCACCGGGGAAATGCTTTATACAGTTAGCAACACCTGCATCCCTTAAGCCGTTGATATACGCAACGCAAAACTTTTTGTTCATTTCCATATCGCAGCCAAAGGAACGGCTTCCTTTAAAAATACCGGAGTTATCTGCAACCGGACTCCACAGCCAGCCAAAGCCAAGCGCACGAAGATCCTCACCAATCAACTTTCCGTATTCATATGCTATTTCAGGATCCTTGGTTGCGCCAATGCCTGCAGACGTAGGAAGCGGTGCATGGCCTTCAAACATATATCTTGCAATACCCTGTGAAGCATCGCACACGGGCATTACGGGGATTTTAGTATTATCACTTATTACGTTTGCATAGTCTGCAAAAAACTGTTCCTTGGTGCCTGTAAATTCAGTATTGCCAAGCTCAGCTTCAAGCTTTTTGTATATTTCCTTGTGATGTTGCATAAGCCACGTAAAGCCTACGGGATTTTCAGCAAAATACTTATTGTAATCGTCTATTCTTTCAATAATGTGATGGCGGAATACCGCTGTCTGACCTATTTTCTCCCTTAAGGTCAAGCTTTTCATCAATTCTTCTATCTGCATACGTTACAACTCCTTTCGTATAATTTAAGTATAACACAATATGCACCGTTGTCAATACCGCAACGTAAGGATTTTAAGAATTAATTTTCATAAAACATCTCATCACAAGAGATTTTTATTGAATATTATTTCCGCATGTGTTACTATATTGTCACGGAGGGTTATATGAAAAATACTTCACTTGTTCACATAGAAAAAGACGGCAAATATCTTATGCTTCACCGCATAAAAAAGCAAAACGATATCAACAAGGATAAATGGATTGGTATCGGTGGTAAGTTTTTGGAAAACGAAAGTCCTGAGGAATGTGCTTTACGGGAAGCATACGAGGAAACGGGGTTGACCCTTAAAACACTTGAATACCGTGGCATAGTCACCTTTATTAACGATAGGTGCGAGGGTGAATATATGCATATCTTTTATTCCGATTCATTTTCGGGCACCGTAAAGGATTGTGACGAAGGTGTGCTTGAATGGATTGACAAAGAAAAAATATTCACCCTGCCCATATGGGAGGGTGATAAGATATTTTTAAAATTGCTTGATGAAAACACACCGTTTTTTTCGTTAAAGCTTGTTTATTCGGGTGATATTTTAAAGGAAGCAATCCTTAACGGCAAAAAGCTTTAGCCTGCCATTTCACCCGTATCGGTGTTTAAAATGCGGAACGATGCTTTTTCGCTTCCGTCAATGGCAGAAACGTACACCGCAAACTTAAGTCCCTCGTAATTACCGAAAAACTCCCACGTTAGCTGTTCCTTTTCGTTTACCGAAATAATTGCAAGGCGGCTCGATTCAACGTTAAACCCGTTTTTTAATTTACTTTTAGCTTCCTCTTTGGTTATTTGTACCTGAGGAAGCTCTCTTTTTTGGTTGTTCATCACAAAGCTTTTGCCCTCGAACGAAACTACCTCGCCGTTATCAAGAGCCACCTTCACCTTAAAGATATCGGGGTATATTACCGCATCCTCAAGAACGGGCACAAAATTGAACACTATTGCGTTGCCGTAAAATTCCTTCCACACGTTTTTAACGTTTTTATACCCTGCTTTTTCAACGAATTCTTCTGCCTTTTCAAGCGCCTGCTCATCCGTTAAAGCGGCGCTTTCAATATTTCTGCCATTAAGAAGCATCAATAAAAGTCCGCCTTGTTTTGTTATCTGTACGGTAGACGCTCCGTTTTCAAAGGTATACACGGGAAGCGTGCCGTCCATTTCGTAGGCGTTGTTCCATTCAATGCCTAATTTTTTTACCGTTTCACTTGCTTCCTCAATGGTTATTTCCCCTCTTTCCGTCTTAGGCGTATTTCTTGCCTGACCATCGGAAAACGGGCCGTCAAATATTACGGAGGGATACTCCACCGTATCGTTATCTATGCTTGAAAATATGCCCGTGCTTTCCTTCTTTCCCACCTCAAGAAGCAAAAGATTTTTGTTTAGTACGTCGCCTTCAACGGTGTTAAGCTGTGCATTTATGCTTCTGCAGGTTTCAAAAAATTCTTTTATCTGCTTATCAAAGTCCCGTGGAAGCCCTTCGCCATCGGAATAGTTTTTAAGCGCAACATCGCAGTACGAGGATATCTGATTGGAAAGCTTAAGTGTGTTTTGCACGCCTGTTGCAACGATGGGCAGCCTTGAAAGTTCGCGCGCACATGAAGCACTTTTTTCCTTTACCGTTGCAAGAAGCTGTGTACAAGCGTATTCGTTTACGGTTATCATTAGCTTTGAAAGGTCGTTTTCTACGGTGCGCATATCGTTTGTCGCCTGCCTCAACGACGCTTTAAGAGTATTTTCGTATTTTAACGACATTTCACTTAATTGGTTTGATTTTAATATTGCAAGGCCGCACACAAGTGCAAGCACCACGGTCAATAAAAGTGAAAGTGCGGTATATATTATTTTTCTCATATCATTCACCTGCAAAATGAATGGTTGCCCACGGTAAGCATTACTTCCTTTGAAAGCATCCATTTGTTTGTTGCCGTTTTGGGATTGTAGTAGTATAGACATCCGTTTGTGGGGTCCCATCCGCCAAAGGCATCTCGTGCGGCACGGATGCATTCTTCATCGGGCGAAAGATTTATCTGCCCGTCGCTTACCGCATCAAAGGCACCCGGCTGATATATTACCCCCGATACTGAGTTGGGAAAGGAAGCATCGTCAACGCGGTTTAAAATTACCGCCGCAACCGCCACCTTACCTAAATACACCTCGCCCCGTGCTTCACCGTAAACGCACTTTGCAAGTAGATAAATATCGCTATCGGTAACCGTCGCCTCGGTTTTAAGGTTTAATTTTGCCGCGGTTTCAGGGCCGAATATTCCGTCAGCCTTAAGCCCGTTATCACTTTGGAACTGTGTCAGCGCATTTTTGGTATTTATGCCGAAAATACCGTCAACAGTAACGTTATACCCTTTTTCAAGCAATGCCTGCTGTAATTTTTTTACCTCTTCACCGCGCATTCCCTGCGATAGCGTTGCCGCAGATACGGTAGCAAAAAGCAAAAGAATAACAAGAAACAACGTAATTATTTTTTTCATAAAACACCTATCCTTTCAAGAAGCTCAACGAAAAACGATTTATACTCAACCTTTTTTTCGCTTTTCGTAAAGCACATATTAGGGAAAGCCACGCACCACCAATTCTGCCCCGCGCCCTTGCCTATCTCGATTATAAGTGCGGTATATTCGCCCTCGGGATACACCTTGCCGTTGTAGTTTTTTTCGGGGAAATACTCTTCCTTAAACAAAACCCTGCATTCGCTTCCCGAAACGCTTTGCGCAATCGTATTTAACTGTTCAAGCTCATTGCTTAATACGCTTAGCGCCTGCTTTTTGGTTTTTACGTTTTCAAGCCTTTGGGAAAGATATTCGTTTATTTCATCCCTTACAAGAAGCTTGACGTTCTGATCGTATTCACTATCAGAATTCGCCCTGATATGTAGCCTTACTATATCATTTTTAAATGTCATTCCGTTACAGACGGCAGCAAGCATTAAAATTACCACAAACACCGTGATTATTTTTTTCATATTCATCATCCTTTCAATTTCGATTATGGATGCGTTTTTTTGTTTTATACCTTGACTTAATCATTTTTATGGTTATAATGATTGTAATAAGATTTTACGAGGTACAATTATGGCAATAAAGCTTATAGCGTTTGACCTTGACGGTACGCTTACCCAACATAAAACTCCCCTTTGCGATGAACACCGCTTAATACTTGAGGCACTTAATAAAAAATACACCCTTATAATGATGGGCGCAGGAATGTGCCGCCGCATATTCAATCAACTTGGCGGCTTCCCCATGGATATCGTGGGCAACTACGGAATGCAATACGCAAAATACAATGCCGAAACAAAGGATATCGACATTGTGCGTGACGTTCAGCTTCCCCATCAAAAAGAAAGCATCGAAAAGCGTGTGACCGCCCTGCGCGAAAAATATGGCTTTACCTCGTTTAAGGGCGATAACGTTGAATATCATTCCTCAGGCTGCGTTACTTTCCCCATTCTTGGCACAAAGGCGCTTCAGGAGGATAAGCTGAAGTTTGACCCCGACAGAAAAAAGCGCCGTGCAATATATGAAGACGTTAAAAGCGTGTTCTCGGATTATATAGTTTTTATCGGCGGTTCATCATCATTTGATATGGCACCCGCCCCCTATAATAAAGCCTATGCCCTTGACCTTTATTGCAAGGAACACGGCATTCTTCACAGTGAGGTTGCCTACGTGGGCGACGATTACGGTCCCGGTGGAAACGATGAATCAGTATTCCTTGCCGACTACAATTATGTAAAGATAGACGATTATAGAGATTTCCCCAAGGTAGTAAAACATCTTTTATAAAAAACTTTAATTTTTCGCTTGACAGAACCAAACATTCAATATATAATACACTTGTTTTCTGGGTGTGGCGCAGTTTGGTAGCGTGCATGAATGGGGTTCATGAGGCCGGAAGTTCAAGTCTTCTCACCCAGACCACCAAAAGACAAGTTTCTTAAGAAGCTTGTCTTTTTTTTCGTAGTATTTTAATTGAGGTGCTTAAAATGAAGCCTAGTTATTTAATTACGTATTGGGATGGAATTCCCCTTGAATTTTTTTCTGAAGAACGTCTTAAAGAAGCCGCGGACTGCGGATTTAATCTGCTTCAGGGCGGAAAGGTTGGCGGATATAAGGAAAACAATAAAATAGACGAAGCGTACGACGTTGCCACCTCGCAGGAGGCGCTTAGGCTTTGCGAAAAATACGGCGTTAAATATACCGTATTTGATATTCGTATTGCGAACCTTGTAAACGGCAATCAGACCGATGAAGAAATTGACTCAACAGTTCGTGCAATATGCGAAGATTATAAGGATTATCCCGCGCTTCATTCTTACCTTATTCATGATGAGCCTGATACCACGCACTTTGAACGTTTAAAAAAGATCGTGGATGCCTTTAAGCGTTACGACCCCGACCACTTGCCGTATATCAATCTGTTTCCAAATTATGCATCAAGCAAGCAGTTGGGTACTGACAGTTATGAGGATTACGTAGCGCAGTTTATGGAAATTGTTTCCCCCGATTTACTTTGTTACGATCACTACCATCTTTTTAAGAAGATTTCCAAGGATTTTAAATTGACCGATGCGCCTGATTCCTTTGAAGCGCAGGTATATGCCGCCTCCATTTCACGTAACGAAAAATGCGGTTTCTACAACAACCTTGAAATTATCCGCAACAACGGCTTAAAGTACAACGTGCCGTATATGCTTATCGTACTGCTTGTTGAGCACGGCCCCTACCGCAACTTAACGAAGGAAGAATTGTATTTTGAGGTATGGCAGGCTTTAGCTTACGGTTGTTCAGCACTTTCCTATTACAGCTATTGGGAATTACCCCGTCACACCAATTACAATAACGGAATTATTTCAGCAGACGGCAAAAGATGTCCGCACTATTGGGATGCCAAGGAAATAAACAACCGTATCGCAGCCATCGGTAACCGTATTGCTTTAACCCGTTCCGAAAAGGTTTTTTACGTGGGCGAAAGCAATATAAAGGAGGATGTTACACCCTTTACCCCGTACCGCAGTATTGAAAATATTTCAGGCGATATGCTTACCGTAGGCTTTTTTGAGGACGGCACGCTTATTATAGCCAATCAGAATTACACTTCACCCGCAACCGTTACCGTAGAAACAAAAAATGCCATTGAATTATTTGACGCTGAATCAGATTCCTTTGTTCCGTTAGATAAGCCTGAATTTACCATCCCCGCAGGCGAAGGGGTTTATTTAAAAATGATATAATACCAACGGTAAAAAAGGACAAGGATGTTACTCCTTGCCCTTTTTCTTTTTAATTATAATAATAACCGCCGCAACGGCAAATGCAAGCACCAACGCACCTACAATAATTACCATAACGCTTAATCGGTTTGTGCCGTTATTTTTTTCGGGGTTGGGTGTGGGTGTGATTGCAGGCCTTTCATCAACAGTTTCACCGCACTTGGTACACTTTTTAACGTTTTCAATATCAGTATTTTCAAAGGAATGTATGCAAAAATCAATTCCGTGGGGATATTTTTCACTGAAATATTTTGCATCCTTACCCTCGAAACCATCAGGCGTGGGTACGGCTTTACCGTTATCAATATCCACCTTCCAGCCTGTATCGGGGATAAAGCACAGGTAATCACCTTTATCAAATATCCTTACCTTTTCTATTTTGAGGTCAGAACCGTAACAAACCTTTATGTCTTCTTCTTCATCATAAACCTCACGTTTTTGGAAGATTCCGTTTTGATAAACGTCGGTATAGCTTATATTTTCACCTTCAACAGAGTAGCTTACCCTTACCGTATTTTTCTTAAGGTCATAGCCTATACTGTTGTGGGGCGTATATATCGTAAAGTTTGTGAGCGCGCCGTTAGCATCATATGTAAGGAAATTGGAAATTTTTTCGCCGCCTATTCCGCTTTTATCAAACTCAAACTCTACTTTATCTAATTTATCCTCGGCGATCGTTATTATATTCCAACCGTTTTGTGTCAGGTAATCATTTTTATTAAAATCAAAATCACCGTTCACGTCAATACTAAAATAATAATCCTTGCCGTTAGGCACCTTAAGCGTACCGGCTTCATATTCAACGCTGATATTTTTTATCAGTTTTAAGGTGATGTCATCCATATTGATGCCTATATCACTAAGCTTATAAGCAGGCTTCCTTGAAAATGACGGCATCTTAATTTCATTAAATATATATCTGATGCCTTTACAAGTGGTACAGGTTTCATATTCCGTACCGTTATTCACCCATTCGTGACCTAACGGAACACCCTTTTCCCTTTTGCACAGTGCGCAAACGCTTGGTGAATCACAAAGCACCTCGCTCCACTGATGTTCACAGGTAATATCGGTGGGTACAAGTGCCTTCAGCTCCTCAAACGTCATATTCTCAAAGCCTGTGGGCGCTTTTACGGGAATGTATTCATATGTGCTTTCAGACCAGCCCTTACCGGGAATATATAATACGTTTTCATCTGTTTCATAAACGGAAACGCTTAACCATTTTACATTGCCTTTATTGTCATATCTGGCTTGAACACTTACATCATCCTTTTGTTTTGAAACGGCTTGTTCAACAAAAACGCCTTCCGCGTAGGCATCGGTTACACGGATATCGGGGTGAAGATCGTATATAACGTTAACGTATTCCTTACCGTAGCCTTTTTCGGGATACATACTGAATATTCTTGCGTTTCTTGAATTCAGCTTATCAAAGGAAACAACTCCTCTTTCACCCGTCTTAACGTCATACGACGCGTGCCAAGAATGTGTACCTGTATACATTGACACGTTTCCGCCCGAATTATACGCTTCCTCGGACGCTTCAAATTTCCAACAACCGTCAACAAGCACACCTTTATAGTCATCATAATCAAGCCTGTCTACGTAATATGCATATTCATTTCCAATATCCTTGATATAAATCGCACCGTTTTCGTACTTCGTTTCAAGCTTTTCGGGGAACAATTTAAAAAGCTCATCATAGGGTATTCCCGTTTCCTTAAGGGTGGGATATGATTTTGCAGGATAATTAAAATCGGGAACAGTTATCTTATCCCCTTCAGCGTGCACGTTGAAGGTTAACACCGAAAGCAGTAACACTGCACAAAGAACCAACGATAAAAATCTTTTCATAATGGCCTCCTGATACACAATATTTTTATCGTATATATATTTTATCAAATCTTCCTTTGCATTTCAAGAATTTTTCTACTCAAACATCATATTTTCCATAAAAAGCTCAGAAAAATATGGATTAGAGGAAAGATCAACGTAGGTGATCATTTGAGTTATGCTTGTTAGATCGTTACCCTCAAGCGCGTATTTTATTACCCCTTGAAGACTGCTGTTATTGATTGCAACGGTCTTATTCTTAAGCTCTTTGGGGAAAAGACCCGTGCTGACCGCATTGTTTATATCTATTTTTGAGGAAAATCCACCCGAAACGTACATTTTATCTATTTGATCAAAGGATATTCCCTGTGTTTGCACAAGTGAAAGTATCGCGGAATATACCGCCGACTTGGCTAACTGATACTGTCTTACGTCATTGGGGGAAAGGTATACACCGTCACTTATGTGATAGTCGTCCTCCATATAACCAGTTTCGTCAATGATCTCATTTTTCAGCAATGAGGAAACTATATCAATAAGTCCCGTGCCGCAAATACCCGACGGTAAAATATCGCCTATGGTTTTATACGCGCTCTGTCCGTAAGCAAGGTCAAACGTGTACACCGCACCGCTTGTAGCACTCATACCGCATTTGATATTTGCGCCCTCAAAGCAAGGACCTGCTGCCGCCGCAGTAGCAACACCTGAATTTTTTGAATATAAAACTACCTCGGCATTGGTGCCAAGATCGATAAGCAGATTATACTTTTCCTTTTGGGGCATACCTATAAAATTGAGCCCTGCAACAATATCCGCACCCACAAACGAAGCCACCGACGGCAGTGAAATAACGTTCTTAACGTTTAAATTAAGGGTTTCGCCCTTTACCTGCATACTTTTAAGAAATTTAGGCATATACGGTGCAACGCCGATGGACGAACAATCCACATTAAAGAATGTGTGCAGCATAGTTACGTTAGCGGAAACGTACATAGTATCAATATCAACGTCGGTAATTTCCGCTATCATAGCGTTTATTTCATTTATAAGCTTTTCGTGAAGCGGTTTTACGGAATTTTTACTGCAATATTCAATACGGGTTATAACGTCAGCACCAAATTCACGTTGGGGATTTGTTCTTGTTATTACCCGCACCGTTTTTTTATCGTCAAGGGAAACAAGTGCAAGTGCAAGCGTAGTAGTGCCTATATCAAGGGCAAGGCACATATTTTCCGTGGTCCTTCCGCTTTCCTCGGTGCCCGTTTCAGAAAATATTTCCTGTTTTTCGTTGGTTTTAACGGTAATATCCCCATCTATTATATACCTGCACGCAAGTTCCTCCCTGCCATTTACAAGAACCTTGCACTTGCCGCAGGTGCCCCTGCCACCGCAAGGCTTTTCAATATCAAGCACGCTTGAAAGTAAGGCACCCTTTTCAACGTACAAGGTGCCACCGTTTACGGTTATTTTTATCATTTTTTTATTCCTTTACCGAAAACAGAACCGCGCCGAAGTAGGTTACGGTGTTCTGTCCGTTAATGTATTTCATGCCCGCCGTTTTTGCAAGGCTTGAAACGTTAATGCCATAGGCTTCAAGAGAAGGCAGTGCCTTTTCGGGAAAGGGACAAGGCTGACCTGACTGCTTAAAGCATTTTTCGCACACACCGCAGCCGCCTGCACCAAGATGCAACACCTTTTCCATATTCTCGTTATCAAAAACCTTGCGTAATGCCTGTGCAATGGGATAGGTCTTCTTTTTAGCCTCTGTCATCCCCTCAAAATCAAAACTATCCTCAAGCTCCGTCACCGTTTGATACACAAGAGCGTAGCGGTAATTCCTGATCTCCTTCATAAGCACGTTTATATCACCAACGTCAGGTGGGCACATATAGCATTTATTGTACATTCCGCAGGAATTTTGCTCGCACATCTGACGGAAAGCACGTTCTGCCACAATCTGTGATGCATCGATAATGCTTGCACGGTATGCACCCGCATTCAAGGCATACTCGCAAAGATTTTTAAACATTTCCTCTTTACACATAAGCAGAACCTCTTTTTTACGTATCTTTTTTGCGCGAACGCGTTCCGTTAACTAACGATGCTTATTTAAAGAACTTCTTTGAAGCATTAAAGAAAGCATCGATATTCTCCCAGGGTGTCATCGGCGGAATATCACATCCTGACGAAAGCACAAAGTTAGGATATTTTGCGCATTTTAAAAGAAGTGCATTCGTTTCTTCCTCTACCTTTTCCTTCGTGCCCATTCTTAACGTACCAGCAGGATCGATATTACCCATAACAACAATTTCCTCGGAAACTTTTGAAATTACGTCTTCTTCCAAATCAATTGCGTTACCGAAATGATACGCCGCACAATTTGTTGAAAAAATCGAATCCAGCATTTTAGGCACGTTATCACCGCAGTTGTGATAGATAACGATAAAGCCGTCATCCTGCACCGCATCAACTATTTTTTTAATATACGGTGAAGAAAACTCTTCCTCAAGCATCGGTGAAAGAAGACCTGCAACAGGCTCTGCCATAACGATACCGTTTGCGCCTGCATTCTTAAACGCCTTCGCGTATTCCGTTAAAAATTCCGTTGCCTTTTCAAGCACGGTATGCACCATTTCAGGCTCGTCATAACAATCCATCATTATTTCGGAAACCTCAAAAAGCCTTGCCGCAAGGGAGTACGGACCTATCATACCTGCAAGCACAGGTCTATCGGTTATAAGCTTTTTTGCTTCCTTGATGGCTTCAATATAGATGGGTGCTCTTTTTTCGCTTACCGAAGGCACCTTAAGTGCCTCAGCATCCTCTGCACTGTCTATCATTCTTCCCTTTACGGTAGGAACTTCGTCATCTGAAAACACAACGTTTGCGCCAAAGCATTCAGCTTCAACAGAAAGATCCATAAAGCTTACCGATGCTGATGCATCCGTTCTGTCTGCAACCGCCTTCATCCCCTTTGCCTGAAGCGCGCTGTTTTTTACGATTTCGCCAACGCTTACGCCAAGCAGGCTTACCGAGGGAAACGAAAGTATGGGTAACGGTTTTTTATAACCCGTTCCCTTAAGGGATTCTATCCATTTTTTCATATTATAATCTGACATATAAAACCTACCCTAAAAGCTGATTTTCTTGATTTCTTCAACGTAATACTGAACAAGTTCAAACTTGGAGCCGGGCATAATTCTGTGGTCGGGGCAAGGAATAAATCCGCCCATAGAAGCAAGGCGTTTCATACGCTCAATTTCCATATCAACTGCCGCCTTATCCTTTCTGAACGCAGTCTTATCCATACCGCCCACACCAAGAATCTTATTACCGTACTTTTTGCGTGCGGCTTCAAACTGATCGCCCCACGTACCAATTTCTATGGGGAAAAGCACGTTTACGTCGTTTTCTATCCAAGTGGGTATCAGCTTTTCTATAACACCGTCACAGTCAAGTGAAATAATATCTATACCGTGCTTATGGCACAGTTCTGTACGCTTTTTGTAATGCTTTGCACAAAGCTCATC
Source organism: Clostridia bacterium (assembly GCA_045630945.1). Classification (GTDB taxonomy): domain Bacteria; phylum Bacillota; class Clostridia; order Christensenellales; family QALW01; genus UMGS1322. The sequence goes on from JAZQTV010000056.1 coordinate 22,285, forward strand.
AAAAAGCTCAGGCGAAATTAACGGGCCGTTCTTGAAGCAAATGTCCTCCCAGAAATGTGCATAATCAAACTTTGCGCCTGTTTCAAGCACCGCTTCAGCGCACTTATACTGCATATCAGCATACGTATCAACGATATCCTTAAACAGATCCTCATCCTCGTCATATATAAGGTAGCTCATGCCCATAACCGTGGTAATATTGCGTATATCACCCATAACGCTTCCGACATTAAGTCCGATGGGATTCTCAGTATCTCTTGTTTCGTTAAACCTTTTGAAATATTCAATATCAACGCGTTCGGGCGAATACTGCATCTTAGGCTTAAACAATTCCTCAAAAGCTTCCCTATCCTTTAAAAGATAGTCATCCTCGGAAGGAATTGAAACAATGCCGGGCTTAACCTTTTCAATTACGCCAAGCTCAGTCTGCACGCGCTGTGAGCCATCGTAAAGGGTTTCAATCACCTTTTTTTCAAACGGGGGATAGAGGGAATTGTTCGTACCCTCGCAAAGTCCCCAGCCGCAATCCCAGCCGATTATTTTATCAAGCTCGCTAAGCGTCTTTATATCATATGCATTTTTTGATAATTCTACGGGGATGCATCCCTGTTCTGCCCATTCCTCAAGCAATTCCTGCCAATAGCCAAAGTGCACCGCAGGCATTCTGTCAACGTTCTTATAATGCAGAACATTTAAGCACAATTCTCTTGCCGTCACCACTAAACACCCCTTTACTTTTTGCAAAAGGCTATTGCTGCTTCCGCCGCACTCGCCGCATCAACGGTATAGCAATCAGCACCGATCGTATCGCAATATTCCTGTGAAATAGGCGCGCCGCCTATCATAATTTTAACCTTATCACGAATACCTGCTTCCTCGCAAGCCTTAACAACGTCAGCCATAACCGACATTGTGGTGGTAAGAAGTGCCGAGCAGCAGATAACCTGACAGTTTTGTTCAATTGCCGCCTTAACGAAATCCTCGGGCGCAACGTCAGTACCAAGGTCAACAACATCAAGCCCCTTACCCTCAAGCATCATTTTAACAAGATTCTTGCCTATATCGTGAAGGTCACCCTGTACGGTACCGATACAAACCTTACCCGTTGCTTCGATACCTGCTTCTTTAAGATGAGGCTTAAGCACCTCGGTGCCCATATTCATTGCGCGTGCCGCAACAAGAACCTCGGGTACGTAAACCTCGTTATTCTTAAACTTTTCGCCAATTATATTCATTCCTGCAAGCAAGCCCTGCTCAAGAATATCCGCAGGCTTAACACCCTCGTCAAGCGCCTGCTGAACGTATTCCTTAACTATTTTTGCTTTGCCTCTCTGAAGATTTTCAGAAATCTCGTTTAAAATACTCATAACCTTTTCTCCCTTTAAAAGCTTTTTATATTTATCCAAGGCATCCTGCTTCTGTTTCCTTGATATTCTGTACTCGTTTGGCGTCATCGACGTGGCAAGACTGAACGTTTTATAAAATGCCGCCATATTGTAAAAACCGCATTCACGGGCAATATCAGTTACCGTGCCGTCACTGCCCTCAAGCATTCTGCACACCCGTTTCATTCTTACATCACGCAGATAATCAAAGAAATATATTCCCGTGATGTTTTTAAAAATTCTGCTCAGCTGCGATTTGCTTACGTAAAGCCTTTGTGCTATACTATCAAGAGTAAGTTCATTATCACCGTACTCCTCGTTTATTATCCTTACCGCCTCAAGAACCGTTTTCCATCCCTTTTGTGATGCAAACGAAACGTTCTTGATTGCCGAATTAATATACCTGCCGATGCTTATAATAAGGTTTGTAACGTAGCCGCGCACCATTTCACGCCATTGACCGTCCTGCGCTTTTACCTCGCCCTCAATAAAATCAAACAGTTGCAGAGCGCGTTCCTGCATTTTAGCGTTAAGGTTTGCGTATGCTATCACACCGTTTTCCTTGAATAAGCCAAAGCAGTAGTCAGGGCTTTTTTCATCGGCAACATCAGTTACAAACCATTCCCCTATGTTAAAGCTTATCTCCCTTACCGTAAGCGGTCTGCCTGCATCATTCAAGAAGAAGCCGTGGGGCACGTTTGGTTCAACAACGCATATATCACCTTTTTTGCACGGAATATCCTGATTAAGCACACGGTGCACACCTTCACCCGAAGCAACAAAACATATACTCAGGCAATCGTCAGATTCAAGCCTGTTTATTACGTTTGAAGGCTCATAAACGCAATTGACCGCATGGCTGCTAACCTTTATTTCACCGTTTTTTACGGATTTTTCCGATTTTTTGCAATCAGTCATAGGTATTTTAATCCTTTAAAATCACAGGCAATACTTATTCTATTATACATTGTAACACAAAACGCTCGTTCTGTTAATACCCTTTTGTTGTATATTTTAAATGTTTATTGCAACAAAACATACAAAAAGCAGGCTTAAAAAACAAGCCTGCTTTATTTTATATTACACAACAAGTATGCCGCACGCACCGGTAGGAGTTACCGTTTGATGCTTTATTACGCCATTATAATATTCAGGAACAATCTTTTCAATATCTTCCACACATAACGAAAGTAAAGCGCCAAAAACACCAATACTCCTATTATTGAGCTTAATAAACTTCCATACGTTTACAAAGCTACCTTTACTATTGCAGAAAACACCACCATAAAAATCGTAAGCAAAACGTTCTTCAGTATCTTCATTTTCATTACCTCTCAAATATTATTTTTCCACCTCAAACGCAGTAAACGAATATGCATTTATAGGTTCATTATATATTACCTTATTATTTTCTATGCGTGCGCTTAAGTTTACGGTGCGGACTGTTTTGTAGCATCCGTCAAGCTCGATCACCGGTTCAAGAATACTATCCGCACTCGCATTAAGAAGAAGCACCGACGTTTTGTTTTCGTTCTTTTTTGCAAAAATATAAACGTCGGGGTTGTTTATGCTTGTTGCGGGAAGCCTTTTGCCGCTTATCCATTCAACAGTATCTGCAATAAACCTTTGCATCATATACCCGTCAAAAAGTGCCGAATCATTTTTAAGGCACATTGTATCAACAAGAAATACAGTGAATTTTTGTCCGTCAGCATTCACGTAATTGTAGGCAAGTGGCACAAGCTCATTCCCTACCGTTACCCAGATTTCCACCTGTGCACCTTCGTTAAGCTGAGTGCGCATCCCCTTAAAGCCTCTGCGGTTTATGCATACAAGGAATTTTTCGTCACCGTGTATTACACTAATAGCTTCATCGGTAAAAAAGCTTTGCTCGCCCTTAATACCAACGTCAACACCGCGCTCACATAAAATTTTAGCGCTGATCGCATCAAGTATTGCGCCCTGCTTAATATTTTTTAGGGAATGTTTGCGTGCCGTTTCGCCAAACAACGCAGTTACGATACCGTTATCGTCAAACACGGTAGGAATACCTAACCGCGCAAGCATACGTGCCGCCGCAGGAAAGGGGTAATTATTCGCATACGCATCACTTAAGGAAAAATCGGCATATTCAAGCACGTTTTTATCTACGGGAACGTATACGCCCACTTCATTTTTATCCCTGAAAATCTCGCTTATCATTTCCATTTGGGGAAGATTTTTCACGTGATGCTTTATATATCCCGTTTCATAATCGGCAGGCGACCAATAATCAAGCATATATTTTAAATCGCCGTCGTATCTTCCGTCAGCACGAATAAGCGCATCAAACATTTCAAGGGTGGCAGCAGGTGTTGCGTATCTTGGACGGGGCCAAGTATCACCCTCGGCAATAAGCTCCACACCCGAATTTTCGGAAAATTTAGCGAACATACGCGCAAGCTCGCACACAACCGCAAGGGGCATACCGCGATGATTTGCCCAGTACGGTGCGGGATGAAGCCTTACAACGGGCTTGTTTTTTCCTGCAAGAACTTTAGTAACGTCAGTAGCATTGCTTCCATCAGCGCCCCAGATACTGTGGGCAACGCAAAGGGCAACGCATACGCTTTCATCAACCGTATCCACTTCCTTGCGAATGACGTTTGCAAGTTTCTCCAAGGATTCCCTTTGTGCCTGAAGCCACGCAAGCCTGTACTTGTTAGCTTTTTCAAAGAACGCCTTTTGCTTAAGTTCCTCACGGGAAATTTCTTCGCCCAATATCTCGCATATGCGCTTCATATGCAAATCGCAGGCGCAGCAAAATTCACTGCCATGCTGTGAAAGCCTGTAATCATCATCAAGAAAAATAAGCTTTACATCTGTGTTTTCAGCAAGCCTTTTAATAAAATCTCCTACGTAAAGGCAAAACTCATCCTCAAAGGGACAATGGGTGTCGCCTATTACCTCACCGTTAAGATTAACAAGAGTCTGCCCTACTTTTTGGTTTTTGTCAGCCTCGGTCCCAAGCGGCACGCCGTGACCGATGGTGCAACCAACCCATATTGCAGTTTCAAAGCCCCGTTCCCTAAAAAGCTCGCCCGTTTTTTTGATATTAAAAAATTCCTTTTCCTGTGCTTCCCTGCTTGCGTATATTTCATTAGAAATAAGCAGCACACGTTTTGCCTGCGCATCCTGAAGCATTTTAAGGTATAATTCTATATTATTTTCATTCACCATCTCGGTGTTTATCGGTACTGAAATCTTATACATTCTATTTCCCCGTTCCCGTTTTTTTCAATTATACTATTTTTAAATTCAAAAGTCAATTTTTGCTTGCATTCAATTTACTGTTTTGCTAAAATACTTGAATGTCATTTAACGTTGTTTTTTACAATTACTATTCCGATAATATATAGGAGTATTTCATGCTATACGTATTTCTTTTGATTGCGGCAACAACCTCAACCGCGCAGAATATTTTTACTCAGTTTTTTAACGGTCGTTGTAAGGGAAGTGCAAATCTGTATTCGGCAATGGTTTCCTCTACCGCAATGTGCGTTTTTATTTTAACTACTTCGGATTTTTCATATTCTTTAGAGCTTCTTTTGCCCTCTGCCGCCTATGCGGTAACGTATGCCTGTGCCGCCACATTTTCGGTGCTTGCATTTATGACGGGGCCACTTTCAAAGACCTCGCTTATACTGTTTTGTTCCCTGCTTATTCCTACCGCATACGGAATCATCTATCAGGATATATATCTTCAGGGAAATTCGCTTTCGCAGGCACTTAGCCCCACGTTATTACTCGGTATACTTACCCTTGTTATAACCCTTGTGCTTATCAATCAAAAAAGCGGTGAAGAAAAGGATAAAAAGATATCTTTAAAATGGCTTATATTCGTCATTCTCGGCTTTTTGGGCAACGGTCTTGCTTCAACCGTTCAGGCATTCAAGCAAAACTATTACGGAAACGAATCCAACGGAATGTTTATGGTAATAGCACAGCTGCTTGTTGTTTTGATACTTGTTTCCTGTACGTTTTTTATCAAAAGTGAGCGTAAGATTGCAAAGACAACAGTTAAAATGGGATGGCTACCTGCAATATTCGGCGGTATCTGTAACGGAACCACCAATTCACTTATTATCCTGCTTAACAAAAACAGCTTTCCTGCGGCAATTATGTTCCCCGTTATTTCTGCCGGCGGCCTGTTGCTTGCATTTTTGTGGTCTGTATTAGTTAAAAAGGAAAAGTTTACACCAATACAGTATATAGGCTACGGTATGGGGGTTGTATCACTTATACTGCTTAATCTTCCAAGATAAAAAAGGACTGCTTCAAAAGAAGCAGTCCTTTTATACTTCATATGCCTGAGTATGCGCAATTTTTCCGTTTTTATCAACGACGGTTATGCGGAAATATCCATCGTTATCATACACCTTGAATTCAGCTTCACAAACGTCATCTCCACGCACAAGGTCGCATCTTCTGCCCCGTGTGGAAAGTGCAATTCTTACCGCGCTTGAGGTCTTAATTTTTACAGCATCGCCTTCAAGCACAAGCGAATATATTTGGGGTCCCTGCGAAGCATAAAAATCACCTTTTTCAAGGGCGTTTATAATGGCGCCGTATTCAAGCCGTTCTGCATTGATATTAACCCATCCGCCAAACATATGCGCCTTCGAATGACTATCGTCACACATTGTGAGGTGTACTTTTTTGCCATTTCGAAGCATATCGTCGTACGCCTTTATTATGTAGCTGTCACCGCCTGCTTCATATACGCCGTGATTGTATACTTCAACAAAATCAAGGTTTTCGTACTGAAGATAATCTGCCGCACATTCAAGTGACCAATCAGGATGATTGTACTGTACAAGAAAGCCCTTTTCCTTGGCAGTTCTAATCATTTCGTTAATGCCCGAAGGCGAATAAACACGCTCGTATTCACCTTCATAAGCAATTTTATCCTTCACCTCGTTTGTAATAAAGTGATCGTAACGCTTACTGTAACAGGGTGTAATAACGTTGTGCTGATCGCGCGCATAAAAATTAAGATGGGTAACACGCATATCCGTTTTTTTTAAGGTAGAAAGCTCGGGGAATTCCTTTATTGCTACCTCGCAGGACGTAACTGTTAAAAATTCATCGTCATCAAGATAAGAATTATCCACCAAATGCTCGTGATCGGAAAACGCAACCACCGAATATCCGTTTTCTTTAAAAAGCTTTTTCTGCTCTTCAACGGAAACAGTCCCGTCAGAAAACGTGCTGTGGCAATGAAGCGATGCCTTAAAATAAGGTTTGTTTTTATCGAGTAATACTTTCACAATAACACTTCCTTTTATCACCCAAAATTATATATGCTAATACTTAAAAAGTCAACTTGACAAAAGAATATTTTTATGTATAATATCTTGTGATACGGAGAAGTACCCAAGAGGCTGAAGGGTCTGGCTTCGAACACCAGTAGGCGGCTAATTACCGTGCGGGGGTTCAAATCCCCCCTTCTCCGCCAACAAAAAACGCACTTTTGTCTACCGACAAAGGTGCGTTTTTTGAGTGATGCGTTCCTTACGGAACACGATGTGCACTTCGTGCGTGATGCAGACTTCGTATGTGATGCACGCCTTCGGCTCGTGATTGGAACGCATCGCATCACCTATCACAGCGTAGCGGCATTACTTATCACTTGATTGCAAAAAGTTTCGTATTAAGATTTTATGATATAATATGTGATATAAAGATTATGTGCAAAGGATGCGGAATATATGAATGACAACGTATTGTCGGAAATGGAGCGTACTTTCAAAAAGTGTTCCGATTGTTTACTCCATCCCGATTACATCTCCAATTTAAAGAAATTAGACGATATAGATCTAACACAAGAGCTTATTGATTATCTGTGCGATAAAACGACTTCAAAAAAGCATTTTTGGGAAATACGGTTAGAGCATCTCCGCATTCTGCTACTTAATCCATCGGCAAAGTCATTTGATTTGAAAGATTTTTATTTTGAAAATTTAAAGAAATGTCGCAGACTTGCGATGAAGATTTTTTTCATTCGCGGATATGCCATTTATGCTTCCGAGGCAGAGTTAAATCCCGTGATGGATAATTTTCGCAGAAACCTCGAAAAGAATCACGACTATATTGATTATAATCATATTTTATCAGTAGCAGGATTACCGTATCTTGTAGATGTATATGGGTATGATTGTTTTTCGCAAGCTCTTAAAAAAGCTGAGGAAGATCACGAAAAAATCGATCCCCTGCTCCGAGGATATTTCACATTGGATTCCAATTTGGAACAGGTGAGTCTGTTAACCATTGAGGAAATGCGAAAAAGGACAAAACAATTTTTAGACAAACACAAAGAATAACTATAATCTTGTATCAAAATTAGAGTTATTAGCAAAAAACGACTTGTTTTAACAAGTCGTTTTTTTACTTCTTACCTATTAACTTTTCCCTCAAAAGTCCACGGGCAAACCGAATTGTGCGCACCCCTACCGTGTATCAATTAATTTTTTAGCTAAATTTACACAGCCTTTATCTTGTCTTTTATTTTTTTACAAAGCAGTATAGGTCTACTGCACCCCGCCTTTTCTGTACTCTGCCGGTGAAACGCCGGTTATTTTTTTAAACTGCTTGCTGAAATGGTATTCATCGTAAAAGCCGAGGTTGTAGGCGATTTCCTTAATGCTTATTTCGGGAAAGGTGACAAAATACGATATAGCTTCCTTTATTTTAAACTCAAGCATATACTGATGAATGGTTTTGCCGTACTCGCTTTTAAACTTATATTCTGCGGTTTTTACCGAAACGCCTGCCATCGAGGCAAGGTACTGATTGCTGAAAAATTTTTCGGGGTTAAGGTGAATGATATTCTTTATTTTTACCGTTACGTCAACACCGTTAAGCACGTTATTTTCATTTAATTCGCTTAAAAGAAGTTCAAAGTAAAGATCCGCCTTACGCCCATTGCCCTCAAGCTTATGGTGTACGATTTCAGAAAACAGTTTTTTTATCAAGGGGTTGCCCTTTGCATCGATAAAGCTTTCTAAAAGAACCTTTTCTTCACCTTTTTTTATATTTTCAACGTGAAAATACATAGTTTTAGTACCTGCGGCGCAGGGCGAAACACCGTAATGCACGTTATTAGCACTTAATATCAGCACCGTATCGGGCGTTAACGTGAATTCTTCATCATTTTGTCCTATTTTCCATTCGCCGTCAATAAGATAAATAAAGTCGTGTTCCTTCATCATCCGCCTTGGATGAACAAACGGAGCACCGTAATAATTTATATTTGCCTCGGTAACGTGATGCACCAAGGGACACAAAAATTCACTTTTCAATCTATCACCCGCCTTACCATTTTACGTTATTTTACATCTTAAATCTCTTTTTGTCAATTCAACTGTATTTGCCCTGTAATATATAATTATTAGGAATAGTGAGGGTTTTTTATGAGAATTTTTTATAAAGGCTTTAATTTTTCTGAGGACGGACCCGGCAACAGACTTGTTTACCACCTTTCAGGCTGTAATATGAAGTGTCCTTGGTGCTCTAACCCCGAGGGAATGGATATAAGTGCAGGCACGGATATTCCCGTAAGCGAGATAATAAAAGAAAGCATAAGCTGTAAGCCCATGTTTTTTTCTTCGGGCGGTGTTACCTTTACGGGCGGTGAAGCAACACTTCAGCACAATGAATTACTAAAAGCATTGATAGGCTTAAAGGAAAACGGCATTCATACCGCCATTGAAACAAACGGTACCTCAATACTTTTAAAAGAGCTTTTACCTTATATTGATTGGCTGATAATGGATTTTAAGCACTTTGACGGTGACGTTTTAAAATGGTACACGGGCATTGATAACTCAATAACCAAACTTAATTTTGAAAAGAACTGCAAAAACAGACGTCAACAGCACGTACGCATTCCGCTTATTAACGGTTTTAATGCAGATTCGCCCGAAAAATTTATTGAGTATTTCAAAATGCACGATACAGGCACCACTACGTTTGAGCTTCTTCCCTACCACGAATACGGCAAGGAAAAATGGAAGACCGAATACAAAATAACGGACGGATTTATTTCAAAGGAAACATTGTTAAAATTTCAATCGGTTTTCAAGGAAAACGGATTAATTATAGTAAACACTTAAAGGAGAAATATTATGTACAACGTATTTGAAAGCGGCAAGCTTACGCAAATGGCAAAGGCACTTTATCAGGAAGAGCGCAAAAGAATGCGCCTTGACGGTTGGTTTATAATTAAGGAAACGGAAATGAAATTTTCCGCAGAATATTCAGAATATCCCGAAGAAATCAAAAAAGCTTATCTGCTTTTAGAGGTAGCAAAAAATCTGCCCATTTCCTTAAGCGACAACGCAGTATTCGTGGGCACACAGCGTGATGCTTTTGCAAGAAGCTACGCTTTGATAAATCCTTCGTTTACTGTCGAAGGCTTCTCGGGATACTGCGATCCTATGGCTATCTATAACGATATTGAGCCTAATGAAGATTTCCCCGTTGAGCGTATCAACAAGGTAAAGGATTTTACTTCCAATACCGAAATGGTTAAAATGCTTAACGCAACCTACTCAAAATGTGAAAACTACACAAAAGAGGTTCTGTTTTTCGTTGAGCAGGTTACGGGACACGTTATTCCCGATTTCCGTTACGCATTAAAGCACGGTATTGATGCCTTAATTAACGAAGCAAATGGCAAAAATGGTGAATACTACACCGCTGCCGCAATTGCATTAAGTGCGGCGAAGGTGCTTATTGAAAGATATATTGAGCTTGTTACAGTTAAGGAAGTCGAAGCATCAAACGAAGACAAGGCTCGCTTTAGCTTTATGAAAAAATCACTTAAACAAATTTATTCGGGCGGTGCAACAAACCTGTTTGAAGCGCTTCAGCTTTATCTTATTTTGTGGGAGGTAATGTGCATAGAGCAGGCACCCAACCCCTACGCATTTTCGGTAGGTAATGCCGATAGAATATTCGAGCCGTACCGCAACGAGCTTTCGCGCGAGGAAGCGGCAGAATTGTTCAAGCATTTTCTGGTATTTTATAACGTAGGCGACAGGAGCTGGGCTATTTCGCAAAACGTTATTATCGGCGGCAGAGATTACGATGGAAACGATCTTACAAGCACTATGAGTTATGCAATAATGGATGCTTATTTTGATATGAATCTTCCCCAGCCTATTCTTTCGGTAAAGCTTCATAAAAACACGCCCCAAAGACTTTATGAGGAAATGGGAGGGTTCTTCTTCTCACCCGGTGTGCTTACGCCCTCACTTTTTAACGATGATGCACTTTTTACCGTTCTTGAAAACAACGGCGTTGATAAAAACGACATTGCAGATTATTCCATAGCAGGCTGTCAAGAGCCGCTTATTATGGGCAAGGATAACGGAAACACCACTAATAGCTGGCTCAGCTTACCCAAGGTGCTTGAAGCCGTGCTTTTTGACGGGCATTCTTTAATCACAGGTGATAAGCTTACCGAAAAAACGGAGTTCACCCTT
>JAZQTV010000057.1:0-55325 GCA_045630945.1 Clostridia bacterium
CAAGCATATAATAAATTCACTGAAAATCCGGGATTTGATGAAAGAATATAGCGGATTTTATGATAGCTGTATAGTGTCAATACCGCAAAGGAAATTGCAAAATAATTGATACGTTCCTCGCAAAACACAACGCGCACCATTGGGTGCGTTTTTGTTTTTCACCCTGATTAAGACAACAAATTGAGGACAAATCACAACAAAATGCTGTTGAACCTGACCGTTTTAAATGTTAAAATAATAAAAAGAGGCAATAAATATTTGTTTTGATATACTTTATGTTTGAAAAAATATCTTGAACTGCCACTTGTTTTAGTGTATAATATTAAAAGTAAATTTGAATTTTTCAGGAGGTTATTATGAACAACAATCGTTTTATTGCTTTCTTACTTGTGTTTGTAATGATATTTACGGTTATAGGCTGTAAATCAAGTACACCGAACACCAGTGAAGTAACGCCTACCTTACAGGCAGGTCAAACCCCCAATCCCAACGGAAGCACAGCTACACAGGAGCCACTTTCACTTTTAGGCACCGTTACCCCCAAGCCTAAGGAAATGGACAGGGTTACGTTAGACAAAACGGATACAGATGCCGAATCTATCCTTACCCCCTTACTTGATGACAGCAAGTCGAAATTCGACGATATCGATTCCATCAGTCAGTCAGGTGGATGGTATGCATTTTCTTCAGGAACTGTTGAAATATCCAAAGATGGCGGTGTTGAAGATAGCGGATGTATTAAATATTATAACGCTAACGAAAGTAGACATTCATATTCCTGCCCCTCAGTAAACCTTTACAAAAATATAATTACAGAGGCCGGCTCATACGTTATCACCTTTGATATTCTTCTTGGCGGTGAAGAGGTTGATTCGGTTTTAGGCTCAGGCTTTGATACCATTATCCGTGGCAACAGCTCAAAGGATGCAAACTCATTTATCGTTCAGGCAGGTACTAACTACCGCTACCGTCCTGTAGATACCATTGACGGTGACGTTGGTGACTGGATGCAGGTAGAGCTTATGCTTGACGTTTTTGAATCCGACTTTGACAGTGAATCACACAGCTGGCGCCTTTGCCTTGACACCATAGGCACAGAAGTTACCGAAATTTACATTGATAATTTCCAGGTATACCGTGAAGAAGCACAGACTGCACCCGAAACGCAGAAGCTTGTTACCGAAGCTGAAACCTGGGTTGCAAGTGAAATGACCTTTATTGCCAACACAATGGTTGGTGATGCCGCAAACTCACGTATTCTTGACGTTATCTTTACCGACGGCAATCAGACCATGACCGTACCGGGATTCTGGGATGGCGGCAACATTTGGCGCGTTCGCTTTGCACTTCCCACAGAGGGCACATGGACGTATAAGACCGTGTTCTCCGATCCAACAGACGCAGGCGTGCACAACATTACGGGCAGTATTAACGTAAAGAAATACTCGGGCGACCTTGATATTTACAAGCACGGTTTCGTTACCACCAAGGAAAACACGCGTTACTTTGTTTACGCTGACGGCACACCGTTCTTCTACCTTGGCGATACGCATTGGAACTTCCTTGCAGAAGAATATGACAAGGCAGGTACTAACGCAGGCAATATTAAGACGGTTTCTCACTTTAAATATATTGTAAACCGCCGTGTTGCACAGGGCTTTACCGTATATCAGACCGAGCCCCTTAACGTACCCTTTGACCTTTCAAACGGACTTTCTGCAAACGATATTTCAGGTCTTCGCATTGCAGATAAATACTTTAAGTACATTGCCGATATGGGTCTTGTTCACACAAACGCACAGTTCTTCTTCCCCGACGTTATGATAAAGCTGATGAATACCGACCCTGATTACGAAAAACTGCTTGACGTGCTTGCACGGAACTGGGTGGCACGCTACGGTGCATATCCTGTTATGTGGACGCTTGCACAGGAGGTTGACAACGATTTCTATTATAAAGAAAATACCCAAACCAACCAGACTATGACCGCAGAAAACAATCCTTGGAAAAAGGTTTGTGAGTACTTATATAAGTACGATCCCCATAAGAACCCCATTTCAGCACACCAGGAAGGTACTAAAACGCTTATGTCGCACACCTCCGCTTCAAACTCATCCTTCCGCGATACCACAGGTCATACCTGGTGGGCAACACAGTGGAAACCTCTCCTTAACCAGAAGCTTGATTTTTCAGCCGCAATGGATTATTGGGCAAACGGTCAGGGCAAACCCGCCGTTATGTACGAAGGCAGATACGATATGCTTTGGACAAATGAGTACGGTGCACGTGCACAGGGTTGGTTGAGCTTCCTTAACGGAATGTGCGGTCACGGCTATGGCGCAATTGATATCTGGCTTTACAAGAGCACTTACGATATGGAATTCGATACGGTACGTGACGGCATAACCATAACCGTTGAACAAAAGTCAACCCCGTGGGGCGTTTCAGTCGAATTTGCCGCAGGCTATCAGATGGGTTATATGAAGGACTTCCTTGAGCAGTTTGAATGGTGGAACCTTGTTCCCACGTTCGGCAATCAAACAATGTTTGCTTCGGATACGGGAACGTATTCACTTGCTTCCATCGGTACTGACACCTATATCGCATACTTCTACGATCAGATAGACAAGGAAAGCACCAAGCTTACAGGTACTATAAAGTGTCTTGATTCATCAAGCAGCTACACTTATTATTGGTTCAACCCCAGAACAACCGCAGTAAGCGAAAAAATGAACGTTACCAACAACGGTGGCTCATTCATTATCGGCGAACGTCCTTCTGCCGAAGACTGGGTACTTGTTATTGAAAAGGTAAAATAATTTTAAAGGGGCGAGGTTTTTCGCCCTTTTATTTAAGAGGTATATATTATGATCATTAAAGCTGAAACGTGGCGCAAGGCAGAAATAAACCTTACCGCCTCAAAGGAATACAATAACCCCGTAAGAAACGTAATTCTTGATATGGAAATTACAAACGGCAACAAAACCCTTGTTGTGCCGGGATTCTGGAACGGCAAAACCGATTGGTGCATCCGTTTTGCTTTGCCCGAAGAAGGTACGTGGACGTACAAGACCGTATGTAAAGAGGATGATGCACTTAACGGTGTTACAGGCACGGTTGAATGCGTAAAATATTCGGGTGAGCTTGAAATTTTTAAGCGCGGCTTTGTTACCACCGATCCTACAAAACAGTATTTTGTATACGCTGACGGCACACCGTTCTTTTATTTGGGTGACACACATTGGAACTTCATGGCTGAGGAATTTGACGAGCCGGGTGACCACGCCTGCGATATCAAGTGTGAATCGCACTTTAAGTATATTGTTGACAGGCGCGCCGGTGAAGGCTATACCGTATACCAGACCGAGCCCCTTGAAACAGGCTATAACCTGCTTGACGGCATCGATGAAACCGATATTATTAGCCTTAAAAAAGCAGATAAATACTACGAATACATTGCAAATGCAGGTATGGTACACGCAAACGCACAGTTCTGCTTTCCCAAGGAAATTATCGCCTTGATGAAGACCGTGCCCGCAAGCGAGTACGAACAGCTTCTTGAAGAACTGTCACGCTATTGGGTGGCACGCTTCTCTGCATTCCCTTGTCTTTGGACGCTTGGTCAGGAAATTGACAACGATTTTTATTATTTCGAAAATCTTAAAACCAACCAAACAATGAACGCAGAAAACAACCCGTATAAAAACGTATGCGAATGGCTGTATAAATACGACCCCCTCAAGCAGCCTATTTCGGGACATCAGGAAGGCTCGTACTACATCGGCAAATTCACTACTGCGGCAAATTCCGCATTCCGTAACGTTAAGGGACACACTTGGTGGGCAAACCAATGGAAGCCTGTGCTTAACACACCCTTAGACTTTTCGGCACCCATTGATTATTGGTCCAACGGTCAGAACAAGCCTTCCATAGTTTACGAGGCACGTTATGAACTTTTATGGACAAATTCCATTGGCGCACGTATTCAAGGTTGGATAGCCATTCTTAACGGTATGTTCGGTCACGGCTACGGCGCAGTTGATATGTGGCTTTACAAGAGCACCTACGATATTGAAAAACCCACGGTACGCGACGGACTTACAATGAGCGTTGAAGGTAAGCTTTTGCCTTGGGGCAAAACCATCGATCTTCCCGGTGGCATTGAGATGGCTTATATGAAGAAGTTCTTTGAAAAGCTTGAATGGTGGAAGCTTGTTCCCTGCTTTGACTTGAACGAATATTTTGTTGCAGACCACGGCTATTATTCAGCCGCACACATTGAAAACGATGTGTTCGTCGCCTATTTCTACGATAAGGTTGACGACGTAACAACGGATATAACGGGCACGTTCAAGCAGCTTGATAAAAACGCTTCGTACGTTTATTCTTGGTATAATCCAAGAACGAATACGTATTCAGAACAAATGCCCGCAAACGCTTCTTCAGGCGAATTCAAAATTCCCTTGCGCCCCACAAAAGAGGATTGGGTAATATTGTTAACGAAAAAAAGGTGATTTTTTCACCTTTTTTCTTGTTTTTATGACAAAATAGTGCTATACTGTTTATGTATTTAATACAAAAGAGGTAAAAAATATGGGATTTTGGAGCAACGTATTAAGGATACTTGATGCACGTATGGAGGAACCGACTACGTTCGGTTGGTTTCATCTGTTGTTTATTTTTCTTACCGTAGCCGCCGCAATAGTATTTATAAAAATGAATAAAAACGGTGAGGAACGCTTTACCCGAAGGCTTTTAATAATCACCTCGGCAATAGTTCTTGTGCTTGAAATTTATAAGCAGATAAATTACAGCTTTTCCTACGATAACAATACTGTCACGTTTGATTATCAATGGTATGCGTTTCCGTTTCAGTTCTGTTCAACGCCTATGTATATAGGTCTGCTTGCAGGCATTATAAAGAACGAAAAAATACATAACGCACTTTGCGCATATCTTGCCACTTTTGCGGTGTTTGCAGGTATATGCACAATGGCATATCCGCCGCAAATGTTCATTACCACCATCGGAATAAATATTCAAACAATGGTGTGCCACGGTCTTATGATTTCAACAGGCGTGTACCTTTTAGGCACGAACTACGTTAAAAAGGAGCACCGCACCGTTTTAAAGGCAATACCCGTATTTGCCGTGTGCGTGCTGCTTGCAATAATTATGAACGAGATTGCTTTTGCAGGCGGATTACTTGAGCGCGAGGATTTCAATATGTTCTATATAAGCCCTCACCAAGATCCTTCACTTCCCGTTTATTCCATCGTTCAGCAACACGTGCAGTACCCGTGGTGCCTTATAATCTATGTTGCGGCATTCTCGCTTGCGGCTTATATAATTCTTTTAATTTCAATGCTGACAGACAAAATTACAAAGAAATTCAAAAAAACAACAAAAGCATCGGTTTAATCCGATGCTTTTATCTTTGCTAAATATTTTTTTAAATCTTCAATATTGTTTTTACACCGCTTCATCACAACGGCTTCAAGCAGGATTTTCAGGGTTTCTTTTATTTTGTAGCTTTTAAAGCCTGCTTTTTTAATTTCATCGCCGCTGATTTCAAGCTCCTTAACGCTTGTTATACCCTTTAAAGCCGCAAGTGCATTTTCGTTGTAGCTTTCACCCTCAAGCGAAAGATATTTACACAGAAAAAGCACGTCTTCCTTGGAATGCTCGCACATAAGAAGTTGTAAAAATTCAGGCTGGTTTTTGATTTTTCCTAAAAGAAGTTCCTTAAGCTTAAGTATTTTTCTGCGCAGGCTTGCCTCGGTCTTAAGGCGAAGAAGCTCTGCCTCGGTATCAGCCTCAAGCAAGATTACTGCAAGGCTTAATTCGATATCGCAACAGCTTTTTTTAACGCCACCACATATTTTTTGCCATTTTTTCTCATTAAGTGTTGGGAACACGCTTTTAAATACAGGCAACGACCTTGCCATTATTGCGGGCGCGTTTTTTAACGCAAGCATTTTTTTAAGTTCAATATAAATGCGCTCGTACGCAATGCTTTTCAGTTTAAACGCAAGTTCATTACAAGCGTTAAGGGTATCCTCTTCCAAGGAAAAGCCTTCCTTTGAAGCAAACCTTAATCCGCGCATAATGCGAAGTGCATCCTCGTTAAACCTTGTTTTTGCATCGCCTACGGTGCGTATAATTCTTTTTTTAAGGTCCTGTCTGCCATTAAAAACGTCTACAATATTTTCGTTTATATCCATCGCCATTGCGTTTACGGTAAAATCACGGCGCGAGAGATCTTCCGAAAGCTTATCCGTGAACGTAACGTTATCGGGGCGCCTGCTGTCAGTATAGCTGCCATCGATACGGTAGGTGGTGACCTCGGTCATAGTTCCATACTTTATTACGCCCACCGTGCCGTGCTTAAGCCCCTTAAGGTTAAGGTGACAGTCAGAAAACATCTCCTGTATCTGCTCAGGCTTTGCATCTGTGGTAATATCCCAGTCGTCAGGCTCAACCCCAAGCAATCTGTCGCGCACGCATCCGCCAACGGTATATGCGGAAAATCCTGCGTTCTTTAACCGTTCCATTACAAATATAACGTTTTCAGGAAGCATATTCTTCACCTCGATTCAATTAAATTATACCATTAAAAAATTTTTAGTCAATCTTCAAGTTTAGTATTGAATTTCATTAAGTTTTATGTTATATTGTTACTAATGAAATTTAAAGGAGTTTTTGCTTATGTTTCCCAGGAATTTTGTTGATTACGTGCCAAAGCCGGAGCCGGTTTCATCCGACTATTTCATTGCGTGCCATTATTTCCCCGGATGGAACGTTCACGAAAACGGTTATTCAGGCTTTTCAAAGATAACCGATTTCCCCGAGCGCACTCCGCTTATGGGCTACTATGACGAATCTAATCCCGAGGTTGCGGATTGGGAAGTCAAGTGGGCGGTTGAACACGGTATAAACTGTTTTATTTACTGCTGGTACAGAAAATGGCATAACATGGGCAACCCTGTTACAAAAGACGATATAAACCTTGCGCACCAGCTTGATGCACTTATGCAGGCTAAATACGCAAATATGATGAAGTTTGCTATTATGTGGGAGGGCGATAACGCAGGTGTTGCCGCCGATGAAAGCGACCTTCTTGACAACCTGCTTCCCTTCTGGGTAGAAAATTATTTCAAGCTTCCCAACTACCTTAAAATTGATAACAAACCCGTGCTTTTCGTGTACGATTGGTCATTCAAGGTAATAAAATATATGGGTGGCGAGAAAAAGCTTAAAAAAGCACTTGATGCCGCACGCGAAAAAATCAAGGAATACGGCTTTGACGGCATCATATTCCAGGTAGAATACCGTTACGACGATAAAACCGTGCTTCAGATGTACAAAAACGCAGGCTTTGACAACACCTTTGCATATTGCTGGCATACTCTTGAGCGTATGCCCTCGCAGGAGGAAGCAATCAACCGTCAGCTTTATTTGATGAACAATCATC
The DNA here is from genome assembly GCA_045630945.1 of Clostridia bacterium. GTDB lineage: Bacteria > Bacillota > Clostridia > Christensenellales > QALW01 > UMGS1322. The sequence continues at coordinate 7,475 of JAZQTV010000057.1, forward strand.
TTGAGTTTGACCCCGATTTTACCATTCTTACCTGTTCGCAATCGTGGGATCCGTATCCTTGGTATAAAAACAACAAGCATCGCATACAGGATATAACCCGTTGGAAGCTTACACCTAACAACTGGCGCAAGCTTCTTGAAGCCGTTAAGGAAATGGCTGATAATATGCCCGATACCGCATTAGGTAAGCGTTTTATAATGATGGACAACTGGAACGAATGGGGCGAGGGTCACTACATTGCGCCTCATCTTTCAGGCGGATTTAAGTATTTGCAGGCTGTTCGCGAGGTATTTACAAAGCGTGATAATCTTCCCGATTACCGTCTTCCCCAACAGCTCGGCCTTGGGCCATACGACCTTAATATTGATTTGGAGGCTGAACCGTGAAAACAGTAAAGGATTATATTACAACCATTCCCGATTTCCCCGAAAAAGGAATTATGTTCAGGGATATTACCACCGTACTTCAGGATGCTGAAGGCTTTAAGCTTGCAGTTGACGAATATGCAAAGCTTCTTGAGGGCGTTGATTTTGACGTTATTGCAGGTGCCGAATCCCGCGGATTTATCTTTGGCGCGCCCCTCGCGTACAGATTTAATAAGCCGTTCGTTCCCATTCGCAAAAAGGGCAAGCTTCCACGGGAAACCGTAAGCGCATCTTACGCCCTTGAATACGGTACCGCCGAAATTGAAATGCATGTGGACTCCATAAAGCCCGGTCAGAAGGCAGTTATTATCGATGACCTTATCGCCACGGGCGGCACGGTAAAGGCTTGTTGTGAGCTTGTTGAAAAATTAGGCGGAAAGGTAGAAAAAATACTGTTTCTGCTTGAGCTTAAAGGTCTTAACGGCAGGGATGCACTTAAAGGCTACACCGTAGAAACCGTTGTTCAATACGAAGGTATATAAAAAAAGCACCTCAAACGAGGTGCTTTTTTAGATCCTTTTATTAAGCCTTATTGATAGAACCGAAAAGCTCCATCTTTTCCTTAACGGTTGCCTTGATTGCTTCAAAGCCGGGTGCAAGAAGCTTTCTGGGGTCAAAGCCCTTACCTTCAAGGTCCTTACCTGCTTCGATGTACTTTCTTGTTGCTTCCTGGAAAGCAAGCTGACATTCGGTGTTTACGTTAATCTTTGAAACGCCAAGTGAAATAGCCTTCTTAATCATATCAGCAGGGATGCCTGTGCCGCCGTGAAGAACGAGGGGCATATCGCCTGTTAATGCCTGAATAGCATCAAGAGTATCAAAGCTTAAGCCTGCCCAGTTTGCAGGATACTTGCCGTGAATATTACCGATACCTGCTGCAAGCATTGTAACACCAAGGTCAGCAATCATCTTGCATTCCTTGGGATCAGCAACTTCACCGCCGCCACCACCACCGTCTTCTTCGCCGCCGATAGCGCCAACCTCAGCCTCAACTGAAATGCCCTTAGCATTTGCATCAGCGATAATCTGCTTTGTTTTTTCGATATTCTCTTCAATATCATAGTGTGAGCCATCAAACATAACGGAAGAGAAGCCTGCTTCCATTGCCTTGTAAGCACCTTCATAGCTGCCGTGGTCAAGGTGAAGTGCAACGGGAACTGTTATGTTAAGTGTTTCAATCATACCCTTAACCATACCTACAACGGTGTTGTAGCCACACATATACTTACCTGCGCCCTCGGAAACGCCTAAAATAACAGGCGACTTATTTTCCTCAGCCGTAAGAAGAATTGCCTTTGTCCATTCAAGATTGTTGATATTGAACTGACCAACTGCATATTTGCCTGCCTTGGCCTTGTTCAGCATTTCTTTTGCAGAAACTAACATTTTTTGTACCTCCGTAAAAATTTATTACTTATATTATAAATTAAATCTGATATATTTGCAACAGAAATTACCGCATTTTTTATAAAAAAAGAAAAACTGATGCTATTGCATATTCTCTATACTTATGATATAATTATTCTAAATTATTACGCGGGGAACGTAAATGAAAAAAGTTTTTATAATTATAAACATTTTAATATTGCTATGCTGTTCGTGCATTGAGTGGGTTGCTCTGTTTTCGGATTCAAGCGTGACTGCTTCTGCACCGATTTTAACTAAATCGCCTACTGCAAGCCCCACGCCTACCGCAACAGCTAAGCCTTCGCCTTCGCCCACGCCTACCCCGTCGCCAAAGCCTACCCCGCACCCAACACCGCAGGTGACACCGTACGTTACGCCTGCAAACTATAACGGCGAATACGTTATCTACGTCAACAGGCTTCAAAACCGCGTTTACGTGTACGGAAAAGATACGAACAACGAATACCGTTCGCTTGTAAAAGCGTTTATATGCTCCGTTGGCAAGGATTTTAACGAAACACCCACGGGTGAGCATAATACCACGCAAAAATACGTATGGCGGCCACTTCACGGCGGCACATACGGGCAATACGCCACAAGAATATACGGGCATTATCTGTTTCATTCGGTTCCATATTCCGCACAAAGAAAGGATACCCTTCTTTCAAGCGAGTACAACAAGCTTGGCGAGCCTGCTTCACAGGGTTGTATAAGGCTTACGGTAGAGGATGCGAAGTGGATATACGATAACTGCCATATCGGAACGCGTGTGGTTATTTACGATTCAGATAAGATAGAGCAGTACGTTGAGCCTGTTGAGAAGATAGATCTTTCAGACCCCCGCGCATGCTGGGATCCCACAGATCCGGATACAAACAATCCGTGGCATATAAAAAGCTGACCAAATAAGTCAGCTTTTATTTTTTGCCTTAAGTCCATTCCTGTATGCTCTTGGCGAAACACCCACTGTTTTTTTAAACACGATGGCAAAATAGTTGCTATCGTTAAAGCCGCATTGCTCACTTATTTTACTAATGGAAAGCTCAGTTGCGTTTAACAGGTTCAGCGCCCTTGCAATGCGCATATTATTAAGATAATCCACAAAATTAAGCCCTATGGCATTTTTGAACACCGAAGAAAAATATTCAGGTGTAAATCCCACTTCATCAGCAATTTCCTTAAGTGAAATACTTGTATTGCAGTGTTCCTTTATATAATAGGCGACGGTTTGTATAAGTCGGTCACGTTGGCAAAGATTTTGTAAGACCGTTTCATTCTTTGGCATACGTAAAAGTATAAAAAGTATTTTATGTGCGTTAAGCTTGTGAAGAAATACTCCTTCCTCACTCACCTTATCCTCCTGAACGGATTCATCGATAAGCCGCTTTATTTCTTCCTTTTCATTGCCTGTGGGTCTGTAAAGCCTTTTTTCAAACACAGGCTTAAGTATATCGGGCATTTCGCGCAGATTATAAAGCATACGCTGATGCCATTCGCTTGCATCGGTATCCGGAAGCCGTTGCGTTTTATGCATGACCATAGGCGGTATTACAACGATATCACCCTCTTGAATATCGTATATCTCATTTTCAACAATATACCGTCTTCTGCCTTTTATAAGATAATACACCTCATAATGATTATGAAAATGTGATTCATCAATTATAAAACCCTGTGCATCGGAATATTCCGCAAAACGCACATATAAGCCCCTTGCCTTAAGCATAACCGTTCTTCCAATCTTAAAATTTTAATAATCAGCTTGATAATAACACAATATTATTAAGGAAGTCAATTAAATTTTATGATAAAATAAAGCTATAACTTACACAAGGAGTATGCTATGAAAAAGTTTTTTATCATTCTTATGATCCTATCACTCATTACGTGCTCAACTCCCTGCGTTCACGCAGAGAATAAAAACCTTTTAAGCACTGCAGATTCCACCTTTGAAGGCGGAAGCCATAATTGGAAGGTATTTGCCGACGGTGCACTTAAGGTCACCGATAATCCCTCAGGCGAAGGCAAGGTGCTTGAATATTCAGGCTGTCCTGAACCAAACGAAACGTCACAAAGGTACAAGTGGTCGGCATTTACCCTTGATATAAAGCCGTATATCACAAAAAACGTGACCGAAGCCACCACACTTTACATTGCTATGGACGTTTATACCACGGGTAATAATGCACGTATTCCCCTTCTTATAAGAACAGAAAAGGCTGACGATCTTTCACTTTGTCAGGAAGCGGGTACACCCTACGTTGAGCTTACCAATTCCGAGACCCGCGCGGATTTTCAGACAAACACATGGACACGCTTTCAGATTGAATTTGAAATAACCGATGATGATCTTGCATCCTCAGCAAAATACTGGAACGTCTGCTTTAACGGCTTATATCTTGCGGCAGGCACAGGCAATATTTACATTGACAACGTGTACCTTTCCACTGAGCCTGATCCCACTATCGAGGAGGAAGAGGCAGAAAACAAGCCTATTCCCGAAAAGGCAGCTATCACAAGAAGCGGCAAAACGCTTGTGGGCACTATCCGATGGGATGCCTTTAACAGATCCACCGCAGGCGGCAAAGACGTCGCTTCACAGGTGGCAAAGGTGCTTTCACCCAAGAAATATCATAATCAGGCCCCCTTCTTTGCAAGCATAGACGATACGGTTTCCTTTCCCGAATACACCTTGGATATCTGGGAACAGGAGGCGGATTTTGCAAAAAATGCAGGTCTTGACTACTTTGCATATCTTTGGTACGAAACCACCGATCCCATGAGTAACGCAAGAAAAATGCATCTTTTAAGTGATAAGAAGGATACCGTAAAAATGGCGGGTATTCTTGAGACCGTTCGCGCACAAAAAACAATGGAAGAGCTTTTTAATGCAATGAAGGATCCTTGCTATCTTACCCTATCAGGTCATCCCGTGCTTTTTCTTTACGATATGCCCAACTGGACCAAGGAAAAAATAACGTCGGTTCGTCAGATGGCGGTAAACGCAGGCATCGAAAAGGCGCTTTATATTATAGGCATGGATCACGTGGATAAAAATATTTCTTCGAACCTTCAAAAAGGTGTTGACGGTATTTCCTGGTATGGCACAGCACCGACAAAAACCGCGCAAAGCTTCAGTGAACTTGCAAAATACACCGAAGAGCTCACCGTTAATATGGGTAAAAATGCGATGGTATATAATTTTGATCTCGTGCCCTCCTTCACCACAGGCCGTGACTGTCGCGCACGCATTGAAACGGGTGTTTCCTGGATAGAAGGCGATCCAAAGGCAGCAGACGACAAGGACAAGCCTTATAAGAATTTATACTCCTTACAGCCTACTATGGAAGAGCTTGCTTCGCACGTAGCCTATATGTACAATTACGTTAAGGATAACCCCCTTTCCGCAAAATCAAACCTTCTGCTTTCTTACGGTTGGAATGAGCACGAGGAGGGCGGTTGGTTATGCCCTACCTTAAAATGTGACGGGAACGGTGATCCCGTGCTTGATGCAAACGGCAAGGTAACATACAATACCGAGCGTATAGACACCCTTAGAGCAACGCTTGAAAAGCTAAAAAGCACACCTTCCGCAACACCCACTCTCACCGCTACCGCTGAGCCAAGCGCTTCGGCAGCACCAAGCGTAACACCCGAAATCGAAAACAACGGTAATTTCTCATTCAATCTCATATATATTATTGCGATTCCCGCCGGAATATTGCTCATCGGTGCGGTTGTTATAATCGTTATTAAAAAATCAAAAAAGAAATAATACACACTCCAAAAAGCCGACTTTTTAAGTCGGCTTTTTGGAGTGGTTTTATATCAAAAGTGCAATATTGCTAAGGATATTAAACGTTATAAATGCTGCAATGTAAATGTTTTGTAAACAATACCCCCTCTCTCTTGAAAAACAAAGTAAAATACTGTACAATTAAAATGCGAGTATTTATAAAAATTTGAAAGGATAAACGTGATATGAAAAAGATCCTCTCTTATCTTCTGTTGCTTTCAATGTTAATAGGCGTGCTTACCGTGCCTGCCTATGCAGAAAGCACCAACCTTGTGCCCGAAAACAATTCCACCTTTGAAAGCGGTTCGCACACGTGGACGTGTTTAGGCAGCGGCGGAAAGCTTGAGGTTGTAAACAACCCCGACGGTAGCGGCAAGGTACTTAAGTATTCCGAAATTCCCGAGCAGACCTTTGCTTCACCCCAGCTTGACGTACGCAAGTATATTCAGGACGGTATAACCGGTCCTTCAACCATTACTATGTCAATGGATCTTTATGCCGTAGGTGATGCACTTAAGAGCGTTCTTGTACGTATGCGCACCGCCACAAAGAACGGCTTTTCAATGTGCGCAAACGCCGGTACGGCTTACACCCACTTTATTCGCATAAGTGTTGATGAGGAAGATTGGACTACCGTTGAGTTCAGCTTCGAGGTGCTTGAAAGCGACCTTTCTTCAGCTGAACCCTGGAACATTTGCTTTGATAACTTGTACGCAACAGATAAAACCTTAACTGAATTATATATTGACAACGTTATTATTACTGCCAAGCCTTCAACAAGCACCGGCACCAACAACACAAACACCAATAACAATAATAATTCAACCGGTAACAGTGTTGACAACACCATTCCTGCTGAAGGCAACTTTATTCCCGTTGGAAGCGCAACCTTCGAGGAAGGTAATCACACATGGAAGCTTTTAGGTGCAGGCGGTAAGCTTGAAGTAACCGACAACCCCGACGGTGACGGTCAGGTGCTTGCATACACAGACATTCCCGAGCAGACCTTTGCTTCACCGATATTGGACATAAGACAATATATTCAGGACAACGTAAGCGAAGAAACCACCGTTTACGGCACTATGAACATTTATTCCGAGGGCAAGGATTTTAAGGGACTTTTACGTATCCGTACCAAGACCGAAGCCGGTTTTTCAATGTGCGAAACCGACGGTGTAGCTTACTGTTCTCTCACCACAACCGTTGCTGCTGCTGATACCTGGACCACCGTTCCGTTTGAAATTGAAATAACCGAAAGTGACCTTGCCGCAACTGAGTATTGGAACCTTTGCTTTGACGGTATTTTTAAAGACGGTTCTGCACCCGATGCATTTTATATTGATAACATATTCCTTAGCGACGAAGAACCTGATGACGGCATTGAAGATGCGCCTATTCCCGAAAAAACAGGGGTTACACGCTTTGATCAGACGCTTGTAGGTACTATTCGTTGGGATGCTTTCACAAATTCAACGGTAAAAGAAGGCGTTGCACCCCATCCTGCCGCACAGGTAGCAAAGGTGCTTTCACCTAAGAAATATCATTCACAGGCACCCTTCTTCTCAATAGTAAACGATGACGATACCATTTCCTTCCCCGAATACACCGTTGAAACCTGGGAAAAGGAAGCAGAGTATGCTGCCGCAGGCGGTATCGATTACTATGCATACATTTGGTACGAAACCACCGATGATATGAGCCAGCCCCGTAAGCTCCACCTTGAAAGCAATAAAAAGAATCTTGTTAAGATGGCAGGTGCACTGGAAAGACTCCGTTCACCCAAATCAATGGAAGAACTTTATGAAGCTATGAAGGATTCCTGCTATCTTTCACTTGACGGCAGACCCGTAATATTCCTTTACAGTCTTGACTCTTGGACAGCTGAAGACGTTGCGAAATTAAGACAGGGGGCGGCAAACGCCGGCATCAAAAAGGCGCTTTACGTTGTTGGTATGTCAACAACCTCAAAGATTGATAAATTCACCGCAAACCTTGCTAAAGATATTGATGCAATTTCATGGTACGGTGTAGGCGCACTTTCAACAGGCGAAACCTACGAAGTGCTTGCAGAGCGTTGCGAAGGCTATGTTAAGGACGTAGGCGCACTTTGCCTTGCATTTAATATTGACTTTATTCCTGCATTTACAACAGGCAGAGATACCCGCGCACGTATTGAAACCGGCGTTACCTGGGTTGACGGTGATCCTAACGCGGCAGAGGACAAGGATAAGCCTTACCACAACTGGTGGACGTATCAGCCCACAATGGATGAGCTTGAAGCGCACATCAAAAACGTTGTAACCCATGCGAGCACCTCGCCCCAGTGTAAGACCAATATGGTTTTATCATACGGCTGGAACGAGCACGAGGAAGGCGGTTGGTTCTGTCCCACGTTGCTTGTTGACGAAAACGGTGATCTTATACTTGATGCAAACGGAAAACCGCAAGCTAACACCGAAAGACTTGACACCTTAAAGCGTGCACTTGAGAGTCTTGGAATGTCTGTTGAAATTGAGGTAACACCTTCGCCGTTGCTTCCCTCAGTAACGGCAACCGCTACACCCGCAGGTGCTTTGGGCGGTGCAGGTGGCTTTAATCCCCTTTTCATTATCATTCCCGTTGCCGCGGCATTAGTTGTAGGCGCAGGTGCGGCAGTTGTAGTTATCGTAATCAAGAAAAAGAAACAACAGTAAAAATATTAAACGGCACGTTTAAAACGTGCCGTTTGTTTTATATAGCTTTTTTATATATCCACACAAAAAAACGGAGATATCTCTCCGTTTTTTATAAATTTTTCGGGGTCTTTCCCGTTTCACTTTTTACCGCCTGTGTAAATGCGGTTGCCGAGGAATATCCGCATTCAATGGCGGCATTTCCTATTGACATACCGCTTTTTATAAGGTTTATTCCCTTTGTGATTCTGCAGGATTTTATATACTGCATAGGCGTTACACCCGTTATGTTTTTGAAGGTGCGTATAAAGTGGCTTTCGTTTATTGCAAGCGCACCTGCAAGCTCCTTTACCGTAACGGCACAGCTTTTTTGAATTATCAATATCGCCTCGGAAACAAGCCTGTTTGTTGCAATAGGCAAGGAATATTCTTCATTTACGTAATTCACAATCATTTCAAGCAAGCACTTAAGACTGTTTTTGTACCTTTCAAAATCCCAAAGCATTTCCTTGAACAAATCAAAATCCACAATGGGAACCTGTGCCGCATCAAGCTCAATAAAGCTTCCTGCTTCAAGGGTAACGTTGGCAAAAAAATCAAAGAAGCTATGCTCCATATCACAGGAATCAACCGTATCAAAATCTTCGTTTTGAATAAACAGATACATCTTGCCTGCCTTAAGCACGTGCTTTTTTGATGCATTATACACCGTGCCTTCGCCGGAATGAATATAATACAGCCTTAATAAACCTGCCGGTGTACTGTATGGCCACTTTCCGTTTGCGGTACATCTGTTACAATCGTAATGTGTAATGTGAATTTCCATAAATATAGCTCCATTCAGAAAAAGCCTGCAAAATGCAGGCTTTTATCTTAAAATCGTAATTACTCCGAAATCTGTGAAGTGCAGTGGGGGCAACGTGTTGCCTCAATTGCGATTTCTGTGCAGCAGTAGGGGCACTTCTTTGTGGTGGGTGCTGCAGGCGCTGCAGGCTCTTCCTTCTTTTTACCCAAAGACATAAGCTTGCTTACAGCTTTAACAATCATAAAGATAACGAATGCCATGATGATGAAGTTGATGATTGCGGTAATGAATGCACCGTATCTGATGCTTAATTCATAAACCTGCTCGCCTGTTTTTTCATCAATCACGGGAGCACCTAATTCATCAACCTTGGGGAACATATTCCATACAAGGTCCTTGAAATCTGCCTTGAATACAATACCGATAATGGGTGAGATGATATCGTTTACCAACGAATTTACGATATCCTTGAATGCGGCACCGATGATAACACCTACTGCAAGGTCAAGCACGTTGCCACGGTTAAGAAATTCTCTGAACTCTTTAAAAAACTTCTTCATTTTAAAAAATCTCCTTTATTATTCTTTAAGATAATATACTATATTTTTTTATGAAAATCAAGTATTATTTACAAACTTCTTCATAAATATGCTGATTTATTTCAAAAAGTCGGTCATCAAATTTCTCAACCCGTCTGTCATAGGTAACAAGACCGTTAATTTCATCCTCAACGTCGGAGAGTTGCGTATACACCGAAGCACAAACTCCCGTTTTAACAAGGGGCAAAAGCTGGTTCTCATACAAAGAAATCAGCGCATCGTTAAACTCCTTTTTGCTTTTAAAGCTTTTGTAGCCGTATTCCTTTTCGGTATTATATACGTGGTCGGCAACGCTAAATGCGTATCCGCCAAATTCGGAAATAACCACAGGCTTATCACTCTTTTTTTCCTTAAGCCGCTTAAAGTACACGTGCAAGCTTAAAACGTCGGTGTTTTTTGCCCTAAACCAACCCGAAGTCGTATCAATAAACCTTGTTTTATCAAGGGCGCGAAGCTTACGGTACATCTTGTTTGCGCAAAACTGTCCCCAACCCTCGTTAAATATAGTCCAATAGCACACCGAGGGATGATTTTTAAGCATTTTAACGGTTTCTTCCATGGTTTTTTCAAAGTTTCGTCTTGCTTTTTTATCGGTGTGTAAAATGCTATCGGGGAATTTTTGCATACCTACCGTGGGAAGTGCGGTATCGAAAAAGAAGGAATAGCTTCCGTTGTTTATCATATCCTGAAAAACAGCCATTCCAAGACGGTCGCAGGCATAATAGAATGCCTCGGCTTCAACCTTAATATGCTTTCTTAACATATTAAACCCTGCTTTTTTCATTAAAAGAATATCGTTTTCATAGTTTTTTTCGGTTGCAGGGGTAAGTCCGCCGTCGGAATAATAGCCCTGATCGAGCACACCGCTGAAAAAGTACGGCTTACCGTTAAGGCACAACCGCTTTACGCCGTTAAATTCGCCTATTGAAAGGGTGCGGAACGCAAGATAGCTTTCCACCCTATCGCCCTCGCCTTCTACCGTAAAATAATACAGACGGGGATTTTCGGGCGACCATTTTTCAGTTTTTTCAGGCTGATATACCGCCTTGCCGTTATTTAATAAAACGGTCGCATCCTCAAAAATAACCTTTCCGCTTTCTGTGCCCTCTACCGTAATCTCGGCACTTTCACCGTCCGCATCGATTATGATTTCTTTTATATATTTTTGTGGGGTGCTTTCAAGCCACACGCTTTGCCATATTCCCGAGGTTTCGGTGTACCACATTCCCCCGCGCTTTTTGCATTGCTTGCCGTACGGAAGCCTTTTATCAAGGGTATCGGTAACGGTAACGGTGAGAAAGTTTTCTTCCTTAACTTCATCAGTAACCTCAAAGGAAAAGTGGGTGTATCCCCCTACGTGAGTACCAAGCACCTTGCCGTTTAATTCTACCGTTGCGACCTGATCAACCGCACCGAAATTAAGGAATACACGTTCCTTTTTAAAGCCTTGGGGCAAGGAAAACGCCTTTTTATACACCATTTTATCATAATGCTTTAAAACGCCCGATAAAGCCGTTTCGGGCGCAAAGGGAACAATTATCTTTCGCAAAACACCATCAAGCAAAATATCCCATTCACCGTTCAAAGAAAAAAACGAATCTCTCTTTAATTGAGGGCGCGGATATTCCTGCCAGGGTGCGTTGGTTAAATTTTCACCTTCGTACGTAAGCAACTGCTTTTTCATAAGACCACCTGTTAAATGCCAATTTTTGTTACACTACATTTTAGCATATTGTATTCCGTTTTTCAACTAAAAAAATTCTGCAGAAAAGCTCTGCAGAATTTTATTTTATGCAAAATCGTCATCGTCATTATCTATTTTTTTCATTTTCTTGACGGGCTGATTTTCAACGGTATCGCTTTCAATATCAATATCGTAAGGATCACTGCTAAAGCCCCAATCCCGTTCGGGCTTTTCCTTATTTTTCGCGCCCTTTGAAAGAAGTACGATAATTACGATAATAAGAACAAGCAGTACCGCACCGCCTGAAATGAACGCAACAAGCATCCAATCTATCTTAATGCCGTTATCTTCATCAGGCGCAGGCGTCGATACCACCACGTTACCGCCTGATGTATTTATACCAATAAGCTTTTCCGAAATCTTCTGTATGCTTCCGTCTGCTTCGCAGTAGATTGCAGGATACGTTTCGCCAAGCTTATTCATAACGTTGATAACGTAATAGCCTTCACCAAACAGTTCGCTTTCCCAAACGGTGTATTCGCCTTCGCCGATTACCTTATGAATATCCTTTGCATCATCCTTTACGATTTCAGGCTTTTCATAAAGCACGGTAAGCTGATTGTTAAGCGATGCTATGGACTTATAAAACTTAAACGAATTATTTTTTTCGTTGTATACGAAAAGGCTTTCCTTTGTGCCGTCGTCAAGCTGCACAAGCTTCACTTCACCTAAAACGGCTATCTGTATATCGTTGGAATTATATTTGTAATTCTGCGTTACGTAGCCTTCGGGAAGCTGAAGAGTGATTTCCTTTATAAGATCGTACTCGTCACCGTCAACCAGCACGGTAAGGGGCGCAGGTGTTGCGGTGGGTGCAAGCGTTGGGGTAGGCTTAGGTGTTAATGTAGGCGTAGGTGTTGCTTCAGGCTGTAGCCTTGTAATTTTTACTGTGTACACCTTTTTAGTGCCATCCTCGGCAGTAACTGTTATCGAGCGTGTATTTTCGCCAACCTTAAGCTTAAGATCGCCCGAAACCTTGTGCGTAGCCTTTGAATCCTCCGTTTCCCAATCCATAGGGAAGCTTGTTACGCTTCCGGGAACGGTACAAGTATATTCGGTAACGTTCTTTGAAAATGCAGGAACAAGCGTACAGCCCTTGGGTACGGTAAGCCATTTAAGGTTAGCATTGTTGGATTTATTTTCTATCTTTACCGAAACAGCTATTCTTGCAGTAGGCGAACCTAGATATTCGTTTTCTGCAGTATAAAGACCAAGTTGGGGGAAGCTTACCGCAAAGGTACCTTCGCCAACCTTAAGCGCCTTAAACTTTATTTTTACGTTGTAGGTGGTAGCGCCCACACCGTCAGAGGCAAAATAACTCATTTTTACCGTGCCTGCGGTGGATGTATTTACTGCGCCGCCGCTTTCCGTTCCCTCGTAAGAAAATACCGAGGAATCGTAAGTAACCCACGGCTCTGCAGCACCGATTGCCTTATCTGCGGTAAATTTAAAGGTTACCGTTACGGTTTGCCCAACAAGCACGCTTGTGCTTGAAGCACTTGCCGTTGCCTTAGGTTCGGCAGCCGATACGAATACGGTAGCCGTCAAAAGCAAGCATAATACTGTTAAAATGCATATAAGTTTTTTCATACGCTTTACTCCTAATCAATACCAAGTATCCTGCGTTGCAAGGATATAAGATCAAGTGAATTTATTTTGCCATCCTTGTTGTAATCAGCCGCATCCTCAAAAACAGCCGATTCAAGCTTTTGTATTTCAAGAATATGCCTTTGTGTTTTTATAAGGTCAAGGGAATTAAGGTTTCCGTCACCGTTGGAATCGCCCGTTATAACTATGCTCATGGCTCTTTCAAGCGCATCGGCATAATAAAGTTCAACCCTGTCGCCCGTTTTCATTACGTCGGTGTCCGTCTTTTCGGTACCATTACTGTCAACGTATTTGACCGTGTACCCCGAAACCGTTATCTTTTCCTTGAACGCGCTTAATAACGTGCCTGCTTCAACACCGTTTATACGGTCGGTAGTATTTTCGTACTCGCAGGTAACGTTCTTTTCTGCCGTGCTTGAAACGAACAGGGTGTAAACACGCTTAAGTCCGTTTGATGCCGTTACCGTTATGGGAATTTCGTTTATTCCCTCGGTAAGCGTTATATTGCCTGTGCCCTCAATTGTTGCATCAGCATCGATAGCCTTTGCGTTTACGGTAATCTGCGTATCCTCGGTATATACGTCGTACTGCATTTCGTAGCGGTTGAATTCACCTGAAAATCTTCCGCCCTCAACGGTTATAGATTCTAAAAGATTGTTTGCATTGCCCGTTCTTAAGGGAAGTAAGCCGTATTCCTCGGGCATATCCTCATATACGGGAATAAGGAAATTAAGCGCAGTATCCTCCGCCCCTGCATTACTTATTGCCTCACGCAAGGTAGAGCATTCTGAAACTGCCGCCGAAACGTTAGTCATATACTGATGACCGTATAAGCCGTTTCCGCCGTCAACCACGTCATACTTCTGCAAATACAACGTGTTCTGACCTACGCCTATGTAGTTCTTTACAAGGAACTGCGCGCCGCCTAAGATTGCCTTATAAGGTGAATCCCAGCCCTTCTTTTTTGCATAAATAGCACCGTTTAATATTGCGCTGTTGCCGCTGTGTGCCCATGCGCCTATATCAAAGTGATTGTAATAGCCTTCGTACCCTTCAACCGTGCCGTGCGCAAGCCTATTACCCTTACTGCCCTGCTCCATTCTGATACGCGCGGCAAGCATATAAGGTGATGCGTTTGCTTCCTTTGCCGCCACAACAATGGCTTCGCCGTAGGTTTCGTATTCGCCGCAGGGTGCATCGTACATAAACGTGCCCTTTACTATTTCGTTGATAACCTTGGGATCATATTCGCTTCCGTCATCGGAAAGCACTAAGAACTGATAAATATTTCCGTCTAAGAAGTTTCTTGGGTCAAGGTAATACGCAATTACCTCCTCACACGCCTGCACCCAGTTGCCGCTGTCAAAGCTGTACCAGGTCTTGTTCACCCAATCGTACGCACCGTTTTCAAAGGATTTCCATCCCGTAGGACTTTGCAGAAGGTTTCTGCCTATTACGCATTGGTTATCCATAAGCGTCTGCCACGTAAGCCCCGTCATAAGCGGTGTAAACTTCCAATTGGGATGAATTGCGTGAAGCAGACGAAGCTGTTCCTTATAGCTTTCGGGGAAGTTTGATATAAGCAATTCAAACGCCTCGTCCGGTTCATCCGGAAGTTCAATTATTCTGACGTACGTTTCTTTTGCAAAGCCTTTTATGCCGTTAGCGCTTATTTTGTACCATTTTTCAGCATTGGTATCCTCGGTTATGCCGATAACGTCAATAACCGTGCCCTTGCTTACCGCGCCAACCTTTTCATATTCGGTACCCGGTCCCGATCTTATATTAAGGTCGGTGGACTTTGTTTCTACAATACCGATAAGCTTTACTTCTTCAACCTCATACGCAAAAGCGCGCATACCGAAGCACGCGCTTAAAAGAAGTATTAAAGCTATAAGAAAGGAAACCGTCCTAAGCCTCATAAAAAAACTCCCAAATTCATATTTGTGAGGCTATTATATCACCTTTTTTTGCATTTTGCAATAGTTTTGTAACAATTTAAATAAAATTTCGACAGTAAGTTTTTTCCTTTAGTTAAAAGCGTATGCACTTCTTTCTTATTGCGTAATATTATAAAGTATGATATCATAATATTAAATCTAAAATGCGAGGAATTTTTTATGAACACCATCAAATGCGTAATGCTTGACCTTGACGGAACGGTATACCTGGGTGAAAATATTTTCCCCTATACTCTTGACTTTTTAAAGAAGCTTGACGAGCTTAATATCGGGCACATTTTTTTGACCAATAATTCGTCAAAGGGTACGAATGCGTATATAGAAAAGTTCAAAAAAATGGGCATTGAGGCAAATAAAAGTAATATACTTATCAGCTCACACGCGGCGGCTGATTACATCAACACCCACTATAAAAACAAGCGCACCTTTATCCTTGGCACCCCAAGTATGCAAAAGGAAATGGCTGAGCTTGGCGTAAACGTGGTTGAGGATGCCCCTGAAATACTGCTTGCAGGCTTTGATACCGCCCTTGATTACACAAGGCTTACAAAATTTGCTAACCTTGTAAATACGGGTCTTCCCTACATTGCCACCCACCCCGATGCAGTTTGCCCCGCAGAGAACGGCTTTTTGCCCGACCTTGGAAGCGTAATCGAGCTTATATACGCCTGTTGCAAGCGCCGTCCCCAAGTAATATGCGGCAAGCCTAACGAGCAGATTCTTATCGCGGCAGAGCATAAGACAGGCTTTTCAAGGGAAAATCTGCTTATGGTAGGCGACCGTCTTACAACGGATATTGCTATCGGTCAGCACGGCATCAGAACAGCTCTTGTTTTAAGCGGTGAAGCTACTATTAAGGACGTACCTACCGCACCCCATGCACCCACCTATATCTTCCCAAGCATTAAGGAATTGGGCGAAGCGCTTGAAAATGCCTTTAAATAAGGTTTTTCACAAAAATTTTATATATTATGTCAACTATTGTAATTGACATAAACACAATTTTTATGGTATAAATATATTGCAGAAATTTATCGTTTTAAATCCTTTACCGCTTGTTATTCGTCATATTAACAAGCAAGGGATTTTTATGCGTTTTTTGTAATTATTATTAAGGAGCAGGTAAATTGAAGAAAGTTCTTTCACTTCTTTTGTGCATAGCGTGTATTTTGGCTGTAGGCTGCGGTCTTGAAGAAAACACTTCACAGATTACCCCTACCCATACCTCAACGGCAACGGCAACGAACGAGGCAACCCTTACGCCCGACGATACCGTAACTTCTGCACCTGATGCCACACCCGACCTTTCTCTTGAGCCTGAAAATTCAGCTACAGTAACACCTACGCCTGTACCCACGCCTAAGCCTACCATTCGCCCTGCGCAAACGGAAAGCATAGTTCCTGCGGAATTATTAGTTACAGGCTACACCACCCCCCTTGATCCTAAATCGGTAAACTTCCCTGCAAATTACGAGATGCCTTATTATATTGAGGTGGACGTTACCAACCAGTGTGTAAACATCTTTATCAAGGATGAAGCAACAGGTGCTTACAATATACTTCTTAACCGCTTTGTTTGTTCGGGCGGTACTTCCACCAAGCCCACAAAGAAGGGTAACTTCTTCATTAAGTCGGATGCTGAACAAAAGAAGGCAACCGGTCAGAACGTTAAGTACACAAGATATTACTTCAAAAACTATGATTCTTACGCATATTATATAACAAGATATTCAAACGAGTATATGTTCCACTCATTTACCTTTGAGGCAAATTCTGCAGGAACGATACTTCCCAAGCGCAACTCCTATTACAATATGGGCAATACAGGCTCGGCAGGTTGCTTGCGTATGCTTATGAATCACGCAAAATGGATTTACGATAACATTGATGCAGGTACGTACTGTGTTGTTAATTCAAAACGTCCCACAGACAAGGCATTAAGAACCGTACTTAAGAAATACGTTCCCACGTTAGGCTACGATATGTGGCCCGAATGGAACGGTGACAGGTCCAACACCACAGGTCTTACACGTACGGAATACATATCTAACCCCGATACAATTACAACACCCACGCCCGTTACCCCCACACCCGAGATTACACCTACACCCGAGGTAACACCCACACCCACGGACGTTATTCCGCCTTCGGCAACGGCAACGACAACGGTATCACCCACGGTAACGGTTACACCTACAAACACGGTGCCGCCGTCAACAACGCCACCCACAGCACCATCGGCAACGGCAACAAGCACTGACGAATCAGAATAACACAAAAACCTGCAAAATAAAAATTTGCAGGTTTTTTTGTAACGTTTTTCCTTTAAAAAGCGTTTTATAAGTGAACGGGAAAGGAGAATGAGTATGAGATATACCGATGAAGAATTTTCAGGCATAATGAACGAATACGGCGATACAGTGCTTCGTATATGCTTTGTGCGCTTAGGCAACCTGCAGGATGCCGAGGACGCTTTTCAAGAAGTATTTGTAAGCCTTTACAATGCCGTTAGAAAACCTGCCGCGGAATTTTTAAAGCCGTGGCTTATTCGCACGGCGTGCAACAAGTGCGTTTCCATTGTGCGAAGCAAAAAGAATTTTATTCCACTTTCCGACGATTCAGCATCGGTTACCGATGAGTTTGACAACACCGTTCAAAACGCAATACTTTCCCTTGAAAGCAACCAACGCACCGCCATATACCTGTTCTATTACGAAAATCTCCCTTCCCGCGAAATAGCGAAGGTGTTAAACACCACCGATGGCAACGTGCGCACACTTCTTTCACGCGCAAGAGCAAGGCTTAAGGAAATTTTAAAGGAGGATTACTTTGAATAAAGATTTTAACAATATAACCGTTTCGGAAAAATTAAAAGAAAGCACCTTAAAAAAAGCAAAAAAACGTGGCTTTGTGCAAATAAAAGCCGTTGCGGCAATTCTTGTTTGCGTATTGGCACTTTCCGTTGCCGCAATACCCGTTATAAACAGCTTTAACGCTAACCAACACGGTGACGGCAATATTCAGGCTTCACTTAGGGAAAATAACGCCTCCGATTCAAGCGGATACCTTACGAACGAATCCATTGACGTATCCAAGCCCGATAGCAACGGTTCTATGGAAAAACCCGATGGTTCCGTTACCAAGCCCAAGCCCGATAGTAACGGTTCTATGACTGCGCCCGGCGATTCCTTTGAAGATTCGGGCATCCGAGAGGATTCATCTGCATCAGCAACAAGCAGGCCTGACGCATCACCGTTGCCCACGCAATATACGGGGCTTACTGCAAGCTATCTTGATGACAACCTGAACGTTGACGTGCAGGGCAATTGGCTTAACCCCCTTAAAAATATGGTGAACGATTATGACGTTTACGGCATTACCGCCACAAAACGCATAAAAATCAGAGTTTTTACCCAAGACAAGAAGCGTGCAAGTGACGTAAAGGTGACGCTTTATTCCGGTCAGCGTGAAATCCTTTCTGCCATAACCAACGTTGAAGGCGATGCATTCCTTTTCTACGGCTGGCACAAGGGTATAAGCGTGTTCAAGCCCGACCGCATTACTTTAGAAAAGAACGGTGCGTTTCTTTCGGTGCAGGTGGACGAATCCACCGAAAATCTTGAGCTTACGCTGAACACACAAAACACCGCACCCACTAACCTTGACGTTATGTTTGTTATTGATGCCACAGGCTCAATGGGTGACGAGCTTTCTTACCTTAAAAAAGAGGTTCAGTCAATGCTTACCGGCTTTACTACTAACCTTAACGTGCTTACAAGCATTAACTTTTACCGTGACGAAGGCGACGATTTCGTTGTAAAATCCAATCCCTTTAAGCCCGTTGCGGAAGCAGTCGGCACCCAATTTAAAGACATAACCGCTTCAGGTGGCGGTGATATGCCCGAAGCGGTACACACCGCGCTTGACGACGGAATTTTTAACCATGAATGGCGTGAGGATTCGGTAAAAATACTGTTCCTTGTGCTTGATGCCCACGCACACGAAAACGACACGGTAAGCGCTTCCCTTATAAAATCAATTGAAGCGGCTTCAAAAATGGGTATTCGTATCGTACCCGTGCTTTCAAGCGGTGCAAACACCACCTGCGAAATAATGTGCCGTGAGCTTGGACTTTTAACAGGAGGAAAATTTGTATTCTTGACAGACCACAGCGGAATTGGTTCCACTCACCACAAGCCCGAAACAACGATTGATTATATAGTTAAACCGCTTATTACCATACTTAAGCAGACCATTGCGGCATATACGGGAACGCCTTATATCACCTAAAAAATAAAAACGCCACTTAAAATATAAGTGACGTTTTTTATATTTTTTCGTATGCGATTCTCGGCTCACCATTTTCAAGATAGATAGTGCCGCAGCTTACAAAACCGTTTTTTTCAAGCACGTGTTGCATCACGGTATTATCCTTGTGGGTATCTATTCTTAAATGGACGGTGTCAGCAAATTCAGTTATGCTTTTTACCATTCCCCGTATTTTGCCGCCGTTGGCAACACGGTGAATTACACCGTAAGGCGAATTATCCCGCCACGCACCGTCTATTTTTTCATAAAGCGGCTCAACGCCCTTAAAATACACGAACGCACCGAGAATCTCTCCGTTTTCTTCAAACACGAACAACTGTTTTTTTATAATATCCTCTTTTATAATATCCTCGGGCGGATAGCTGTTACCCCATTGTGTAGGGTTGCCCGTTTTTTTCATAAATTCACGGGCGGAAGCGTATATTTTCAAAATTTCGTTAAGCTCACCGTAATTTGCCGAACGTATCACCTTTAACACCTTGCTTTCTTTTTTGTATCATACCACATTCTTTTGGTATTAGCAATAAATAAAATATCACTATTGCAAAATTAACGCTGATGTGATATAATATGGACAGATAGGATATAACTATAATATAAGGAGGTTAATTTTATGAAACTTGTTATCGCCATAGTCCAGGATGAAGATGCAGGCCGTCTTGTAAACGCAATGATGAAGGAAGGTTTTGGTGTAACAAAGCTTGCAACAACAGGCGGATTTCTTCGCGCAGGAAACACCACTCTTTTAACGGGTGTTGAGGATGAACAGCTTGACCACTGCCTTGAATTCATCGAAAAAATATGCAAAAGCCGTAAACAGATTATTAACTCCAATATCGGTGCTTTCGACGCTTCAATTTCTGCGGCGGCACACACAAACGTTGAAATTATGATAGGTGGCGCAACCGTATTTGTGCTTTCTGTTGACCAATTCAAGAAATACTAATGAATTTAGACCTTATAACAAGCACTGCCGTATTTAAAAAAGAACGTCAGGCTCTTTTGAACGGCTTGGGCAGTCACGCATACATTATTGAGGGAGCTGACGGCATCGGTAAAAATTCCTTTGCGTTAGCTTCTGCCTGTGTGCACTTTTGCTCAAGCGAGAATAAGCCTTGCTTTACCTGCCCGAGTTGCAGAAAGGTTTTAGAGGGCATACATCCCGACGTACACGTTATTTTGCCTGATAAAAACATTCTGCGCGTTGATCAGGTGCGTGAGGTTATTTCTACCCTATACGAAACTCCGTACGAGGGTAAATCAAAGATATACATATTTAAAAAATTCCATCTTGCTAACGAGCAAGCACAGAATGCCCTTTTAAAAACGCTTGAGGAACCGCCCAAAGCGGTTACTTTCTTTTTGCTTGCCGAAAATTCGTTGGCACTTTTGCCTACGGTGCGCTCAAGATGCAAAAAACTTAGGCTTACCGAGGCAGAGGATAAGGATATTTTAGCACAGCTTGAAAAGCTTTATCCCGATAATGAACGAAATTCATACGCCGCCAAGCAGGCGATGGGCAATATCGGCACGGCGGTAAAGCTTATTGTGGATGAGGATTATATCCGTATTAACGAGGTGTGTGAGGAGGTTCTTTCAACACTTGAAAAAGACCCGTCCCACGCGCACCTGGGTATTCTTTTTGAAAAGGAAAAGGATAGCTTTCTTGAGATTTTAAACGTGCTTGAAAACAAGCTTACCGCACTTTTTAGAAAAAGCGGTGACGAAAAAGCACTTTTACAGATAAAAGCCGTACAGGATGCGATTACGGCAAAAAAGAAAAACATTAACAGCGGCCTTATTTACGACAGGCTTGCTTATTCACTTGCGAAAGGCGGAAACAAATGGCACAGGTAGTAGGAATACGTTTCAGAAATACAGGAAAAACGTATTATTTTGATCCCAACGGCGCCGATATTCAGGTTGGTACAGGCGTTATCGTTGAAACTGCACAGGGTGTTGAGTATGGTAACGTTTCGGTACGCACCAAGCTTATTCCCGAGGATCAGGTTGTTGCACCGTTAAAGAAGATTCTTCGTGTTGCAACACCGCAGGATGATAAAAAGCTTACTGAAAACAGGCAAAAGGAAGCTAAAGCGTTAAGCATTGCAGAAAGCAAGGCAGAGGCGCATAAGCTTGATATGAAATTCGTCCGCGTTGAATATACATTTGATTGTGCAAAGGCTGTTTTTTACTTTACGTCCGACGGCCGTGTTGACTTTAGGGAGCTTGTTAAGGAGCTTGCTTCAACCTTCCGCACACGAATCGAATTAAGACAGATAGGCGTGCGTGACGAAACAAAAATGCTTGGCGGTTTAGGCCCCTGCGGTCAGCCTTGCTGTTGTTCACGCTTCTTGGGCGGCTTTCAGCCCGTTTCCATCAAAATGGCAAAGGAGCAGGGTCTTTCACTTAACCCCACAAAAATCAGCGGTCTTTGCGGCAGGCTTATGTGTTGCTTAAAATATGAACAGCACCACTACGAAGCCACGCACAAAAAGCTCCCCCCCGTTGGCGCAGAGGTTAAAACACCCGACGGTGTGGGCAAGGTGCAGGACGTTAACGTGTTTAAGGAATCCGTTCGTGTTACCGTTACAAACGGCGATCAAATCGAATTAAAGGAATATTATTATAAAAACGTGCGCGTGCTTAAAATGCCCAAGCGTTCGAACATTAAAGAAGAGGACGATGAGTCCATAAAGAATCTGGAGGATTAAAAAATGAAGGCAATTATTGAAATGAAAGACGGCGGCAAAATGGTTATTGAGCTTGATGAGCAGGCTGCACCCATTACCGTAAAAAACTTTGTTAAGCTTTGCAAGGAAGATTTTTATGAGAATCTTATTTTCCACCGCATTATCGAAGGCTTTATGATTCAGGGCGGCGACCCCACAGGCACAGGTATGGGCGGCCCCGGATATTCAATCAAGGGCGAATTTGCGGCAAACGGAGTTAATAACCCCATTAAGCATCAGCGCGGTGTTATTTCAATGGCAAGGGCAATGGACCCCAACTCCGCAGGCTCACAGTTCTTTATTATGCATCAGGATGCACCTCACCTTGACGGTCAGTATGCCGCTTTCGGCAAAATGGTTGAAGGCTTTGACGTGCTTGATAAGATAGCAACCACCCCCACAGGTTTTCAGGACAGACCCTTTGATGAGCAGGCCATAAAAAATATTACTATTGAATAAAAAAAGAAAGCACCCTACGGGTGCTTTTAGTCTCCTGACAAAGTCAGCAGACTGTCAGCGTTTAAGAATCCCTTGCAAGCCAATGCGCCGAGCTTGCAAAGGCATACGTCTATACAGGGTTATCGGTGCTTTTAAAATACCCTGCGGGGCAATTTCTTCTTAAGGTGATAAAATTGATCAACGCATTAAAAGCCAAACTAAATAACGTGCGCACACCTGATTCACTTGTGTTTACCATATTTTCCGATCTTCATTCATCGGGCAATGACGAGGCGTTAGATACGCTTACAAAGTACCTGAAAATGATTACGGATGAGCTTAAGCCCGATTTAGCAATCAATCTTGGTGATAATCTTTCAATGCTTGGAAGAGATACGCACCTTTCAAACGAGGACGTAGAAAATATCCTTAGCCGCGTGCTTGAAACGTTAAAGAGTTCGGTAAGTTGTCCCCTTTTAAACACAAACGGCAATCACGATGCCGTAGGCACAGATTTTTTCGACCGCGAACTATGGAACAGAGTTCTTGACAAAAACACCGAAAGTATAATTTCAAGCCGCAAGAACGGCTACTATTATTTAGATATAGGTTTTGTACGCCTTGTGTTTCTTTCCGTCCCCTACGGCTCGGACATAAATAAGGAGCATCCCACACCCCTGTGGGCGTTTGGCGATGAACAGCTTGAATGGCTTAAGGGTGCGCTTAACACTAAAAACGACGTTATTTTGTTTTGCCACGTGCCGATTTTTTATAAATTCGGCGGTGATATGGAGCGAATGATTGACGTTTGGACAGGCACCGAGGTGAAGCGCGCCTTCGTAAAAGACCTTTGCGGGTTAGTGGAGGATGCGGATAAAGCTTGCGAAATTATAAAGCAGGCAGGTAACGTTATTGCTTGCTTCAGCGGGCACACCCACAAGGACCAATTATTTCCGCCGTTAAGCGAAAATCCGTTGCCCTGCTATCAGGTTGTAACAAGAAATCCCGTTCCCTTTTCATACGCTATTGATAAGGGCGTATATGGCATCGCCATTGACGTAGTGGTGTTTAACCCGAAATTAAAGGAATTTTTTATTTTCCGCTTTGGCGACGGTGAGGACAGACATTTTACAATATAAAAAAGGTGCGATTTTTTTCGCACCTTTTTTTAATCCTTTTGTGTAGTAATCTTAACACCTGAAAATAATCCGGGGTTGTTAGCCGTTATATGAATGGTTTCAAAATTCTTTACGCTTATTGTGCAGGATGCCGTATGCATGGGCGAGGCTGAACCGGGTCTATCAGCATAACCGTACACCTTAAGCGAAACCTCGTATTCGCCCTGTTTTATTCTTCCTTCAAAAACAGTATCTCCACCCCGTGTCAATATTACGTCAAAGCTTTGTGTATACCTTGTTGTTTTTTCGACTAACGTATAGAAATAGTGAGTTCCATCAGCAAGGCTTAACGGGTTGCGGTTAAGGGGAATCCTGAACACAATGGTAGGATTGCATTCAGCTTCAAGCTTTTTAAGTTCAAGCGCACAAAGTTTTGCGCGGTCAGCACTATCATTATAGGTTGCAAGCTTTGTAAAGGTTTCATAAGCGCTTTTATAGGCTTCAAATGCCGCGGCAAAGCCGCCTGCACTTAAGTAGTCCTGTCCTCTTTCAACGTTTGCAGATGCCGCCTGATACGATTCCATACAAATGCGCTGAAACTTTTCTATCTCTTCCGTGCACTTTGCGGCATATTCGTTTGCATCCATATACCCTTTTACGTTTTCAAAGTACACCTTTGCTTCATCGTACCTTGCCAAATTCATCAGGTTTATTGCCTTTTCGTAAGTGTACGCCTTGTACGCTTCATTGGCTTTAATACGGCAATCTGTCGCAATATTCAACGAATCCTTATAATTAACCAGCTGTGCGCTTTCAAGCTCGGTCGCAATATTCAAAAACTCATCCTGTGTGCGTGCAGAGCCTATCTTTGCTATTAACGCCTGATACAGTCTTTCGTTTTCACGGTCCTCTACGGCTTTAGAATATTCGGCAAGCTTTATTTTAAGTTCGTTATCAGCATAGCGAACCGCCTTAATAAAGTTTCCGTTGCGTGCAAAAGACCTTTCAACGTTTTTAAGACCTTCCTGCGTACTTATCCTAAGCTCTACCATCAGCTTGCCAAGATATGCAAGCGCGTTTTCGGGGTCAAGGTCAAGCACCTTTTCGCAATAGCTATCTGCTGCCGCCCACTCGCCGTCCTCCATAAAAATGAACGCGCGCTTCATAAGCGGTGTAATTGTAGGTTCAACGTTACCGGTGACCGTTTCTTCTGCTTTGGGTGCCTGTGCGCCTATTATCTTCTCTATTCCGCGAATAAGGTCCTGCATAAAGCCAAGCTTATTCATATCCTGAGCCTGAAGATGCGAAAATTCATCGGGCAAATCGTAAGGATCCATATCCCTGTACGCAGGAACAAGCATCTTTTTTTGCCCCTGCTTTATCAAGGCAAGATATCTGCTCCACTCATTTTTTACCCATACCGCCTGAAAATATTCAGGCTTTGTGCCGATAACCACCATTACCTTTGCGCTGTTTAACGCCGCAAAAATATACGGTTCATATGCAGTACCAAGTTTATCCTCAAGGGTAATGCGTGAAAAAAACACCTTAAATCCCTCTTGCGTAAGCTGATGATATAAGTCGTTTGCAAGCACCGAATCGTAAGTTCTTCTGCCGTTAGCATCCGTTTCCTTATAGCAGATAAACACGTCGAAGGGTTCTTCCTTTTGCGATATAGCAAGTATCCCCTTTTGAATTTCGTTAATTGCATTTGCTTCTTCGGTATAAATGGCACGTTGCTTGCTATCTGCATATTCAAGCGCCATTTTATAATTACTGTCATCAAAAACAGAGGTGTACTGCGTTCTGTTCATCGTGGGAATGCGCTTGCGTGAATACGGGTCTTCAACGTATTCAATACCGTAACGGCACAACACCAACGACCAATAGGCTTCGGAATCGGTATTATCCTCGTTAAGTATCTGCTCATATATACCCATTGCCTTGTCAAATTCGTTATTTCTGCGGAAATGACTTGCACGGTCGTATAAATTTGCTAAACGCTCGTCATTTAATTTGGGCAAGGTCTGCATTGCACCGCAGTAAGCACATTCGGTTACCGTGGCGTTTTCCTGCACCTCAAGCCCCGCGCCGCACATTTTACACTTAAAAACTGCCATATCGTTTCTCCTTAGCTTTTATGTGCAGTATTATACTACAAATTTTATATATGTTCAACAAAAAAAGGTGCGAAAACGCACCTTTATTTTTTAACAATAACAAGCTGTTGCCCCGGATACAGAGTGTAATCACTTTCGATGTAGTTATACTTCATAATATCCTCTACCGTAAGTCCGTTACTTGTTGCAATTCTGTACACCGTATCACCCGGACGCACCACGTAGATGAACGAATTTTCGGGCGGTACGGGAATTGTCAGCATAGAGCCTATCTGAAGATTGCGCACGTCGGTCACCTGTGGGTTAAGGGCAAGAATGTTGCCCGTTGTGGTGCCGTATTCCTTGGCAAGCAGGTACACCGTATCACCCCTGCGCACACGGTGGCGGCGGTAGATTATTCCGTCACCCTCGCTTTCTTTAGTTACCTCTGCCTGTGCGGCAACAGGCGCTTCCTTACAGGCGCACTGCCTTTTAACAAGCTCGGCTATTTGGTAAAATTCTTCGCTTACAGGAATTTGTATTACCTGACCCGTTAATATTAGGCTTGGGTTTTCCAAACCGTTTATTTCAATAAGCGTTTGCAGGGGCACGTTGAATTTTAATGCAATACCAAACAGTGTATCTCCTTCTTCTACTATGTAATCAAATCTGCGTGTAAGCATAAAAAACCTCCTTTTTTATTTATTTTATGCCCGTAAACACTTAAATGTGCATCAAACAGGTTGCCTTTTTTTGTTTTTGAGGGTATAATATATAAAAATTACTTAAGGAGATTTTAAAATGGCAGAGAATGTATTGGACACACTAAAAGCCAGAGGCTTCGTAAAACAAATTACATTTGAGGAGGATCTTTATAAGCTTCTTGGCAACGAAAAGGTTCCCTTCTACGTAGGCTTTGACCCCACGGCAGACAGCCTTCACGTAGGCCATTTTCTTGTGCTTATGGCTATGGCGCATATGCAGCGCGCAGGTCACAAGCCTATATGCCTTATCGGTGGCGGCACCGCTTTCGTTGGTGACCCCAGTGGCAGAAGCGATATGCGTTCAATGATGACAAAGGAAACGATCCGTCACAACGTTGAATGCTTTAAGAAGCAGATTTCAAAGTTCATTGATTTTACCGATGATAAGGCTATAATGGTTGATAACGGTGATTGGCTTTTAAACCTTAATTTTGTAGAATTTATGCGCGATATCGGCGTATACTTCTCGGTTAACCGTATGATTACCTTCGAGTGCTTTAAAAAGCGCATGGAAAAGGGACTTACCTTCCTTGAGTTCAGCTATATGCTTATGCAGAGCTATGACTTTTTAATGCTTTATCAGAAGTACGGCTGTAAGCTTGAATTGGGTGGTGACGACCAGTGGGCAAATATGCTTGGCGGCGCTGACCTTATCCGCAGAAAAGAACAGCAGGATGCTTTTGCTATGACTTTTACCCTTCTCACCAAGTCCGACGGTACAAAAATGGGTAAAACCGCAGGCGGTGCAGTATGGCTTTCAGCAGAAAAGACCTCGCCTTACGATTTCTATCAGTATTGGCGTAACGTTGACGATGCTGACGTTGAAAAGTGCCTTAAGCTTCTTACCTTTATGCCTCTTGATGAAATCGAAGCACTTTGTCAGTACAAGGATGAGCGTATAAACGCTGCAAAGGAACGCCTTGCTTTCGAGGTTACAAAAATTGTTCATTCAGAAGAGGATGCCGTTAAGGCTCAGGCAGCGGCAAAGGCGGCTTTCGGCGGTGGAAGCGGTGCTGATATGATTGCTATGGAGCTTTCAAGCGAGCAGGTAAACGTAAGAGTTACAGAGCTTCTTGTTACCGCAGGCATCACAAAAAGCATTGGTGAAGGCAGAAGACTTATCGAGGGCGGCGCAGTTTCCCTTGACGATATAAAGATTACCGACGTTAATGCTACCGTTCCCGAGGAAATAATTTCAAAGGGCGAATTTATTCTTCACAAGGGCAAGAAAATTCACCAGAAGATTGCGGTTAAATAATGTACAAGACTATTGCCCAGACGGGCGAGTTTGAACAGGTGATAAATAAATCAACCTTTATTGCATCAGCCGTGCACGTTGAATCGGAAGCCGAGGCGCAGGAATTTATTCAAAAAGAAAAGAAAAAATACCCTGATGCGAGGCATTGCTGTTGGGCGTACGTTCTTGGTGCAAAAAAGGATGCGATGCGGTATGCTGACGACGGCGAGCCCCAAGGCACAGCAGGTCAGCCAATACTGCAAGTAATTGAAAAAAAGGATATAACCAACGTGCTTGTGACCGTAACGAGATACTTTGGCGGAATTCTTCTTGGTGCAGGCGGACTTACCCGTGCGTATTCTTCATCTGCCGCAGGTGCTATCGATGCTACCGGCATTAAAACCATGATAATGTCACAGCGCTTTTTGGTTAAAATCGATTACACCACGTTTGCGCGCCTTGAAAAAGCGTTGCGTGCAAGCGATTACATTATTACCGACAGTATTGATTATCTTGAAAACGTTATCCTGCATCTTACGGTAAAGGAAGAGGATTCATTAAAGCTTACCGATTACTTTACCCAAGCCACCGCAGGAAAGGCACAGATAACCGAAGACGAAAAATTATATTTACCGTGGTAAACAAAAATTCCCGAACTAATTCGGGAATTTTTTTATTTATTCACTTACGCGCTCAATATCTGCGCCAAGACTTTTAAGCTTTTCTACTATCTTTTCATAACCGCGGTCAATGTACTGCACACCTGTTACCGTTGTTGTGCCTTCTGCCATAAGCCCCGCAACCACAAGTGCCGCACCGCCACGAAGGTCAAGTGCTTCAACCTCGGTCCCGTAAAGCTTTTCAACACCGTCAATCATTGCAACTCTGTCAGTGAAATCGGTGATGGCGCCCATCTTCTTAAGTTCATCAAGATGGCGGTAGCGTTGCTCGAAGATAGTTTCCGTAATAACGCTTGTGCCGTCAGCCGTTGAAAGTAATGCTGAAAACGGTTGCTGAAGGTCGGTAGGAAAGCCCGGATGCGCCATGGTTTTTACCTTTACCGCCTTGGGACGCCTTTCCATAGGAATGATTCTTAACGTATCCTCGCCCTCATCGATTTTATAGCCTGCCTCGCAAAGCTTTGCGGAAAGTGATTCCATATAAACGGGAATACAGTTTTTAATAACTATATCGCTTTTTGTTGCGGCGGCAATTATCATCCACGTGCCCGTTTCAATCTGATCGGGAATAAGAGTATAATTGCAGGAACGAAGGTGCTTTACGCCCTTTATTCTTATTACGTCAGTACCTGCGCCCTTGATTTTTGCGCCCATATTGTTAAGGAAGTTTGCAACGTCGATAACGTGAGGCTCTTTAGCGCAGTTGAATATGGTAGTAGTGCCCTCTGCCTTTACTGCGGCAAGCATAATGTTTATTGTCGCGCCAACACTTACAACGTCAAGATAAACCTCGGCACCCCTTAATTCAGGAGCCTTGATTTCTACAACGTTAGTGTTTTTTATTATTGCGCCAAGCGCTTCAAAGCCTTTAAGATGCTGGTCAATAGGTCTTTTACCTATATTACAGCCACCCGGAGGTGGTATTTTTGCTTCGCCGAATCTTGCAAGCATAGCGCCCATAAGGTAATAGGATGCGCGCATCTTTCTTGTAAGCTTTTCAGAAGGGCATTCTGACCTTACGTTAGCGGGGTCAATGGTTATCTGCCCCGGCACCGAAGTATCTACCGTTGCGCCAAGCGAGCGTAACGTTTCGGCAAGCACGTCAACGTCATCGATATCGGGAATATTATCTATAACACAAACTCCGTCAGAAATAAGTGCCGCAGGAATTATGGCAACTGCGGCATTTTTTGCACCGCTTACCGATATTTCGCCTTGCATTCTTTTTCCGCCGTGTATAACAAGTTTATCCAAGCTGCTTCGCCCGAAAATTAATTACGAGCTTCCTCCTTGCGATTAGTATATTTTATATTCTACCATTTATAATGAGTTTTTGCAACAGTTAATATTCACCGTCCGGTGAAAGTATGGCTATTATTCTTTCAAGATCATCACGACTGAAATACTCGATTTCAATTCTGCCTTTTTTATCGTTACCGTTTATTTTAACCTTTGTACCCATATGCATACGCATATTTTCTTCAATGCGCTCAAATTCAGCAATGCGCGTGGGTTGCTTTTTAGGTCCTTTAGACTTACTGTTTAAAATGCCCTTTACCTTTTGCTCTGCCTGACGTACCGACCAGCCTTCGCTTACCGCCTGCTGTGCAAGGGAAGAAATAAGTTTTGGATCCTCAAGCACCGCAAACGCCCTGCCGTGACCTGCAGAAAGTGCGGAAGATGCTATAAGCATTTGTACGTCCTGCGGTAATTTAAGAAGCCTTAACGCATTGGCAATATTGGGGCGTGAGGTACCTATTCTTTCAGATACATCTTGCTGGGTGAGGGAATAATCCTCCATAAGCGCCTTGATAGCCGCCGCGGCTTCGATAGGGTTAAGATCCTCTCTTTGAAGGTTTTCAACCAATGCAAGCTCGCACACCTGACGGGGTGAAAGGTCTTTTACAATAGCAGGCACGGTTTCCATTTTAAGAAATCTTACCGCACGGTAACGGCGTTCACCTGCAATTATTTCATACCTGTCGCCAACCGCCTGAACGGTTATGGGCTGAAGCATTCCGTTAGCCTTAATTGATTCAGCAAGTGCTTCGATCGTTTCCTGATTAAACGTCTTGCGCGGCTGATTTTTATTTACGTCAATTTTATTTACGGGAATCTGATGTACATATTCCCTATCCACCTCAGTATTTGCGGTTATTTCCTCTAAGGAAAAATCCTCACCGAATACTGCGCTTCTGCCTAATCCTTTTTTCTTCATCAGCCCTCATTCCTTTCAATTATCTCTGCGCACAGCGCCTTATAAGCAAGGGAGCCCGGGCAGTACGAATCAAAAATCTGTATCGGCTCACCAAAGCTTGGTGCTTCGGCAAGACGTACGTTTCTTGGAATATGCGTTTTATATACCTTTTTGGCAAAATACTTTCTAACCTCATCCACCACCTGCTGCGAAAGATTGGTGCGAGAATCGTACATTGTACAAACCACGCCGTCAATATCAAGCTCGGGATTAAGGCGCTTTTTAATAAGCTTAACCGTATTCATAAGTTGACCAAGTCCTTCAAGCGCGTAGTATTCGCACTGAATTGGCACAAGTACCTTATCGGATGCGGTAAATGCGTTTACCGTAAGCAAATCAAGGGACGGGGGACAATCGATAATAACGTAATCGTACCCATCCTTTACGGTATCAAGGGCAACCTTAAGAAGCTTTTCCCTATCCTTTAAGGCAACCATTTCAACAGTTGCACCCGAAAGGTCAATATTTGAAGGAATTATCTTTAATTTTTCTATACGGGTATCCATAATAACGCCGGAAATATCTTCACCGTTTATAATAACGTCGTAAATACCCTTGTTATTTTTTTCAAGTCCAAGTCCGCTTGTTGCATTACCCTGCGGGTCAAGATCCAACAAAAGCACCTTTTTCCCCTTTAATGCAAGCCCTGCGGAAACGTTTATGGCGGTAGTCGTTTTACCTACGCCGCCCTTCTGATTTGTAACAGAAATTATCATTCTTCAGTATTCTCCGTTTTTTCGCTGTCTGTGTTTTCGGTCTTTTCGGTGACCTGCGCTTTTTCGGCACCGTCTTTTTCTACGGTATCGCCTGCTTTTTCTTCAAGTTCAGTCTTCTCCTCCAATACCTCGGCTTCCTCGCCCTGCTCCTTGATGCTTTCAAGGAATCTGTACTGACGGTCAAGCCGCGCATTAAGCTGAGTAATGCCCGAACGCATACTATCTATCCTTGCATTTACGCCGTCAAGCTTTTTAATAACGTGCTTTAATTCAAAGCTTGCCGCCTTGCCCGAAAGCTTACGCAAGGAAAGCATTTCAAATTTTTCAAGCGCACGGATAACCCTTTTGCGCTTTGCATCCTCAAATATTGTGTAGAAGAATTCGCATATAGCCTGCGCGGTTAAAACTGCAAAAAACATACCGAACAGGTTGCCCTTTTCTGCTTCCATAAGTCCGGGAATACGCATAACACCGATAAGTGTTGCCGAAAAACCGCCAAGCGCAACAACCCTTGATGCAATGCGGAATAAATTTCTGCCCTCAAGCATATCGTTTTTTATCAGATAACTGCTTAACGAAACGGTATCCTCGTGGCAGTACGCATCATAATAATCGTCCCACATCTTTTTATACCGTCCCGAAAGACGCATACCGTCAATAGCCTTTATGGCATCCTCGCCCGAATTATTCAAAAGTGCTTTATTAAGCTTTCTTAAGGTGCCTGTTCCAAAACACGAAACCAATATATAGATCAACAAAAGCAATAACAGTGTGCCTGCAACAACGATAAACGCATTCGTGCTGTTAAGATATACACTTAAAAACTGTCTGATCTTTTCCAATAGAAACACCTCCACTATTTTATTTTAACAGATAGCACTCCTTTTGTCAAAACAAAGAATAATTTTATCATATAAATTTACAATTGTATAAGTTGACATTATCGGCATATTGAGTGTATAATATATTTGTAATAATTTTGTTACGAGGGTTAATTATGAAACAATTAAAGGCTTTAATCATCATAACCGTAATATTGATGCTTTCCATATTACCGTTTCTGAACATTTCCGCTACGGAATACAGCATACCTGCCAACATTTCTGATAAAACGGTTGATTTAACCAATCCTGTTAAGGAAATCGACCTTTCAGCCGTTAAACCGTATATTGAAGAAACGGGCGGCAAGGTTACGCTTATAATCGCAACCGATGCACCGCAGGATGCAAACGTTACTTATTCCATTTCCTATACGCCCGGACAGAACATTTCACCCGAGCAAGCAAGCGGTGAAATAAAGGCAACCGTTACATTTAATATAGGCGACCCCACAAAGCTCACCTCGTTAAAGATAGCTGCCGCCACAATTAAGATTGTTCCTTTAGCCGTGTCACCCTCGCCCTCAGGCAGCGCAAGCACGTCACCCACAGGAAGTCTTGATCCGTCAGAAAGCACCGATCCTTCCGTTTCACCCAGCGGTTCGGCTGTGGTTTCACCCACTCCTACGGATATTATTACGGAGCCTACCCTTGAGATAACACCATCGCCTACTACAAGGCCCAAGGTAACGCCCGAGCCCACAAAGGATAATTACAATCAGAATTATCAGACTCAGGCACCGCCTACGTTAAGCATTCCTGCTGACGTTGAAACACCTGAGTTAATAGCAACGCCTCACCCGGAAGAGCCTACTTCCACCGTTCCGCCCAAAAAGGCAACGGGTGCAGTTTCAAGTTTTTTAATTGTGTTTATCATTCTTGTACTGTTGCTTGCGGTTGATATAGCGCTTATCGTATGGCGCAGTAAAATGGGATACGGACAGATAAACAACGGTGTTACCCGCAGAAAAATCCGTGACGATCTTACTGATATACCCGAAAGTGACGAGGTAGTTGAGGTTACCGACGAAACCCAATCTACTGACGAAGAATAAAAATTAAACAACACCGATTTCG
This sequence comes from Clostridia bacterium, assembly GCA_045630945.1. GTDB lineage: Bacteria > Bacillota > Clostridia > Christensenellales > QALW01 > UMGS1322. The sequence goes on from JAZQTV010000057.1 coordinate 40,817, forward strand.
GTGTTGTTTTTTTTGTTTTAATGTGCTAAAATATGATATATATTTTATGCGATGAGGTCGTAATATGAAGATAAAAACAAAAGAAATGACCTATGAACAGGTTCTAAAAATCGAAAAACCCAAGCACAAGGATCCCCTTAAGCCAAGCATTATCTTCCGCACGCTCGTAAGACTTTTAGCCATACCCGATATGATAAGCACTAAGTTTTCTTTTGACTTTAAGGACAGGGATAAGCTTGAAGAGGGACCTTACCTTATTTTAATGAACCATTCAAGCTTTATCGACCTTAAGATTGCATCAAAAATATTCTATCCTATGCCCTACTCCATTGTTTGCACCTCCGACGGTTTTGTTGGTAAGGAACTTTTAATGCGACTTTTAGGATGCATTCCCACACAAAAATTTGTAACCGACCTTACCCTTGTGCGTGACATACGCCACTCCATCAAAAACGGCGTAAGCGTTTTGATGTACCCCGAAGCAAGTTATTCATTCGACGGAACGCAGACACCGCTTCCGCAAAAACTTGGTCAGCTTATGAAGCTTCTTAACGTACCTGTTATAACCGTTATTACCGACGGTGCTTTCCTGCGCGATCCCCTTTATAACGGACTTCAGCTTCGCAAGGTGAAGGTCAGCGCAAAGGTTAAATGCATTGCCACCCGTGAGGATATTAAAAATCTTTCGGTTGACGAGCTTTCACAGCGCCTTGAAAAGCAGTTCACGTTTGATAACTTCCGTAATCAGCAAAAGCGCGGCATCAAGGTGAAAGAGCCTTTCCGCGCCGACGGACTTGAACGTATTTTGTACAAATGCCCCCATTGCAAAAAGGAGGGTGCAACCGTGGGCGAAGGCACTTCGCTTATATGTACCCATTGCAAAAAGGAATACGAGCTTACCGAAACAGGCTTTATCCGTGCGCTTCACGGTGAAACTGAGTTCTACCATATTCCCGATTGGTACAAGTGGCAACGGGAATGCGTTAAGGAAGAAATTGAAAACGGAACGTATCTGCTTGATACCGACGTCAACATAGGTGTGCTTGCCGACCATAAAGCCATATATATGATTGGAAAAGGTCATCTTACCCATGACAAAAACGGATTCACCCTTGTGGGTGCTGACGGTGCACTTAATTACACACAGCCGCCACAAGCCTCGTATAGCTTGTATTCGGATTATTTCTGGTATGAAATCGGCGACGTTATTTGTATAGGTGATAAAAACTACCTGTATTATTGTTTTCCCGAAAAGGAAGGCGTGGTTGCTAAAACCCGACTTGCCACCGAGGAGCTTTTTAAATTGTAAAAAAACACCCTGCTTTTTGCAGGGTGTTACTTTTTTATATGCAGTACGCAACTGCGGCAAGACGCTTTGCCGCTTCAAGAAGTGAACGCACGTATGCAAATTCGTCTTTTGAATGTATGTTTCCGCCATCTACGCCAATACTGTCAACACAGGGTATGCCTGCTTCGGTAATATATGCCGCATCCGAGCCGCCGTGTCCGACTGCCGCATTAAGCGTTGGCATTTCGTTTTCAGCATAAATTTTGTTCATTACATCAAGAAGCGCCTGATTCTTAGCAGTATATTTCATAGCAGGACGGTAGCTTATCTGTTCAAGCTTACAACTGCATCCATTTACCTCGATGGTATTTGCTACGTTTTTAACTATTTCCTGTACCTCATCAAACTGCTGAACGTCAACAAACCTTATATCCGCAAATCACATTCAGCCGCAACGGTATTAGGCGTAGTTCCGCCCTTTATTACACCGCAGTTGCAGGTGATACCGTCAAGGTCCTTATATTTTTCAAGCTTCATTATTTTGCTTGCCGCTTCTAAGATAGCGCTTGAGCCTTCGGGACATTTTGCCGAATGTGCGGCAACACCTTTAACGTGGAAGCAATAGCGCGCAATGCCCTTTCTTGTAAGTATGGCAATATTTCCACTTGTAGGCTCGGTATTAAAGAACGCTTCCGCACCCTTTGACCTTTCGCACATAAATTCCACAGTTTTTTTGCCGCTTGTTTTACTGCCCGTTTCTTCATCGGATTGAAGAATAAGCTTTATGGGGCGCGATTTAAAGCCTTGAAGCATCAGCGCTTCCATTGCCATAACTGAAGCTACCACACCGCCCTTACAATCCGTAACGCCGGGACCGATAAGCTTATCACCCTGCTTTTTTACTGCAGGTGTGCCGAACAAGCCTACGGGGTGCACGGTATCAATGTGCCCTGAAAACACTATCGGCTTACCTTTTGCATCAGGATTCATGGTTATTAAAACTGCGTTTCCTGCAGTTTCGCATTCAAGCACCTCTACCTGCCAATGCATTTCCTTGGCAAGCTTTATAAAATATTCGCCTAATGCATCAACGCCCGCCTTGTACGCAGTGGGGCTTTCTATATTACACACTTCTTCCCAGACGCGCATATACTTATCGTTAAGTTTTTCTATCGTATTAAATAATTCACTGCACTTCATTTTATACAAGCTCCTTATTTTAGATATAAAAAAGCACCGCATAAGCGGTGTTTTTTCATTTTGTAACTATTAAAGTCCGTATCTCTTCTTAAACTTGTCAACACGGCCTGCAGAGTCAACAAGCTTCTGCTTACCAGTGTAGAAAGGATGGCACTTTGAACAAATTTCAACTGTAAGAGAATCCTTAACTGAGCCTGTCTCGAAGGTCTCGCCACAAGCGCACTTTACTGTTACCTTTTTGTAATCCGGATGGATACCCTGTTTCATTGTAGTATCACCTCATTTTCCTCGGAAATTAAATTCCGTAATATTAAGCATAAGTATTATACATACAAACCAATCTTGTGTCAAACAGTTTTTTTAAATTTCTGTATTTATTGCCTGTCCCTTTTCATCAGAAAGAAATGCAGCCTCCATTACACACATAACACGGCGCACTTCGGGAAGCTTAATAAAGCTTTCTGCCTTATTATCAAGCACGTCACAAACGTTGCGGTAGAAGTTGTGAACGTCACTCTTGGGTATTTCAAGATCGTACTCGTCAAGCGTTACTTCGTCACGGGGAGCCATAGTCTTTGTAATGCCTGCGGCGTTCTGAACGGGTGTAACGTCCTTTTCCTGCCAAGCCTTAAGCTTTGCAACGTGGCACTTGTGCTGCCAATCCTCAATCTTTGCGCTTCCGTTTTCTGCCTGCATATAAAATCTGGGCATAGGAAGGAAGTTATAGGTACCAACCTCAACAAGTGCGGTGGTGCCGTTTTCAAATACAAGGTTAAGCTTGAAGCCATCGTCAACCTGCTTATTGGTATAATGTGAGCAGGTGCAGTAAACGCGAACGATTTTGTCGGTTATAAGCTGAAGCATCTGGTCGATAAGATGCACGCCCCAGTCAAGAATCATACCGCCGCCGTGCTCCTTCTCACAACGCCAGTCGCTTGGGATACCGCGTGAGCCGTGAATACGTGATTCAATGCAAAGGGGTTTGCCTATCTCGCCGCTTGTAACAAGCTGCTTCATTGCAAGGAAGTCCACATCCCAACGTCTGTTCTGATGAACGGTGAAATATCTGTTATACTTCTTTGAAGCCTCTATCATTTCGTCAAGCTGTTTAACGCTCATTTCAACAGGCTTTTCACAAATAACGTTCTTGCCTGCCTTTAATGCCTCGATAACAAGGTTTTTATGAAGATCGTTAGGCGTTGCCACAACGATAATATCAACCTCGGGATCGGCAAATATTTCTTCGTTTGAAGCATATACCTTTATACCGTTGTTCTTTGCTGCCTCGCGGCGAACCTCACGGATATCATAGATACCCTTAAGCGCAACAACGTCACTTTTAAGTATCTGTGTACAATGCCATGCACCCTGTCCGCCATAACCGATTACTGCTACGTTTTTCATTTTGAATTCCTCTCTTATATGTACTTTATACCCTTTTAACCAACGTTGAACCTTCAGGCGAATCCTTGATATCATAGCCTGCGGCATTTATTTCATCACGAAGCTGATCCGAAAGTGCCCAGTTCTTTTCTTTTCTTGCCTGTGCGCGCTGCTGAAGCTTAACAAGAAGCTCCTCAGGTGCGTCGCTTTCTTCTTTCATCGGCACGTAACCCTTTTCAAGATCAAGACCGAACACCTTATCCATTTTAACTGCGGTTTCAAAAATTTCGTTTCCGCACTTGCCTGAACGGAGAAGGTTCCAAAGAATACCAAGCGCTTTGGGTACGTTAAGATCGTCGTTAACCGCCTCAACAAAGCTGTTGTATGCTTCGTCGCACAGGGGCTTAAGATCCTCATCACTCTTTACACCCTTGTTTGCCTGAACTGCATCAAGCAAGCGAATGTATGCCTTCTGTGAAGCCTTTACCGCATCCCAGGTGAAGTTAATTTTATTTCTGTAATGCGCGTTAAGGCAGAAATATCTAAACGTTAACGGCATAATTGAATTTTTCTTAAGGTCGCTTACGGTATACGTATTGCCAAGGCTTTTACTCATCTTGCCGTTATCAACCATCATAAATTCACCGTGCATCCAGTAATTTACTGCAGGATGACCTAAAAGAGCATTTGACTGTGCAATCTCATTTTCGTGGTGAACAGGAATATGGTCAACACCGCCTGTATGGATATCAAACGTATCGCCAAGATACTTTCTGCCCATTGCCGAGCATTCAATATGCCAGCCGGGGTAACCCATACCCCAAGGACTTTCCCACTGCTGAAGATGCTCCTTAGGCGCTTTCTTCCATACTGCAAAATCTGCAGGATGGCGCTTTTGGTCGTTTACCTCAACACGTGCGCCTGCAAGCTGTTCATCAAGATCAAGCTTTGAAAGCACGCCGTACTTGCCGTACTTAACGATATCAAAATAAATACCGTCGTCAGTTTCGTATGCAAAGCCCTTTTCCTCAAGGCCCTTAACAAACTCAATCATTTCCTCAATATGCTCCGTCGCCTTCGGAACAACCTCGGGCAAGGTGATATTAAGTGCTTCTACGTCCTCCTTGAACACGGAGGTGTAGTATGCGGCAATCTCAAGGGGAGATTTCTTCTGTTGTTTTGCCGCCTTTTCCATTTTATCCTCACCCTCGTCAGCATCGCTTGTAAGATGACCAACGTCGGTGATATTCATAACGCCAAGCAGCTTATAACCGTTTAAGGAAAGTGTTCTTCTTAAAAGGTCCATAAATACGTACGTACGCAGGTTACCTATATGTGCAAAGGAATACACGGTAGGTCCGCAGGAATACATACGTACTTCGCCCGGAACAACTGTTTTTAATTCTTCTTTTTTGTTCGTAAGTGTGTTGTAAACTAACATATAATGCTCCAATATATAATTTGTTATTATATTATACAACAATAAATGTGCAAGCGCAACACTTTTATGCCTTTTTTATTTTTTTACTATTTTAAAAAATTCCTTCATAGTATTAATCGGTGATTATTTTGAAAAAGAAGTTGTTTTTTAACGTTGGAATGCTTGCTTTAAGCAACGTTTTCGTGCGAATTATAGGTCTTGTATATAAGGTGTGGCTTGCAAAGGAAATTTCGCCCGTGGCACTTGGTATATATCAGCTTGCCATGAGCGTGTATTCAGTATTCGTGACGCCCATTGCATCGGGACTGCCTAACGCAACAAGCAGGCTTGCGGCAAAGTATTCCGTTTATAATAAGGAAAAACGCGTGCTTGCTTCTTCGGTTAAGCTTGCTCTTTACCCCCTTGCTTGCTCGTTGATTATTCTTTTCTTCGGCAAGGATATTATTGCGGGAATCTTTTTGCACGATAAAGCTATGGGCGGTGTTATTCTTGCACTTATACCTGCCGTTACGCTTGGTGCGCTTGCGGCACTTCCTGCGGCGTATCTGCACGCAAAGGGAAAGTCCTCACTGCCTGCCGTATTTGAAATAATCGAACAGCTTTTAAAAATTCTGTTTGCGTTTATTATGATACGCCTTTTTTATACAAGCAGCATTTGCTTGCAGGCCGCCTTACCCGTGCTTGCGGTAAGCTTTGGCGGTATAATTTCGTTTGTAATGCTGTTTGCATCCGCAGGAAAGCTGGATTTTAAAAGTGGCGGCTATGAAAAGGAGCTTCTTCAGAACGCAATGCCCCACACGCTTGCACGCCTTGGCACAACGGTGTTACACCTTTTTACCACTACCCTATTGCCCGTTTGCCTTGTGCAGTACGGTTTAACCAACGAGGCGGCACTTTCGCAGTACGGAATTCTTACTTCAATGGCGTATCCCGTGGTGTTTGCGCCTATGACGGTTATAAGCGCGGTATGCGTTGTAACCCTGCCCGAAATAGCAAAAAACCTTAATAACCCCAAGGCAATAAAGCATAAGTTTGCCGTTTCATTTTTGTTTTCACTTGGTGCTACCGTTCTGTTTTCGGTAATAATATTCCTGTTTGCGCCGCACTTTGCAAAAACGGTCTTTCATCAGGAGCTTGCAGGCAGGTTTATGGTAATGCTTATACCAAGCATAATTTTTTTAGGGCTTTCAAGTGTTTCGCGCACCCTTTTAAACGGCATTGGCAAGCAAAAAACCCTTATGGCAACAAGTATTGCAGACGGGTTTTTCGGCTTGGTGCTTACCTTCTTCCTTGCAAAAAGCTTTGGCATATACGGCTTTATAATAGGAAACTGCGTGCAGGATATTCTTGCATTCGTGCTTAATTTTTCCCTTTGCGCGCACCATATGAAAAAACTTTACAGTTAATTAAGGTTGTGGTAGAATAAAAAAAGAGAGCCGAAGCTCACTAACGCATTTAACGCAATGCTAAACGTCAGGAATTATTCCTGTTCGGGTGCTGAAACGGGGCATGCATCTGCACAAGCACCGCACTCGATGCAAGTTTCAGCGTCGATAACGTACTTGCCGTCACCCTCAGTGATAGCACTAACGGGGCAAGCACCTGCGCAAGCACCGCAAGCAATACAATCATCATTGATCTTATAGGCCATTATTTTCACCTCCGCCCTATATTCATACAGATATTATAGCACGAAAAATCAAATTTGCAAGTATTTTTCGTCAAAAATAAACAGCCAAAGGAAAAACATTTATGAAAAAACAGATTAAAAGCTTTCAAGTAGACCACGATTTTATTATTCCCGGAATGTACGTTTCGCGCATCGACGGTGACGTTATCACCTATGACCTGCGCACCCGCAAGCCTAACTGTGACAGCTATATGGATAGCGTTACAATGCATACCATGGAGCATATGTTTGCGACCTATATTCGTTTTTCGGAAAAAGGCAATAACATAATATACTTTGGTCCCATGGGCTGCAGAACAGGCTTTTATCTGCTTGTAAAAAATATGACCGATCAAGAGGTGCTTGACCTTACGAAAGCCACCCTTAAGCAGATAATTGACCACGAGGGTGAGGTTTTTGGAAACAGCCGTAAGGAATGCGGTAATTACAAGGAATTAAACCTTGAAAGTGCAAAGAACGAGGCAAGGAAATATCTTAAGGCACTTGAAAACTGGAACGATTTTTCATACAGAGGTGAATAATATGATAGGCATTATAGGCGCAATGGACGTTGAGGTTGAAAACATCAAAGCTCTTTTAGAAAACAAGACTACCGAAACCGTAAGCGGTATTGATTTTGTTTCGGGAACGCTTTACGGCAAGCAGATAGTTATTGCCAAATGCGGAATAGGCAAGGTTTTTGCCGCAGTTTGTGCACAGACGATGATTATTAAATACGCACCTGACGTTATTATTAACACAGGCGTTGCAGGAAGCCTTACCCCAAAGCTTTCCGTTTGCGACGTTGCAGTATCAAAAAGCGTTGTTCAGCACGATATGGATACCTCGCCCATCGGTGACCCCGTAGGTCTTTTATCGGGAATAAACATCGTTGAAATTCCTGCGGATGAAAGACTTGCTTCCATTGCACAGGAGGTTATACGTAATTTTAACCTCAACACCGAAACAGGCATAATTGCTTCGGGCGACCAATTTATTGCAAGTGTTTCGCAAAAAGACGGCATTTTAAAGAATTTTGATGCCATTGCCTGCGAAATGGAAGGCGCATCAATCGGTCACGTTGCATATATAAATAAGGTACCGTTCGTAGTACTGCGTGCAATTTCCGATACGGCGGATAATTCATCGCATATGGACTATCCCACGTTTTTAAAGAAGGCATCGGAAAATTCAACAAAGGTTACTTTGGAATTTATAAAGCGTATATAATTAAAAATTCTGCACAAGCTATTTCAGGGTGAATATCTTGAAAAGGAACGGCTTAGGCAAAAAATTTATGAAAAGCTTGGTTGAGGGCGACCCGAAAACCTGCAGCGATATGGTAAACAAGTTTGGTACCTATAACGTGCAGGCAACCAACGATACAGATAACGATTTTCCTAAAATTGAACAACATTAAAAAAGGACTTTTAAACGTCCTAAAGTGCTGATAAAGTCAGCAGACTGTCAGAGTTCGAGAAACCCTTTAAAGCAAAAAAGAGGGTTTTGCAACTCCACAAATGACCGAATTTTGCAAAAAAACGTGCAACAAAGGAAACAACCCCCTGCAATAATTTGCAGGGGGTTGTATTTCTAATGGTTATCAGTGCTTTAGGATGCTTAAGCATCCTTTTTCTTTTAAAAGCTGTCGTACATAACCGTTTCTTCGATATTTCTGTACTGACTGTGCATGGGAATGGGTGCCGCATCAGGCGCAGGCTTGCCCATTACAAGAAGCGCAACGGGTACAACGTTTTCGGGAATATTAAATTCCTCACGCATTTTGAAGGGATCAAAATGCATTACCCAACAGGTGCCTATACCCTCGTCCCAAGCCTGAAGCATCATATGTGTGGTAACGATGGAAGCATCTATTGCCCCCGATTGCTCACCGTCATACTTTCTTGTCCAGCATTCATCCTTATTATAGCAAACAAGCATTGCGCAGGGTGCGTTAAAATGGCACCTTGTACACCTTTTTAGCTTTTCGCAGGATTCATCAGTATTTATAACGAGTATTCTTTGGGGCTGATTGTTACAGCCCGTGGGCGCAATATGCCCCGCCTTAAGTATTTTGTTTACCGTTTCCTTGTCAAGATGCTCCTGAACAAAGCTTCTTACCGAATAACGCGCGCTTGAAAACTTAAAAAAATCCATAATACATCCCCTTAAACTTATTATATACATTATATTACAAAAAAATTACAAAGTCAATGCCGTTTCGCTTGACACATTTTTATTAGGGTTGTATAATGAAAATTACCACTAAAAAAGGAAGTGATTTTTTGAAACTTGAACTTTATTTGGTTATTATAACCTTTGTGTGTTCGCTTTTGGCACTTTTGTTTGCCGCATTCACCGCAAAGAAACTTATGAAATTTTCTCAAGGAAACGAGAAAATGCAAAAAATATCACAATCTATACGTCAGGGTGCAAACGCCTATTTAAAAAGGCAATATAAAGTAGTAGGTATCTTCTTTATAATAATGTTTGTTATCCTTACCGTAATGGCGTTTTGCGGATTGCTTTCACTGTTTATGCCTTTTGCATTTATAACGGGCGGCTTCTTCTCAGCACTTTCAGGCTTTATCGGTATGAAGATAGCCACCGCCACCAATGCGCGTACCGCCCACGGCGCTTCCGAAAGCCTTAATAAAGGTCTTCGCGTTGCATTCTCCGCAGGCTCGGTTATGGGCTTTACGGTGGTTGGTCTTGGCTTGTTGGATATATCCATATGGTATCTGCTGCTTAAGTTTGTGTTTAATCTTGAAGCGGCTGAAACAGCAAGAACTATGCTTTCGTTCGGTATGGGTGCTTCTTCAATGGCATTGTTTGCACGTGTTGGCGGCGGTGTTTACACAAAAGCGGCTGACGTTGGTGCCGACCTTGTTGGTAAGGTTGAAGCAGGCATCCCCGAGGATGATCCCCGTAACCCCGCAGTTATTGCCGATAACGTCGGTGATAATGTTGGTGACGTTGCAGGTATGGGTGCTGACCTTTATGAATCCTACGTTGGTTCGGTTCTTTCAGCAGCGGCACTTGGTATTGCGGCAATGAACGATGTAAAAGCAATGGCGTTACCCCTGCTTATAGCCGCAGTTGGTATTATCTGTTCAGTTCTTGGTACGTTCCTTGTTCGCACCAAGGAAGGCGCAAGTCAGAAGGCTCTCTTAAGCGCATTAAGCCGTGGTACGAACCTTTCGGCAATACTTATTGCACTTGCTTCAATTCCCCTTGTATATTTCATTTTAGGCGATATCAAATTGTATTTCCCCATTCTTGCAGGTCTTATCTCCGGTGTTATTATCGGTAAGGCTACCGAATACTTTACCTCGGATTCGTTTAAGCCCACAAGGAAGCTTGCCTCCTCATCGGAAACAGGTGCCGCAACCGTTATTATAAGCGGTCTTTCGCTGGGTATGCTTTCCACTGCACTCCCCGTAATAATAGTTGCCGCTTGCGTGCTTGTTTCGTTCTTCGTTTCAGGTGGCGCAGGTAATGCCGAAATGGGTCTTTACGGAATCGCACTTGCCGCAGTTGGTATGCTTTCAACCTTGGGTATCACCCTTGCAACCGATGCTTACGGTCCCGTTGCCGATAACGCGGGCGGTATTGCAGAAATGGCAGGTCTTGACGAATCAGTTCGCAAAAAGACCGATGCCCTTGATGCTTTAGGTAACACCACCGCCGCAACAGGCAAAGGCTTTGCAATCGGCTCTGCCGCACTTACCGCACTTGCACTTATGGCTTCCTACATTGATAAGATCAAGGAATTTGAAAAAGTACAGGAGACACCCGTTGCAGAACAGCTTATTAACAACATTTCACTTATGAATCCCACTGTTCTTGTCGGTCTTTTCATCGGTGCTTGCTTGCCCTTCGTGTTTGCGGCACTTACGATGGAATCCGTAGGACGTGCGGCACAAAGCGTTGTTATTGAGGTTCGCCGTCAGTTTAAAGAAATTCTCGGCTTAATGGAGGGTAAGGCTGAACCCGATTACGCAAAGTGCGTTGATCTTTGCACTAAGGCAAGCCTTAAAGAAATGATTCTTCCCACCGTTGTTGCCGTTATCGTGCCCGTATTCGTTGGTTTGATACTTGGTACCACAGGCGTTGTAGGTATGCTTGCAGGTGCAACCGCTTCAGGCTTCCTGCTTGCAATCTTTATGTCAAACTCAGGCGGCGCATGGGATAACGCAAAGAAACACATCGAAGGCGGTGTGCACGGCGGAAAAGGCTCTGACTGTCATAAGGCTTCAGTTGTAGGCGACACGGTAGGCGATCCCTTTAAGGATACCGCAGGCCCTGCAATTAATATTCTTATTAAGTTACTTTCAATGGTTTCAATAGTTTTTGCCGCAGTCGTATTCAATTACAGCATATTCTAAAACAGAAACAAAAAAACCTGCAATGATTGCAGGTTTTTTTGTTTTTTATTATTTTGCTTTAAGCACTTGCTTATGAATTTCCGCCGCCAGCGCTTCGTATTCTTCTGCCGCGCGGCTTGACTTTTTAAACGCCGCCACAGGCTTGCCGGCATCCTGTGCCCATTCAATTGTGCTATCTACACGAACGTATGAATTGAATACGTAAAAATCCTTCATTTCCTTAAGTGACTGGAACGTCTGCTTAAAGTAGTTTTTGCGCTCGTTTACCTTTGTAACCGCAATACCAAGCACCTTAAGTTCGGGGTTAATATCGGTTACTGCAGAATAGAATTCAAACATATTTGCAAGACCGAACAATCCCCACGGGCTTGCTTCAACGGGAATGATAAGGAAATCGGATGCGCAAAGTAAGTTCATTGCCCAGCCGCCAAGTGTGGGCGGTGCATCGATAAGGATATAATCGTATTTTCCGCTTTCCTTAACTGTTTTAAGGCATTTTTTTAAAATAAGCTCACGCTGCCACTTGGTAAAAAGCTCGTACTCCATACCGCTCATCAAGGTTGAAGATGGTATAATATCAAGGTTTTTATAGGGTGTTTCGTATATGAAATCACTAAGGTCCTTTTGCTCCTTAATAGCATAGTACAGGTTTTTCTCGCCCCTTGCAACATCAAGCACCGTATCCTCATCAAAAATGGAAAGGGATAAGTTAAGCTGCATATCACCATCAATAAGAAGCACCTTTTTTCCGCTTTCAGCCAAGGAATAACCAACGTTTGAGCAGGTGGTGGATTTTCCGGAGCCGCCTTTATTATTTGCAAAGCAAATTGTAGTTGTTTTTTTCATATTACATAATTCCTTTTCTTTAAATTAGGGCTTGCATATGCCGCAAGGAGAATATCCGTTGTTGATTGCCGTTTCCCTTGAATCAAACTCAACTCTGTTTTCCTCCTTAGGAAGTCCCGTACAGGTTGAATAATGGAATTTCTTTGAGTTTTTGTTACCTATATAATACGTTTCGGTAAGGGCGGGTGTGGCGGTCTGCTTAACTGCCTCATCGGTAACGCCGTTATAGGTCGTCTTTATGGTCTTGCCGTCGGTAGAAACGCAGATAGTGCCCACTTCATCGGTGCGGTACACCTTAATTTCCGCCTGTGCGTAGCGGTCAAGCACCACCTTTTCGGGATGACCGTAGGAATTGCCCTCGCCAACTGAAATGATTGCAACCTGCGGAAGCACCGTTCTTAAGAACAGATAACTTGACGAGGTCGACGAGCCGTGATGACCTACCTTAAGAATATCAGCCTTAAGGTCGCATCCTGCGTTTACCATTGCGCTTTCTGCCGTCTGTTCAGCATCGCCTGTGAACAGATAGGAAATATTGCCGTAAACAAGCTTTAAAACGATGCTTGTGTTGTTTGTATCCTGAGATGCCGCATCCTGTGGCCAGAACACGCTTACCTTTGCGTTGCCTATATTCCAGTTCATACCCTTCTTGCACAGGGTGATGCCGCACTGTCTGCCTGCCGCATCAACGAACTCGGAAAAACAAACGGAATTATACGAATTTACGGGTGCATATATCTTTTTAACGGTAAACTCGTCAACAATAGTGGCAAGTCCGCCTGCGTGATCCTCGTGGGCGTGGGTATTAACCACAACATCAAGGGTTGAAATTCCTTTGTTTTTTATAAAGCGCACAACGTCGGGGCCGTCGGCAACGTTACCGCCGTCAATAAGCATTGTGCTTTCGCCTTGAACCACAAGAATGCTGTCTGCCTGACCAACGTCAATAAAATACACCTCAAGCCCATCGTTAGCGCTTACGATAGCCGTAGCGGTTGGTGTGGCAGTTGGTGCTGATGCAGTTTCGCTATTGCCGCCGCAACCGACGGAAAACAATAGCATTAATGCAAGAATCAGTGCTAATATCTTCTTCATAATAAAAAACCTTCCTTTTAAACTATTGTATCATATATTTATTGATTTTTCTACTATAATTTTGTTGAAATACACAAGTATTTGTGTTACAATATACGAAAACACAGATTAAGGAGATTTTTTATGAATTACACTATCAAAAATGACTTTATTACTCTTACCGTTTCCGATAGGGGCGCCGAAATGATGTCCATAATCAAGGACGGTTGTGAATATTTGTGGCAAGGTGACGCAACCTATTGGGCAGGCAGGGCTTGCAACCTGTTCCCCATTTGCGGCAGACTTACCGACGGTATCTATAAATACAAGGGAAACACCTATGAAATGATACTTCACGGCTTTGCAAAGGTTTCTGATTTTGAAATGATTAAGCAAACCGATACTACTCTTTCGTTCTTGTTAAAGGCTAACGAGGAAACAAAAAAGATTTATCCCTTCGATTTTGAATATTACGTTGACTACACCCTTAACAAAAATACCATCGAAATGAAGTATACCGCCAAAAACTTAGGCGATAACACCATGTATTCTGCATTCGGCGGTCATCCCGGCTTTAACGTTCCCCTTGATAACGGTGGTTTTGAGGATTATTACATTGAATTTAAGTGCGAAAAGCCTGCACGCAGATTAGAGTTTGATCATTGCTTTTTCACAGATAACACCTCTCCATTCCCCCTTATCGACGGTAAGCGTTTTGACCTTAAGCACAACCTTTTTGACAACGGTGCGATCTTCCTTCGTGACGTTTGCCACACGGTTTCGCTTAAATCTGACAAAACCAACAGAAGTGTTACGGTTAAATACCCCGATATGCAGTACGTTGGCTTCTGGCACAAGCCCGAAACCGATGCACCCTACGTTTGTATTGAGCCTTGGCAAAGCGTTCCTGCATATTACAACGTGGTTGACGATCTTGAAACTAAAAAAGACCTTTATCCCCTTGAAAAAGGTGAGGAAAGAACTGCTCAGATCGATATGATAATCGAATAATTAACGTATGCACCCCAAGCTATTGGCGGTGCATATTTTAAATTGCGAAATAAAGGAACAAAAAAAATAAAAAGCAGTGCAAAGCACTGCTTTTAATTTAGTAATTTTTAATTACTTAATGATAGCACTTACGATACCAGCGCCAACTGTTCTGCCGCCTTCACGGATAGCGAAGTGGAGACCTTCTTCGATAGCGATTTCGGTAATAA